>JBBQAT010000198.1:0-6858 GCA_038316625.1 Burkholderiales bacterium
GGTCAGCGCGGGGGAGTAGACGGCGCCACCGGCACAGGGCCCGAGGATGATGGAGACCTGCGGGATGACGCCGGAGGCCTGGACGTTGCGCACGAAGATTTCGCCGTAGGCGGCCAGGCTGCGGATGCCTTCCTGGATTCGCGCACCGCCGGAGTCGCCGAGGCCGATGCAGGGGATGCCGGCTTCAAGGGCCTTGTCCATGATGCGGCTGATCTTTTGGGCCTGAATTTCGGAGAAGGAGCCGCCCAGGACGGTGAAGTCCTGTGAATACACGGCGACGCGACGGCCGTTGATCTTGCCAAAGCCGGTAACGACGGCGTCGCCGGCAAAGCGTTGCTTGTCCAGTCCGAAGGTGCTCAGGCTGTGCGTGGCCATCATGCCAAATTCGTGGAAGGAGCCGTCGTCAAGTAGCAGATCGATCCGTTCCCGCGCCGTTAGCTTGCCCCGGGCGTGTTGTTGGTCAATGCGCTTTTGCCCACCGCCCAGTATCGCACGGGCGCGTAGCTCTCGTAATACGTCCAAGTGTTTTTTGGTTACGCTCATTGTCTCGAATACTCCGGTAAATAAGATGTTGATACTCGGAAAAACTTGCATCCTGGGGAAGCTGTTCCCCAGCGGGACGCGTTGTCAGTCACTAGATTTAAAGGTGATGTGCCTCTCCAGAATCAAAGGCCAAGCAATCCGAAGAAGACATAGCAGAGAATCGCGCCAACGATGGACATCGAGAATCCCCAGATCAGGAGCTGACGGAACAGCTTGCCCTTGTCTTCGGTCTCCGACGCGCAGGCGATGCAGATCGCACCGAAGAGCGAAAGCGGCGAGGTGTCGACCATGTGAGCACCGACGTTAATCGAAGATACCATCGATATGGCATTGCCGCCGCCGAGTTGTTCGATCAGACCCGGAACCAGCGGCAGGAACATCGGCATGACAACGCCAGAGGAACTCGAGTAAGCGGAGATGATGCCGGTGACAAAGCCGAGCACGCCATTGACCGTCGTTGGGTTGGATACCGAGGCGATAATGCCGACCAGCGCTTTCAGGCCGCCGGATTTGTCCATGACGTCAATCAGGATGCCCATGCCGCCAACCATGATGATCACTGACCAGGGAATCGACTTGACCGCCGCCTTGCTGTCGCCAGCGTTGGCGATCAGCAGGAAGGTCGAGAGGATGAAGGCGACGGCACCGACGTTGGCCGCTTTGCCATTGCCGATAATGCTTAATATCGTCGGCGAGAACAAGCCCTTGGTCAAAGCGATGCTCGGCAAAATGACGAGAAGAACCAAGGCTGCGATGCACGAGATCGTCATCCACTGGTTTCTGTCAAGAGGTTCGGGTTTCGGTGCGATATCGTCGATGCTCAACGTCGAATTGCGCTGACTGACGACCCAGGCCCATCCACCGAGCAGGAAGAAACCGCCGACATTGCCGACGATTTGGGCAACCTCTGAATTGAAGTGTATTTTCCACGCCAGAGCGTTCAGGTCGCCCAAGGGATAGCCCAGAGCCTGAAGCTGCGGTGCCATCTTGGTCAGGAAGAACGTAGAGATGATACCCGTCGGGGCAATCGGCGAGAAGGCTGCGCCGTTTGCCGCACCGACGACAAGAAGCGTCATCAGGAAGGCGCGCATGCCGATACGGTGGGCGATGGCCATGGCGACCGGCGCCATCAGGGTGACGGTAGCGATGTTGCCCGGCCCGATCGTTGTGATGATCGTGATCAGAACGAAAATGATCAACGGAATGAGCGCGGTATTCCCTCCGGCCAGTCGTATCGAATTGGCCGTGAGTTTCTCCATCGTTCCGTTGGTCGTGGCGATGCCGAACAGGAAGCAGACTCCGGTAAGAACCATGAACAGGTCAAGCGGCCACGCCTGCATGACCTTGACGGCCGTGAGATCTGCAAAGATGGCACCTACGGCAATGGCAAACGCAATGGCGACGATGCCCACATTGAGTTCGTCGTTCCACATCGATATGCCTACAACAATGACGACACTGGCTAATGACGCAAAGGCGCCTATTGACATCCCTAACATTGTGTTTCCCCTCTCTGTGAATTGCTCATGGCCCGATTGGTCCAATTGGTCCTGTGTATACGCAATACAATGAATTCCATTTTTCTATCGACGGGATTTGGCAGAAAACCATCGGACCCTTCCACTATTACTGTCCTGGTTTGAACTGACAATTGTGGAAAACCACAATGACCGCTGTCATCACGATTTCGGGTCGGAGAGCGGTCTGGAGCGAGGGTTTCTCGGTCGACATGGGGAATGATGCGTTTACGACGCTCGCCTGATATTGGACTTGCGGGCTAGCCCGACGGGGAAAAATTCGTCATAGTGGCATTCGGGTATCTGGACTAACCGGTTCATGCCACCAAAATCGTTAGAGCAGGGGAAAAATGAAGATTTCAGTACTGTTGATTGGCATGTTGTCCGTCGTTTTTTCCGTCGCTCAGCGCGCTGCATTTGCTCAACCGCCGATTGTGATCAAGTTCAGTCATGTCGTTGCTCCCGATACGCCAAAGGGCAAAGCGGCCGATTTTTTTGCCAAACTGGCCGGCGATCTGACCAAAGGTGCGGTCAAGGTCGAGGTTTATGCCAATTCGACGCTCTACAGGGATAAGAATGAGATGGAGGCGCTGCAACTGGGGGCAGTACAAATGCTCGCACCGTCGCTGGCCAAACTCGGGCCTCTGGGCGTAAAAGAGTTCGAGGCTTTTGATTTGCCTTATATTTTTGATAACACAGAAATGCTGCACAAGGTGACACAGGGTTCGCTTGGGGTTTCTCTGTTGTCCAAGCTGGAGCCAAAAGGAATCAAGGGGTTGGCGTTTTGGGACAATGGTTTCAAGTCATTTTCGGCCAACAAGCCGTTAAGGACGCCGGCTGATTTCAGCGGGCTGAAGATGCGCATTCAGTCCTCCAAAGTGCTTGAATCGCAGATGCGCGCTTTGGGTGCCTTGCCACAGGTCATGGCCTTTTCAGATGTCTATCAGGCACTGCAGACCGGCGTGGTCGAAGGTACTGAAAACCCGCATTCCAACCTCTACACGCAAAGAATGTTCGAGGTTCAGAAACACATGACCTTGTCCGATCACGGCTATCTCGGCTATGTCGTGATTACCAACAAGAGGTTCTGGGAAAGCTTGCCTTCCGGTATTCGCAGCCAACTTGAGCAAGCCATGAAAGAAGCGACGGTCTTTGCCAACAAGATTGCGCAGGAAGAAAACGACAATGCACTGGCGAAGATAAAAGAATCAGGCAAGACGCAAGTGTATACACCGACCGCTGCCGAACGCACGGAACTCAAAAAGGCAATGCTCAAGACACACAGCGAAATGGTGTCCCGAATCGGAAAAGAGACCATTGACGCTATCTACAAGGAAACCGGTTTCGATCCGGCCAAGTGATCGCTGGGACAATTTGACCTGGAATAGGCCGACGGCTGAATCGTGGTGCAGAAAAGAAGGTGGCGCTGATCTGCGTTTCCACAGGTTCTGTCGAAGCGTGCGAGGCGATCTCTGGCGCTCAGTCTTCCGACGACGTTTGGCATGATTCGGAAATGACCGTCCTGCGAGCACGGTATGCCGGCAAGGCAGTAAATACGCCACTCTTCAGAATTTATAGGTTGTGGACTGCCTATTCATGCGGGTTTCAAGCCGGCGTAATAAAACCGTTTTCTCAGCGGGAAAGCAGCTCGCAACCCCGTCGATAGAATTTCTCGTGTTCTTCTGCAGGAACGAAGGCGCCGCCGGTCGTCCAGAAGATGTGCGTGGCGTTCGCGTTATTGGCGAGGAATGCCGATTCCATAAGCTTTAGACCAAGGAAGCTGGCCGAGGCCGATGGTTCGATCTCGATGCCGTTGAGATGCCGCAGATGCGCGAGAACCCGGAACAGGTCATCGTCGGCCACGGTGTAAACGCCCGACACCAACTCGTGAACCAGTTCATAGACCAGTTCCGATGCTTCGCCAACGGCGAGGCCGTCGGCTTCGGTGACGTTGTCCAGGCCAATGTCGTACACCGACCGGGGGCCGCTGGTCGAGGCCAGCCGTACCAGCATGGCCGGCGAGGCGCAGGGTTCGGCGAAGAAGCACTGCACGGCATCGCCGAAAACATGCTTCAGCCCGAAGGTGATTCCGCCGGGCGCACCGCCGACGCCGCAGGGCAGGTACACACAGAGCGGATTGGCCGCGTCGACGGTGACGTCCGATTCGGCCAACTGCGTTTTCAGGCGTAGCGCGGCGACTGCGTAACCGAGGAACAGGTTGCGCGAGTTTTCGTCGTCGACGAAATACGATTTTTCCGATGCGGCCGCTGTCTGGCGACCGGCGGCGACGGCGGCGGCGTAATCGCCCTGATGTTCGACGACGTCAACGCCGCGCTTTCTCAGCCGTTCCTTTTTCCATTGCTTGGCGTCGTGCGACATGTGAACGACGGCGTGGAAGCCCAGCGCCGAGGCCATGACGCCGATGCTCAGACCGAGATTTCCCGTGCTGCCGACAGCAACCGTGTGCGTGGCGAAGAGCGTCCTGGCTTCGTCGCCAAGCAGACGCAGCGGGTCTCGATCAGCGGAGAGCAAACCATGTTTTGCCGCGAGTTCTTCGGCGTAGACGAGAACTTCGTAAATGCCGCCACGCGCCTTGATTGAGCCGGCGACGGGCAGGGCGTGGTCGCCCTTGATGAAGCTGCGCCCCTTGGTTTTTACCCCGGTAACGCGGTCGGTATCGGTGAGTTCGATGAGTTGCGATTCGATCAACCCGGTGCTGACCGTGAGTTCGGGAAACAGTTTTTCCAGTGCCGGTGCCCAACGCCGCAACAGGCCATCAGCCGCCTCGATGTCGGCCAGCGTTATCGAATTGCTGCTGGCAAGTCCTGCCAGAACTTTTCCGGTCGGGGCGAGTTGCGGATTGAGCCAGAGCAAAGGTTTGCCGGCTTTCAACTGCGAGTGGAGTTTGTCGCTGTGAAGGGTTTCCATACGTCGTCCTTGGCGGGGCTGAAACGTCCTATTTCCTCAGGCGTGTTCGGTGGCGGCTTCAAGTTTGAACTTCAGTTGATACCCCGCAGCCTCGATCAGATCTCCGTCACGCAAAGCGCAGGCAGTCGTGCCGATGTTTTGCCCGTTGATAATCGGGAAAAGCGTACCTTCGACGTGGGTAGCAACAAAACCTTGTGCTCGCCGGGTCAATACGATGAGCTGTTCGCCGGGAATGCCGAAGGTCGTGACCACCTCGTTCAGAAGAACGATTTCGCCACTGGCGTGAGATAGCGGACTTTTCAGTACGACGACGCTGCCTCGCGGCCACTTCGTTTTTGCCGACCGCGTCACCGGTACGGCGAGGATGGATGCGTCCGTGTCTGCGTCGGATTGGGCCATGCGCGGCAATGGCTTGATCATGATGGTGCGTTCGAGGTCGGCGTCGGACGCCGTGCGCGAACTCTGGTAGCGCAGTTGGTGGCTGCCAAGCGCAATAATGTCAAGATGCTGAAGAATTTGCCGGGTCAGCGGTCTGCCGTTGATCTGCGTGCCGTTACTGCTTTGCAGATCCTCGATTATTTCATCATCGCCAACACTCACGATACGCGCGTGCTCCCGACTGAGCAGCGGATCGTCGATGGCAATATCGTTGCCCGCATCGCGCCCGATGGTGATGTTTGTCTTCTTGAGGAAATACTGGTCTATTACCTTGCCCTTGTGAGACAAAATCAGCTTGGCCATACTCGATTCTCCGTGGGGTCAGGATGTCAGCCAGTTGCGCAGGCGACTCAGCCAGCCCAGGCTTTTTGCGGCCGGTGCGTCGTTCAGTACGCGAATCAACGCGACGGTAATGTTGTCGTAACCGCCGTTGTCGTTGGCGAGTTGGACCAGATGGAACGCGGCCAGCGGCAGGTTGGTCTTGAGCGTGTCAAGGATGACTTCGATGTCCTTGTCGTCTACCAAGTCGTTCAGGCCGTCGGTGCACAGCAGGTAAATGTCGCCGCGTCGGGCGTCTTCTTCGTACAGATGCACGGTCACCTGTTCATTGATGCCGAGTGCTTGCGTCACCATGTGGCGATTATGCGAGTCACCGGCATCCTCAATCTTGATCAGCCCTTGCTCAAGCTGATCATGCAAGAGCGTATCGTCACGCGTTAGCAATTCGAGGTTGCCCTTGCGCAGGCGGTAGATGCGCGAGTCGCCGACATGCGCCAGGTTTGCGCGCTCGTTGTGCATGAAGACCATGGCCAGCGTAGCCCCCATGCCTTTGCATCCTGCATTCGCGCGCGCTGCAGAGAGAACGCTAAAGTTTGCCGCCGCGATGGTCTGTTCGGCGAATCTTTGAGGGGAAGGTGCGCGGCTTCGTTCTCGCAGACGCTCGACAACACTTTTCAGCGCCATTCGACTGGCGACGTCGCCAGCGCGATGACCACCCATGCCATCGGCGACCACGGCGAAACCCAGTTCGCCATCGGCGGCAACGGCATCTTCGTTGAGCGCACGCACCCGGCCGGGATCGGTGAGGGTGGTTACTTCAAAATGACACGAATCGGATTTCATTTTTGTATTTTTCTTGAATGAAGTCGGTCAGGGATTTGTCGCCGAATATAACACATGATATTGGCCGCTTTCTTGACAGCCCCGGTACAAAAAACCAGACTCAAAATCTGCCCGTGTGGCATATTGTGTTCTCATCGCTCTCGTTTGGTCAGTTCATGTCACTCAAGCAACTAGTGTTTAATTGCATTAGTAGCCATAATTAATTATCCTCCGGTTTGTTGCACTACAAACCGGAGGGGTGATGGCACGAGTAGCGGCGAAAGTAACGTGCAGTGATGAAGACTTGAAGGAACTGGGACGGCTGAGTTCT
>JBBQAT010000199.1:0-6853 GCA_038316625.1 Burkholderiales bacterium
CGTCATTTGCTCCCAGCACGGCAGCCCGCAGCCAGCCGATGCGGGCTGAACGATGAGCTTCGGAATGATTGCTGATCGTTGTCATCGCGGTCCTTGAGAAACGTGAAGCACCAGATGGCGATGCCAGTAGCTGAACGTCAAATCACCAGCACGTCCTTGAGATGCTCGGCGATCTTGCCGTTTGGCAATTTGGTCAGGTCCTGCGCAATTTCGCCTATCACGACCGCGCGGACGTGGTCCGAGAGGGCAGCCCGCAGGTCGCCTAACGTCACGTGAGATGCGACGATTATAAGCCGATCGTAAGCCTTGTCGGCAAGTTTAGCCGCGAGGACTTCAGCAAGCTTGTGCGCAAATTTTCCTTTGAGTTCCCGTTGTGGATCTGAATGCGCTTCATAAGCGGAGCGGCCCTGACCGTGAGAGCTGAAGCTTCTACCCATCCTATCAGTAACAAGATCGTGCGTCGGGGAATGGTCACCCGTGAATTCCATGCCAGCGACTTCGGAAAGTCCGTGACTAGGTCTATCATGGCAAAGTATGCGTGCCCGTGCGCCGTCGGCAATCAGTATCCAAGTCTTGACTGGCTTCATTTTCGTAATCCTCGACCAAAGTAGGATAATCAGAAACCGTAATACATCGGGAGGTCAAGTAGGAGCGCTTGTTGATAGGCACCATCTACTGTTTTGGATGGATCGAATTTCGAGCTGTGTTTCACCTCGTCCCGCGTTGCAGCGACAATAATAGAGCTATCGATCCAATTAATTTTTTGCACCACCGATGGTGCAATCAAAACCTGTGCACCCGGCAACCAATTGCCCGTGTCGATTTTCACGAACCGAAGCATCCAGTCCTTATCATCGATCAGGAAATCGCTGGCGCTGCCGATTTGGCCATCCGACGCTTGGATGTGATACCCGGTAAGAGCAGACATGCTGCGTAGGTGCGGGTCACTGCCGTCTGCTAGTAAACCGACGTGGTTGGCGGCATGAGGGAAAGCGCCTGCCAAAAAGGGTGGCGGCACAAGGGGAGACGCAATCGCACCAGATTGGAAATAGGTTTCACCCCAAGCGGGGTCCCACCCGTAGTAATCGTAAAGTCGCGATTCCATATTCTGAGAAACTGGCTGGTCAGTGGCAATCACTGGGCTGTCCATAACTTGCTGCTTCGTCAGTGAAACTGGAAACTGGCGCAACGAAGCTGCAGGTTTCCCAAGAGCCACCGGGTGGATGAGAACGAGGCGTCCTGGCAGCCAATTGCCCGTGTCGACAACCAGCCATTTGATACGCCAATTGTCATCGTCGAACAGAAAGTCGCTGACGCTTCCAAGCGGACCATCTGTCGCCTCGATTGTGAAGCCTTTAATTGCGGACGCGTCCCACAACATTTCAAAATTTCCACCAGATGGTTTGTTAAAAAGGATCGGCTGCGAACACGAATCTCGTGCGGGCTTGCGGCGTCAACCGCTCGCACGGACGGCAAGTTCAGTTAACGGTCAAAAGGTTTTCGACGTACGTCACACCCGGCGCTGACCACGCCGTGGTCGCGGCGAGATTGCGTTCATGGAGGCTATCGACATGCCCGCTGAGCGTGACATGGCCACCGTCGGCTGCGACCGAAATTCTCTCAGCCTCAAGCTGGGCGTAACGGCTGAGTGCGGACTTTATGTTGCCGCGCACGTCCGAAGCTGCGACGCTCGGCTTGATCGTGATCTCGTTGCTCACGCCTACAACTCCGTGCAGCTTGCGGACGTCGGCTTCGGCGTTATGTTTATGAAAATAATAGTCGACGGCGCCCGTGAGTGTTACCCAACCGTTCTCAATTTTGACCTTCACCTGATCCTTGGGAACAAAAACATCCCATGACAAAACCTGGATCGCGCGTTTTGCTATTTGTTCGTCGTCCTGCACGTGAGTTAAAGGATAGCGGACCTCAAGCTTTTCAGCGACCGCCTTCACGCCAGTGACGCGTTCTGCACCACGCTCGGCGGCCCATTGTTCGGCATAGCTCTCGACATGTCCCGTCAGAGTAACAACGCCGTTGCGCGCAGTGACGCCAATGTGGGCAGCTTTCACACTGGGTTCCCAGTTCAGCTCGTCGAGTACACTTTGCTTCAAACTCTGATCCGTCATGGCTTCCTCCGCACTATTTCAAATACAAGAGCCATGGAGACAGATTTGGGCGTGGTGCGGAAGGGTCGGAAACTACTCAGTGCGGTTCGCGAGATATTATGGGAACTGATTGTTTGGCGTGAGGTTAAGTAACTGAACTTGGACGTAGACCGGAGAACATCCATGACCGAGCACACCCGAACTGAACTCGTTGCCCGCGATACCATCCTGAAACTCTTGACCGACGAGGAAACCGCTCGGATCTGCACAGCTGAAACTGCCGCCAATATACGTGATGGAATGGAGTATCTTGATCTTGAGCACATGGACCAAGGAATTTTGACTGCCAAAGGCGGGACCAAAGTTGTGATGGGAAACATCGTGCCTCGCAACTCGGTCAGCGCCGGAACGTGGACCAAAATTCTTGCAAGCCTCAGCCATTGATAGGCGCGCGAGGGCACCGCCAGTGAGCCAGGAGCAACATTAGGGTTCAGCGGCAATTGCGAAGTTCGTCAGCTCTCTGCCCGCTTGGCTCTGGCCTGGAACATCGCCGAGCCCAGCGTCAACGCCCGTCAGTGACGCAGCGCTGCTGGAAGTTACACGACTGTCCCAACTAGCGCCCGATGACGCGCTGAAAAAGATGCGAAGTAGGCTGTCAGGGTTGAGGTCATGATTGGTGCCACGGTATCCCGCGTGGAAACCGCACGGCATCCGGACTTAACGGTTGGAGATCTGGTTCTGGGCTCCAGCGGGTGGCAAGAGTCTGCAAGGTCGAATGGCGTGGGTCTGACAGAATTGTCGCCCGATATGACCCCTCGGATGGCCTAAGTGTCGGCAATTTTGCGAGCGCCTTTTGAGTTGCACGCAGTGCAAGCCAAACGCAAGCGATTGCAAAACCGTGAAACGCATGGATCCATTTTGATTGCGTTTTAAGGAAAAACGCAGAAGCGCCGATCGAAAAAACGTAAACCGCAACGGCCCAATGCAGAGCAATGATCAATGAACCGTAACGGACATTCCCTTGGTCGACATGCTGCTGAGGTGCTTCGGGTCCGTCACCGCCTTCGCCATCCCAGCGTTCAATGGCCGCCATTTGTTTCCTCAAAGGACGAACGTTGTTTCGCTTCCGGGATGGTATTGATTTCTCCACTCCGATTGGTGGCGCGTTACGCGTCGATGATGACTTTCAGCGCACGGCTCGTGCTGGCATGAGCGAAAGTCTCATAGGCTTCGAGGATGGCATCCAACTTGAAACGATGCGTTATCAGCTGCTTGGGATCGATCTTCTTCGAGCCCAACACCTCAAGCAGCATTGGTGTGCTAACGGTATCAACAAGACGCGTCGTGATCGTGATATTACGATCCCAAAGGTTTTCGAGGTGTAAATCGACTTTGACGCCGTGCACGCCGACATTGGCGATCGTTCCGCCGGGGGCGATGATTTTCTGACATAACTCGAATGTCGCGGGAATTCCGACAGCCTCGATCGCCGTATCAACGCCGCGCTTAGCCGTCAGCACCATGACTTTATCCATGGCCTTGCCATCGGTGCTATTGATGATCGCCGTCGCGCCGAACCGTGTCGCGACTTCGAGCCGGTTATCGTCGAGGTCGATCATGATAATCTGGGCTGGCGAATAAAACTGGGCGGTGAGCAGTGCCGCAAGCCCGATCGGGCCCGAGCCTACGATGGCAACGACGCTGCCGGGCGCGACCTTGCCGTTGAGTACGCCGCATTCAAATCCGGTCGGCAGGATGTCGCTCAGCATGACAAGCGCCTCTTCGTCGGCACCTGGGGGTATGGGATAGAGGCTCGTGTCGGCGTGGGGAATACGTACGAATTCTGCCTGTGTCCCATCAATACTGTTGCCAAGGATCCAACCGCCCGTGGTGCAGTGCGAATACATCTGGCGGCGGCAGTAGCTGCATTTCCCGCACGCGCTGACGCACGAAATAAGAACCTTGTCGCCGGGTTTGAATGCGGTCACGGCTGCACCTACCGTATCTACAACGCCCACGCCCTCGTGGCCCAGAATTCGGCCCGGTTTACAGGTCGCAACATCGCCCTTCAAAATGTGGAGATCTGTTCCGCAAATCGTTGTTTTGGTGATCTTGACGATCGCATCCGACGCCGCGGTGATCTCTGGCTTTGGCCGTTGCTCCAGGGCCTTCTTACCGGGACCCCGATATACAAGTGCTTTCATGTGGAGGTGCCTTCCCGGATTGAAGCGCACCGGTCGGTGCGCTCGCGCCATCAAGACACTAATCGTCTGTGAGGGAAGACTCGGAAACTACCCAGTTATCAAGTCACCTTATTAGGACTGTGTGGCAACTTTCTAAATAGGCTCATTTTTCAAGGAACAAACAAGCGAACGGATTGTTTTTCCTGGGCGGCCAGACCCGATCCCCGTCCGGTCGGTCGCTAAGTCCCCCGTGGTTGCCCTGGTCCCCTCGAGTAGCGCCACGGGGGCGTTTTTGCTCCAACGAGCTTAAGACGTCAGTGTCGATGCCAGAGCGCGGTCGATTGCAGCTGCCAGCATTGCTTCGGTGAAAGGCTTTTCGAGTACAATGGCTTTCGGCTTCAATGCCAGCACACTGGTTTGATCTCCGGTGACGAAGATGTGAGGAACGAAGCCGTGGCGTTCAATCTGATCGACGGCAGCAACTCCGTTGCCCTCGTGGAGCCCCGCATCGACGATGAGTATGTCAGGCTTGCCGCGTTCTGCGGCGGTAACAGCCTCGTTTTGGGTGCGGGCAACGGCGCACACCGTATGGCCCATGGCCTCCAGCATGTCGGCAAGCAACATGCTGATGAGGAAGTCGTCTTCAACGACCAGGATACGCAGGGGTGCCATACAATTTCGTCCCGACAAGTCTAAATTGGTCGCGATCTGGACCTTTCTGCCGCCGAGCGCTGCAGGACTGAAGCTGCACGTCACGCTTGTGTGCAGCCTCAGCGCACAATCGAGCCGGGTTGCTGGTCTGTTGCTTCGGAGGGCTTGAACTGACCGATAGCGCCCGTACGTTCAGGATCGATCTCGATTTCCAGGCTGTCGCCCTTTCTCGCAGCGATTTTTTCTGCAGTTTTTGCGTCAATAACGACGAAGAACCGGCCGCGCGATGTCTCGACCGTAAATCTCGCTCCATCCACCTCAATGACAGTGCCCACGATCCGCTCGGGCCCTGCCATGGCAACGCTTGCCGCGCAGATCAGGCCGAGCGTTGAGACGACTACATAAGGTGTCATTTCCAATCCTTTCGCCACGCCAGAGAATTGCGCGAGCAAATAGCGAAACAAGCGCCCCGCCCTCAATTGTAAAACAGGGTCCAACGGGACACGTCGGGGTTCCACACGAGGCGCTGGTTTCAGGGCATACTGTACGCAATCATTCGCTACGAACACACCCTCGGAAAATACTCAGCCGGGGAAGAGAGCAATGTTAGCTTGTCGGTTTTTTCAACCAAAGTAGCCACGCCGAAATTGATCTTCGCCATTGTCTTCATCGTTGGTCTGCCGAGCCTTCGTCGCCGCCTTGGCTGTGGGAGTTTGCGCGCGTCTGATGCCAATTGGCAGCCAACGCGTGCTCCGCAGCTGACCCAAGCAATACCTCAGAAAATAGCTGGGGCGTTTTGCGGTGGTGTTTAGCGGCATGGTCGTCGTGCACAGCTGCTCGGCAATGATGCTAGTAAGCTTTGTGACTTGGCATGCGGGGCGTCATTCCATCGGTCGACAAGCCAGCTCCTTACGACCGGCGCTGGCGATGAGCGAACCGAAAAGCGACAGATCGAGCAACGTGGAAGGCTCGGGAAATACCCAGAGGAAAGCGTAAGCGCGTTAAGCAGCTTAAAGCCCTGCTCGAATTCAACGATATCGGCGGAGGAATGCGTGGTACTACTGGTTTGCGCAAGCGACAGCTTGTGTCGAACCAGGTACAATCCGATATGCCAGAATCCGTCAAGCGTCTGGCCGCAGGGTCTCGTTCTGCATCAGGTGGGTCCACGTCGAATGGGGCGGCGTCGGTACCGGCTGGCTCAAACCCCGTTAGAAAAAGCGGTGCTGCGACTTTTCCGGTCGTCGCAATAGGGGCATCAGCTGGCGGCCTCGACGCCTGCCGCAAGCTCCTTGATGCCATGCCTGATGGTAGCGCTATGGCGTTTGCGCTCGTGCAACACCTAGACCCCAATCACGAGAGCCTGATGGTCGACCTCCTGGCAAGCCATACGGCGATGCAGGTCCGGCAGGCCGTGGATGGGATGATCATCGAGCGCAATCACCTGTATGTCATTCCGCCAGGAACCTACCTGTCGGTAAGCCACGGGGCGCTGAACGTAACGGCCCCGACAGCTCCGCACGGCGCGCGAATGCCATTTGATCACCTGCTGCAATCGCTTGCGGACGACTGCGGCGCCCGTGCCGTCGCCGTGGTCCTCTCCGGCACCGGCAGGGATGGCAGCCTGGGCATAGCCGCTGTCAAAGCTGCACACGGCCACGTGATC
This sequence comes from Burkholderiales bacterium, assembly GCA_038316625.1. Taxonomy (GTDB): domain Bacteria; phylum Pseudomonadota; class Gammaproteobacteria; order Burkholderiales; family Rhodocyclaceae; genus Propionivibrio. The sequence goes on from JBBQAT010000199.1 coordinate 6,603, forward strand.
GCGCAGGATCCTGATGAAGCCGCCTACGATGGCATGCCGCGCAGCGCCATCGCCACCGGCTGCGTTGATCATGTGCTCGAGCTAGCCAAAATACCGGCAGCCCTCACAACGCATGCCGCAGTAGGCAGCCTGCCGACTTTGGACGGACGTCCTAAGAAAATTGATGATGGCGAGGTTTGGCTCACGAAAGTAATCGAGTTGTTGCGAACGAAAACGGTGCACGATTTCACGCTCTATAAGCTTGGTACACT
>JBBQAT010000200.1:0-6797 GCA_038316625.1 Burkholderiales bacterium
GCGGTAAGGCTATGACCGGCCTTTCTTCTCTCAACACACGACAAAACGAGGTTATCGATGCCATCGGGCTAGAAAAACCAACCGCCCCACAGCAACTGTTGCTGCTGTAGGGGCATTTTTGAAAACCCGTACAAATGAAATATGTGTGCTGACGGCCATTATTCAAGCATTTTCAACTTTCCTTCATTGAGGAGCTTTCTTTATCATGGGTTATGAATTTAGTGAGAGCGTTAATGCCATTGCCAATGGTCAAACAGCCATTGGGATTGAACTCGGATCGACCCGGATAAAAACCGTTCTCATTGGTGCCGACAATACGCCAATCGCCTCTGCAAGTCATGACTGGGAAAACAGCTATGTCGATTCGATCTGGACCTACAGTCTCGAGGATATCTGGAAGGGCGTACAGAACAGTTACCAGAAGATGGCCAGCAAGGTCAAAGATCAATTTGGGGTAAGTATCCAAACGACGGGAGCGATCGGCATCAGCGGCATGATGCATGGCTACATGGCATTTGACCATGATGAAAATCTCTTGGTCCCCTTCCGCACCTGGCGGAACAATATTACCAGTGAGGCTTCGGAGAGTCTGACCTCGTTATTTCAGTATCCTGTCCCCCAAAGGTGGAGCATTGCGCATCTTTACCAGGCCATATTGAACCAGGAAGACCATGTGTCGAGCATTAACTACCTGACTACATTGGCTGGTTACATCCACTGGAAATTGACCGGGCAAAGAATCCTTGGCGTTGGCGAGGCATCGGGAGTTTTTCCCATTGACCTGAATACCAAGGGTTTCAATCAGAAGATGATTGGGCAGTTCAATGACCTCACTCGTCAGAAAAGGCTCCCGTGGCTCCTGGAGGATATTCTGCCAACGGTTATGGTGGCAGGTGAAAAAGCCGGCAAACTTACGGCAACAGGGGCGCGACTTCTGGATGTTACTGGTCAGTTGCAGGAAGGCATTCCTCTTTGCCCGCCGGAGGGAGACGCGGGAACCGGCATGGTGGCAACCAATAGCGTATCAGCGCGCACCGGCAACGTGTCTGCCGGAACATCGGTATTTGCGATGATCGTACTGGAGAAGGAGTTGTCCAGGGTCTATTCGGAGATCGACCTGGTGACGACGCCCGATGGAAAACTGGTGGCCATGGCGCATTCGAACAACTGTACTTCGGATTACGATGCCTGGATTGGCTTGTTTTCAGAGGCAATCCAAGCTTTAGGAGTGACAATTGACAAGTCGATACTTTATGACGTCTTGCTCGGCATGGCCCTCCGGGGTGATCCGGATTGCGGTGGGTTATTGGCTTACGGTTATGTCTCTGGTGAGCACATGACTCACTTTGAAGCGGGCCGCCCGATGTTTGTTCGATCATCAAGCGGCAACTTCAACCTGGCGAATTTTATGCGGGTCCACTTGTTTACAGCGCTGGGGGCTTTGCGAACCGGCTTGAGTATTCTTTTGGAAAAGGAATCGGTTGCCGTTGACCAAATCCTCGGGCACGGCGGATTTTTCAAGACCAAGGAAGTCGGACAGAAAATCATGGCGGCTGCCGTTAATGTTCCTGTATCAATTTTGGAAACTGCCGACGAGGGAGGTGCGTGGGGTGTTGCCCTGCTTGCCTCATATATGGCCAATAGAACAAGTAACGAGTCGTTGGAGAATTTCCTCGAACAAAAGGTTTTTGCCGGAAAACTGGGCCGGTCCATCGCCCCCGACCCTTCAGACGTTGCCGGTTTTAACGAATTCATGAAACGCTACACCCAGGGTCTGGCTATAGAGAGAGCTGCCGTTGACTATCTGAAATGAACTCGCCGGGGTTCGACCTGAAATCCGAGCGAAATGGATTGTCCAACGAATAGACAACCCTGCTCATTGAAGCATTGCTTGCTGCTATTTTTTTATCGGTGCTAAGACGCTGCTCAACTCTCTTGGCTTAGCACTTAGACAACTCATTGTGAGAGGCAGGTTCTTAAGTGGAGCCAATATTCAGGTTTGATGCCCAAGGGCAGGTTTTGAAGCACAGGGGCCAGTCGCGAACGACAGGTCACCGGAAACCTGATCGCCGGTGCCGGGTGGCGGCTAGTGGCCGGGAACACGATTTGCCCAGCGTCCGGTTTGTGGGAACGAAACTCGGAAACTCGGCATCCCATCCTATGGCCGCTTTGGAGCAACCCGTCAGGCGGGTATGGGTCGGGAGCACCGATTCGCCAGACAATTACGCAGCCGTTCGAGGCCATCAGAAGCTGAAGGGCGGCTTATCGTACGACTGCGGCCCGATACCGGGCGACTGGCCAATGGCCGCTGAGGCCGAACAGTGTGAATTCGTCTGAAAAATCCGACCGGCAAGTCGTCGGCCTTTCCTGCCGTTCAACTCGGCTCAAGATATCGACCTCTCAGAGTAGTAAAGCGGTCCTCTGATGTGCCGAAGTAAGCTGGGGCGATTCACCCGGTTGCCCAGTCTTATGGGTTGAAACCAGAGCACTATGATCTAGGCCAAGACACGCACCATGGAAGTGTGAGTCGGCTCGAAGCAGCGCCATCTCAATAGTAGCTATCGTTCTGCTCCATCTCCCCGAGCCAGGAATAGATTCCACGCAGCAGCATGAACACACTGTCCATGACTTCGGAGAGGTGCCTAACGTTGACGTGCCGCAGCTCGGGGAGCGACACCTCGCCCTTTTTCGTCGTGGGGTACCGGAAGGCGAATGAACCGGGATCGACGGTATCGAGTTGGCGGATGAAATCCTCTATGGCTGGCAGCTCTTTGTCGCCCTCGCGAGGATCGAGCTGTTCCAGGTGCCGGCGCAGTTCATTCCACAGCGGCATCAGGGTGTGTTGGTGATCGGCGACGACTTCCTTACCAGCCAGGCGACGGGCCAGCGGCAAGATCAATTTCAGTTGGAGCTCCAATCCCTGGCGATACAAGAACACCAGCGGATAGACCACGCTGTCGAGGGGTGCCTTGCGCTTGGCCAACGCCCCGACCAAGGCATCAGCAGCATCCTTGTAGCCGGCAGCGTAGATGTCCTAGGGGAAGTGAGTCCAACCCAGCATCGCGTTGTTGTGCCAGTCTTCGCCCTGGATAAAGAGCTGTTGCCCGGCGAAGTCGGAGGGCGACTTCATCTTGGCGAGAGGATCAATTTCCGTTGGTCCGTCGTTTTGCTCGTTCTGCACGATGCTCTCCAAGGAATTTGGTGGTGGCCAGCGCGGGGCTGGCTTGTCAGTTCGTCGAAACGCCGTAGCGTTTGAATAGAGCCACGAAGAAATTCTTCACATCCGCCTTGGCTGTGGGCGCCTGCAACTCCGCTGCTCCGAAGCGAAAGACTTCATAACCCGCTAGCTTGAGTTCTCGGTCGGCCCTGACCATCTGCGCGTAGCGCTGTACGTCGGCGCTACCTGCGGCATCCGCGTAATGGTGTTTGCCATCAACCTCAATGACGACCCGCACGCCCTGCGGCAGCAGGAGAAGGAAGTCCATGCGAAAGCGCAAAAGCGCATCCGGCCCTCGCTCCTTGACCGTCCGTGGGTCCCAATGCAGCCAGACTTCGGGGAGCAGTGCCGGCAAGCTCGGCACGGCACTGCGGAATCCCTCGAAGAAGGCATCGAACAGCAAGGACTGCGGTGGGGAGTTGCGGGGCAAGCTGGCCTTGAGGCGTGTGTACAGCGAGCGCTTGGCCTGCGTGGCATCAGCGGTCTGCTCGGTATCGCTCCACCACTGTTGCAGGTCGTTCCAGCGCAGCCCATCGTTGCCGATGGGGCGGTCATAGACGAGCACCTTGTCCGCGTGGGTGACGATCTCGACGTCGTTGTCCAGCGCGTCGCGGAAACGCATGTCGGGCTTGTCTGGTGAGGCGAAGATGAGATTCTTCGGCCGGCCTTTGGTTGCCGCGTGCAACGAGACCAGGGAGAAGACCGGATAGCCTCCTTCCGAGCCGGTTTCGCGCAGCTCGACGCCGCAACTACGTAGGGGCTCGTTGACGCACGCAACGAAGTGGCGTTGCGCGGCCTCATCGGGGCGCACGTCGGCCGAAGCCAGCCCCTCCAGAAACAGCGCGAAGCGCCGGTCGGAAGCGTCGTAAGCGCCCAACTGGTCGAACAGCGCTTCGGCCGGCCAGTCCTCCGGATTGCGATGGACGTGCTGCTGAATTTCCGCGCGCAATCCCGTTGGATTACCGCCCAGCAGGCACATCCAGTCATCGGCATCCAAGATCCACAACCGCTCCAGCAGGTCGTCGAACTTGCGAGAATCCCCATACAGCTCTTCGTTATAGAGCCGCCGCGCGACTTCGCGCCGATACCGCTTCGGGATCGACGGGCACGCGTTGTCGCTCCAGAGAATGTCCTGGATCTGGTTGCGTGTAGTGGCGTTGGGCGGATGGCGTACCAGCAGCTTGCGTGCAACCGCAGGCAGGTCGGTGTCCGCTAACGCATCGAAGCTGGACGTCATGCGCTCGCGCTTGGAACCATCGGTGGCAGGCACCGGCAGCCCCAATTCTTCGCAAAGCGTCGGCAGCATGGTTTGGGTGGCGTCTTTCAATCCCGTGATGAGCGGCTCCAGCAGCGTGCGAAGTTGCGCGTAGTCCATCGGGCCTGACTCAATCTCGCAGTGCCATGGCGCGCAGCAGCGCGTCGATCTGGCCGAATGCATCCTGCTGCCACTGGTCGGGCGTGCGATCACCCAGCGCGTGCGTGTCCTCGACGAAGCGTCGCACACAGGTTGGGCCGTGTCCCTCGAAGGTGTCGAACTTGTCGGCGATGTGCCGGAAGCCGCGTTCACCGCTTGCATGCCCCAGCAGTGGGCGACATTCCTGCGCCAACGCCTCGATTCCGCTAGGGTAGTTCCGCACGCAGTAGTAGATGTCGTAGGCGTCCTTCTGTTTGTAGCGACCGGCAAGCGCATGGCCCTTCATCGCCAGCAAAGCGGGGATGGAACACACCGCGATCTCTACGCGGTTCGTCCCTCCGTCCGGCATTGGCCCGGCCACAGCTACGAACTGATAGAAGCGCATCGCCAGGTCAGCGCCGTCCGCCCGTTGTACGGCGAAGTCGCTGATCAAAGGCGGATCATTCCTGACGATTTCCGCATCGCGCGGCATCAAGAAATCGACCACGACATCAATCGCTTCCCCTTCATCTCGCGCGGGGACCTGGCGAACCAGTTGGAAGCGCCGAAGCCCCACGCGCTGGGCGTATCCATGGCCTTGAAGCGCGCCGATCAAGGTGGCGTACTCGCCGTCGCCGAGTGCTTCCGCGTCCAGCCCGACGTCCACGTCGAGCGTGCCGACGTGGGGCATGTCTTCGTTGGCCAACAGCAGCCAGGGAACCGCGCCGCCGATGATGGCGAACTTACCCTTGAAGCTGCCAAGGATCTGGCCAATCTCGATCAGCACGGACTTCACGGCCGCGGTCGTGCGGTCGTCGTAGTCGGCCGCCGACTGTGGTTCTTGGGATGGTGTCATTTGGGCCATGAGAGTCTTTCCTGCCGCAGGTGGTCGGCGGCCTCGGCACCGCGTTCGCCGGCAATGGCGAGGTCGAGGTAGGTCTGAAGCGGGCTAGTGCAGACCGCGCCCGGTGCAGGTTCAATGATGTCAGAGAGCAGTTCGAAGTCTTTCGGTACGGTGACGACCACGTTCTCCCCCTTCGAGGCGGGTGCGAGCTTCAGCGCCACCTGGAGCTTACCTAGACCTTCCCGGTCAGCGAAGAAGTAGTGCGTGCCGGTGCGCCCGTAAGGGGAAAGCCATTGGGCCGCCGAAAACGATGCGAAGGCAGCACGCCCGGGAGCGTCGTCCGCGCGAAGAGCGCTTCGAGCCGCGTCGTCGAGGGCGCTGCCATGCAGCGGCGTGTAGAAGCGCAGCCGCTCACCTGGTGGTGCGGTGTAGCTGTCACGCCATGCGTCCAGCAGTGCATCGGGTTCCGAGAGGATCAGGCCATCGTCCGAGGCGCGTGCCCATTCCCGATCAATCAAGCCGGTGCGCACATTGCTGACGTGTCCAAGGCTGACCCCGGAGATTTCAGACAACTCGGTGACCCGCCATGCGCGGCCGGGCTCACGCAGCATGGCGCGCAGGACCTGAGCAGATTTCGGCCGGAACAGCGACTTGAGTTCGCGTTGTTCGGCCACAGGCTTGTCCGCCACCACGCGCTCGATAAACACGCCACCGAAGACGATTCGGGCGTTTCCCTCCAAGTCGAGATAGCCGACGCTCTTCTCTTCGCACAACAGCCTCACCGCAGGTGAGATGTAGGGCGCGATGAAGACGGGCGTCGCCTGGGGAGCTCGGTGCGCAACGTAGTTTCGCAGCTCCAGCAGCGCAGACCGGGCGTGCCGCGGTTGCCCGTTCGACTTGTACTCGCAAATGAGCAGGTGCGGCCGCCCATCCACGAGCAGCCGGGCGATCAGGTCTGGTTCCCAATCGCCGGACGCGGGCTCGGCGTCGATACCTTTCACTTGAAGGATCGGGATTTTCTCAAGCAATCCACGCAGTGCCTCACCAGCACGAGCTTCTGCTTCTTTCGGTGTGTTGGGTATTTTCAGCATTTGCTGAAAATACCACATTCACTGAAATATTGGTGCAAATTTCACTCCTGAGGTCATTTTCAGCGATTGCTGAAACCACAATGGACCTTGAGATTTTTGAAGTAGCGCCATAGTGTGGCCGCCGAGCTGAATCTGTCTTGTTCCAGCCGTGACGAACGGGCATTTTCTTTGTCGTCCGTCTTCTTCAGATAATCGTATCTGACGCGTCTTCTTCGGGTTTATTTCCGTTTTCTTCAAACTTCGCCTGAGGGC
>JBBQAT010000201.1:0-6781 GCA_038316625.1 Burkholderiales bacterium
ACCACGGACCACTGCTTGTACTTCTCCGATGCCACGGACTACCCCTTTCGCACTTGACTCATTGAAAGAGAGTCTGGGGCACAGGGGTACCCATCGTCCTTGATATAAATCAAATAACAAATCTGCCGTGTCAGGTAAAAATATTTCAATACTTTCAAATACTTGAATTGATAAGCTGGGGGTATTGCGGTCTCGTTGCCTGGTCATGCCCGGAAAACCGGCATTGACCGGGTTTTGTCCGTCAGTGATACTCCGCTCAGGCGTTATGAATCCCTGTTCTCCAGCGCAAAATGCCTGAGGCCGTGGTGAAAGAACGGCAAGCGAAGCCATCCATCCTAGAGGCCCCAGACCCGCGATCCGGCGTCACCCTTCATCATGAAACTGAGTCGTCTTTACCAGCCGCGCAATCCGCTGTTCTGGCTGATGGTGGTACTCAACCTGCTGTCCACCGTGCTGGCCTGGGTGGCTCGTACCTACGAGCTGACGCCGCTCGCTGCCGGCATCGTCGCGATCATGGGGATAGGCAATGCCCTGTTTGGAATCCGCCTGATGTACCTGCTGGTCCGCGACGAACCGAAGACCTGACCCAAACGGGACGCGGTCGGTGCGCGACCTGGAAAACCGTAAGGCTGTTCCAACCAGCCCTTGGCCCCCTCGGCATTGATCGCCTTCACTGGTACCATTACATCTGGCGCAACACACTAACGCACCATCAATCCAAAACCAACGTGACCGATACTCTGCTGTGGATACTGAGCATTGCGCTCATCCTCGCCGGCCTGGCCGGTACGGTGCTGCCGGCGCTGCCGGGAACGCTGCTCGTCCTGGCGGGCATCGTGCTCGGCGCCTGGATCGACGATTTCAGCCGGGTCGGCTGGGGCACCGTGGCCGCGGTCACCCTGCTGGCGGTGCTGGCCTGGGGGCTCGACTACGCGGCCGGCCTGCTCGGCGCCCAGCGCGCTGGAGCCAGCCGCCAGGCCATCGTCGGCGCGGCGCTCGGCACGGTGGCGGGGATCTTCATGGGACTGGTGGGCGTGCTGTTCATGCCGCTACTTGGCGCCGCAGTCGGCGAATACCTGGCGCGCCAGGACAGTCAGCGCGCCGTCAAGGTGGGTGTTGCAACCTGGCTGGGGATCATGGTCGGGCTAGTCGCCAAGGTCGTGATCGCCTTCATGATGATCGGCATCTTCGTCGCCGCGCTGCTGATCTGACCCCGCCGAGCCACTTCGGCGAGCTGCCGATGCGGCGCAGGCACTCAGCCAAGCCAGGCCGAAGGGGAACCGGCAGCCTCCGTCAACCCGCCTTCACCGTTGGCAGGCCGGCCCACTCCGTGGTATACCCCGGCGACAGATGCCCCCGTTTCATTTGCCATTCCTTGTCCAGGCCTTCCGCCGCCAGACGCAGCGTGCCGCGACCCCAGCGCGCATTGATCTGATCCAGCGCCTGCATCAGGCGCCTGTTCTCGCACCTGGCCTCAGGGCTGGAGAACAGCGAAAGCTGATTGCGCAGGCGCGGGCGGATGTCCGAGAGCATGACGCCGGCCTTCTGGTAGGCAAAACCCGGCCGATAGATTTGTTTCAGGATCCGCCGCGCCCAGCGCGCCAGCAACCGAGTATCCGCCGTGGCTTCGGGCAAAGGCACCGTCACCGATTTCTGATAGCGTGGCTCGGAAGGATTGAATGGACTGGTGCGGATGTAAACCGTCAGCGCGCCGGCCAGCGAACCTTGCTGGCGCAACTTTTCCGCTGCACGGCTGAGGTAACTGGCCACCGCCTCCTGCAGCGCCTCAAGCTCATAGACCCGCTCGCCAAAGGAGCGGCTGCAGATGATCTGCTGCTTGACTGGGGTCACTTCCTCCAGCGCCAGACACGAAGTGCCGCGCAGTTCGCGCAGGGTGCGTTCCAGCACCACCGAAAAGCGGGCGCGCAGGGTCTCCGCATCGGCATCGCGAAGATCCCTGACCGTGCCGATTCCCATCGCTTGCAGCCGTGGCGTGAGCTTGCGACCGACGCCCCAGACCTCGCCGACGTCGATCCGGGCCAGCAGCGCATCCAGATCCGCCGCCGGCATGATCGTAAAGTCGCAGACACCCGCCGCACCGGCCAGACTCTTCTTGGCGCAATGGTTGGCCAGCTTGGCCAGGGTTTTCGTCGGCGCGATGCCGACGCAAACCGTCAGCCCGAGCCAGCGCTGGACACGCTCGCGAATTTGCCGACCGTACTCGGCCAGGCCCGTACCCTCGAAACCGGCCACATCGAGAAAGGATTCGTCAATCGAATAGACCTCGATGTCCGGCGAGAACTGCGCCAGAACCTCAACCACGCGATTGCTCATGTCGGCATACAGCGCGTAGTTCGATGAAAAGGCGACAATGCCATGCCGCCTGGCCTGCTCACGGATCTTGAACCAGGGCACGCCCATGGGAATGCCCAGCGCCTTGACCTCGGCGCTGCGGGCGACCACGCAACCGTCGTTGTTCGAGAGCACCACCACCGGCACGCCGGCCAGCCCGGGGTCGAACAGCTTCTCGCAACTCGCATAGAAGTTGTTGCAATCGACCAGTGCGAAAATCGGCATAAGCGCTGTCCTCAACTCAGAGGCTATGAATTAACCTAAAAAACGCCGTTAAGCGTAATGCCAATATCGTAGGCCCACATCCCCGGCCCGTTGCGGCCAATTTGAAGCGCTCAACTGCGGTTTTGAGGATTAATGGATCAACGCCTCCCAAACCGTCATTCCCGGCGCCAGCCGGAATCCAGTGCCCGCGAATAATGCTCATATCGGCAGCCGCTTGAATTTGCCTACCGCGACACCCCACACCAGCAAATCCAGGCCTTCGCGGATCTCGATGGGCGGATAGTCCGGATTCTCGGCAACCAGCGCCACCCGCTCGTCGCGCCGATAAAGGCGCTTCACCAGCCGTTCTCCATTGATAAAGGCCACCACGATATGGCCATGCTGCGGCGCGATGCTGCGATCGACGACCAGCACGTCGCCGGCAAAGATTTCAGCGCCTTCCATCGATCGGCCTTCGACCGGGAAGAAAAACGTGGATACCGGGTTGCGTATGAGGTAGGTGTTGATGTCGAGCCGCCTCTCCTCATAATCCGCCGCCGGCGAGGGGAAACCCGCCGACACCTTGCCGGAATCAAGCGGCAGAGCACAGGGCAGGGCAGCCAGCACAGGCCGGCAGATATCGTGAAAAAACCCGGCGGTGATCGACTCGGGAACGGGCAGGACGGAAGACATGGCGAAGAGCTCTCGGCGCTTGAATACTGTAATTATATCCAGTAATCGGGTGCCGGGGCGTCTATTGGTGCGTTCAGTATCGTCTCCCCGGCAGCGGCGGACGTGCCACGTTCGGCCCCTGATGAGAGAGCTACGCTGCCTTGTGTTGAGACACATACTCGCGCAGCGCTTCGTCCATACGAGTTTGCCAGCCTGCTCCGGTAGCACGGAAATAGGCAAGCACTTCCGGACTGTAACGCACTGCGACTTGTTCCTTGGTTGGGTGCCTGTTTGGCCCGCGAGTACGACGTGCAGCAACCGCTTTGCGCAGTTCTTCTGCCGAATGAGTGACAAATGCATTATTCCAATCGTCCGGCTTGGTAGCCGGAGCATCATTTACAGAAACGTGACCACGCTTCGCGTTCATTTTTTTCCGCCTTTCGCGCCGAAATAATGTGAGGCCATCGTCGTCGCCCGGCGTCCAGACAACGAACAGCATTTCTCCCGCGCGCCAGCCAACGCTCTGGAAGCGCAACTCGCCATAGGCTTCACGCACATCATCGCGGGCAGCAAGTCACCCTCAAAGAAACCCGACAGCGCCGCCAGATCAATGCCGTGCTTGGCAATGTTCGCTAGGCGCTTGGTTTCGTCAAAGGTGATCATAGCCAAAGTGTAGATGCATTTAGGCGCGGACTAAAGGGGCCGCACGTAAAACTAGGGGGCGGGCGCGATAGTGTGACCGTCCCGCTGGAGCACCTTGTTGGACGAAGCCGCTACGCGGAGAAAGAGTCTCTCGCGGCCCCACGAATTATTGTGCACGAACACGCCCTCGCTTGTGAGGGAGTGATTTTGTCCAACTTCGTGAGTATAAGCCAGCATGAACACAGCATATCAACGTACTTTGACCGTCACTACCAGAGTCACCTGAAGCATCTCAAGCTCAAAGGTCTGCAACCGAAGACCGTCGAAGCCTATTCTCGGGCCATCCGCCGAATCTGCGACTACTTTGGCCATCAGATCGAGCACCTGACCGAAGCCCAACTTACCGACTACTTCAGTGACCTAGCCCGAATTTTTCATAAAGGCAGGCGAATATCGTTTAACCCTTTGATATAATTGGGGTTACGCCAATAACGCTTCGTAAGAAGCCTAAACGAGACCGCCCATGGATGATTCTACCCCAACCCAGCTTCGCTTTCCCGCCAGCGCCGGATTTACCCTCCGAGCAGCGTTTGATGGCGGGGCGATGTCCTCCGACTTTGGCGCTGTACTGCTGCGTGGCATCGACCTGCAAATCGGCCTGATTCCTCGCCTGGTCAGCGCGATTCACGACAAACGCCACGCCTCGTACATTGACCACCCCCTGGCCGACCTGCTCCGTCAGCGGATATTCCAGACCGCCAGCGGCTACGCCGACGGCAACGACGCCAACACGCTACGCCGAGATCCCCTGTTCAAACTGGCGGTGGGTCGTGCCCCGTTGGACGAGGGAAATGACCTGGCCTCCGGCCCTACGCTCTCCCGCCTGGAGAACAGCGTATCGCGCAAAGACATTTACCGCCTGGCCAAAAGCTTCGTCGAAGCCTTCATCGCCAGCTACGCCCAAGCGCCGGCCGTGATCGTACTGGATATGGATCACTCCGAGGATGCCACCCATGGCCAGCAGGAACTGGCGTTCTACAACCACCACTATGGCAATCATTGCTACCTGCCGCTATTCCTGTTCGAAGGACTCTCCGGGAAGTTGATCACCGCCGTTCTGCGACCGGGCAAGCGTCCCACCGGCAAAGAGAACGCAGCCATTATCAAGCGGGTATTGCGTCTACTGCGCGCCTCCTGGCCCGAAACTCACATCATCTTGCGTGGTGATGGTCATTTCTCGAATCCGGAACTGATGGTCTTGTGCGAATCGGATCCGCATCTGGATTTCATCTTCGGCCTGGCCGGCAACACGGTGCTCTCGCCCATGGCCAGGCCCTTGCTGGAACGGGCTCGCGCGCTGCACCAGAACCAGTGTGCCAACGCACGGCGTCTGGGAATTCCGGAGCCTGCGGCAACCCGTCTGTACGACGAGGTCGAGTATCAGGCCGGATCCTGGCCCAAGGCTTACCGCGTGGTGGTGAAAGCTGAAGTGATGGCCTTGGGCGACAATCCCCGGTACGTGGTGACGTCCTTGACCGATCCGACCCCTGAAGTACTCTACAAGGATCTGTACTGCGCCCGGGGGCAGGACGAGAACTTCATCAAGGCGGTCAAGAACGACTTGGCCAGTGATCGCACTTCCGATCATGCCTTCCTCGCCAATCACCTGCGGCTGTTCTATTCGTGTGCGGCGTATGGGCTGATCCACAGTTTGCGCGAGAACACGCTGGTGCATACGGAACTGGCCAAGGCGCAACCGGTGTCGATCATCCTGAAACTGTTCAAGCTGGCGGTACGCGTGGTGCAGTACAAGGACCGGATCAAGCTGTCCCTGCCTGCGGCCTGCCCGATGAAGGGGGTGTTAGCACGAGTGACCGAGTTGCTCTACCTCGTGCCGCGCCCGCCGGCGCCGGCCTGATCGCCAATCTCAGTACGGATAAAGCGTTGTTGAGGTGAATCCGCTGGAACGGAGGCCGAGTCTCGCCTGACGTCTGCAGAGGGTACGAAAACGACGGGGGAAGGGTAGGAAAATGAGGAATTTCGGCTGGCCGAGACAGAATATCGGCAATAATCCGAGGGATGTCGGCTCCCGATGCGATCAAATTACAGCACGTCGGCATCAGGTGGCAGTTTTATGAAACATTCGGGCTAGAACAAATTTACCGTGGTCTTGGTGGTTGGCTGTTGTGTTTATCCGTTTTATTCTTTCTGATCTACTGTTACGGGAGTGTTTGCATGTCTGAAGTCATACTGGCGCTGAGGCGCAGCCTGGTCACGCTTGGCCGGGGCCGGGTGTGGCTGTATATGCTTGGTCCGGCGATTCTGGCGCTGATCGTGATGATCGGCCTGTCGCTCTTTCTGCTCGAACGGCTGATCGCCATTTTTATCACACAGCCGCCGATGAGCTGGCTCACCGCCTGGGGGGCTCTGTGGCTGGCCAAACTGCTGGCGGTGCTCGGCGGCTGGTTGCTGATTCTCTCCGCCAGTTACCTGGTGACCATGGTGCTGACGGCGATCGTCGTCCTGCCGCTGCTGCTCGACCACCTGGCGGCGAGTGATTATCCCGAACTCGCACGCATGGGCCATGACAGCGTTGCCGCGTCGACCTGGAACAGCCTGTGGGCCGCCGCTTTGTTCATTGTTGGCTGGCTGGTGACGCTGCCCCTGTGGCTGGTGCCGGGATTGGGGCTGATCCTGCCCTTTTTCTGGATGGCCTGGCTTAACCGCCGCACCTTTGCCTACGATTCGCTGGCTGTCCATGCGAGTGACGGGGAGTGGCGCGAGCTGCGACGCCAACAAGCGTTGCCCTTGCTGGCGCTGGGTTTCGTCATGGCCTTGCTGACGCACATTCCGTTCATGGGGCTGCTGGCGCCATCGCTGGCGGCGCTGGCCTATGTTCACTTTTGTCTTG
>JBBQAT010000202.1:0-6752 GCA_038316625.1 Burkholderiales bacterium
CAGCGTCAAGGCCGGTGATACGGTCACCCGTGGTCAGCAAATTGCCATTCTCGATGCGATGAAGATGCATAACGTGGTTGGTGCCCCACGTGCCGGCACGATTGCCGAGGTCTGCGTTGATGCTGGCCAGACGGTCGGCCATGGCGACGTGATCGTCACCTTCAAGGAGGACTAAGCAATGATCGATCAAGAAACGATCGGCCTGCTGATGAAGGGCGTGAATAACGTCACCTGGCAGTCGCTGGTCATGATCGGCGTTTCGTTTGTCCTCTTCTACCTGGCGATCGTCAAGGACTATGAACCACTGCTGCTGTTGCCGATTGGCGCCGGTTGCCTGCTGGCCAATCTGCCGCTCTCGCCGCTGGTGGCTGACGATGGCATGCTCAAGATCCTCTACAACATGGGCGTGGGCAACGAGTTGTTCCCGTTGTTCATCTTCATCGGAATCGGGGCGCTGACCGACTTCGGGCCCTTGCTGGAAAACCCGAAGTTCGTTCTGCTCGGTGCGGCGGGGCAATTCGGCATCTTCATGACGCTGATTCTGGCGCTGCTGCTCGGTTTTACGAAGAACGAAGCGGCGTCGATCGGGATCATCGGGGCCATTGATGGACCGACCTCGATTTACGTCAGCGGATTGCTGGCACCGCACATGCTTGGGCCAATTACAGTAGCGGCCTACAGTTACATGTCGCTGGTGCCGATCATCATGCCGCCGGTCATTTACATGATGACGACCAAGAAGGAACGCGCCATCCGTATGGCCTACAGTTCGCGCAAGATCAGTCGTCGTACGCGCGTCATGTTCCCGATCATCGTCACCGTGGTGGTCGGTACGCTGGTGCCGTTTGCCACCCCGCTGATCGGCATGCTGATGCTTGGCAATCTGATGAAGGAGTCGGGGGCGGTTGAGCGGCTGACCAAGGCTTCCGCGAACGAAATTGCCAATACCGTGACGTTGCTCCTCGGGCTGGCGATTGGTAGCACGATGGTCGGTTCGGACTTCCTGAAGACAAGTACGCTGTTCATCCTGGTGCTTGGTCTGTTGGCCTTTATTCTGGACTGCTGTGCCGGGGTGTTCTTTGCCAAGATTCTGAACTGGATTACCGGCGGCAAGGTGAATCCGATCATCGGTGCGGCGGGCATCAGTGCCTTCCCGATGGCGGCACGCGTTTGCCAGCGGGTGGCGCAGGAGGAAGACTTCGAGAACTTCCTGCTCATGCATGCCATGGGCGCCAATGCTGCCGGGCAGGTCGCCAGTGTCGTGGCGGGTGGTGTTGTGCTGGCCCTGATGGGTGCCGGCGGGTAAGTTGGTCATTGCAAGAAGCAATGAAAAAGCCCGCGAGTTGCAGCGGGCTTTTTTTAATGGGCGCTGGGTTCGTTCTATTCGAACTCAATGATGACTTGATCCACTGACAGGCTTTCACCCGCCTCCGCTACGATCTTTTTGACCTCACAATCCTTCTCGGCCTTGAGGATGTTTTCCATTTTCATGGCTTCGATGACGGCCAGTTTTTCCCCAGCGCGAACTATTTGTCCAGCATGCACCACTACTTCCCTGAGCAGTCCAGGCATCGGAGAAAGCAGAAACCTGGAAAGATCTGGCGGCGATTTCACCGGCATCAGAGCAAGCAGGCGATCAGCCTTGGCCGTCAGTACGACGGCCCTGACCTGCTTGCCGAAGTGGCTGATTCGGTATTCCAATCCCGAGCGTTCAAGTTGCATGCAGATCGGTTGGCCGTTGCATGTTCCCTGAAAAACAAGATCCCTGAAAAGCCAGTCGGAAACAATGTCGTAGCGTTTCTCGGCGTGGACAATCGAGTAGCCGCCTGGGATTGTCTCCAGAACGAGTGGGTAGTCCTTTCCGTCGATAATAACAGCCCAATGGCTGCCAACCTTGCGCTCATGGCCGGGCATCTGACTACTGATCTTTACGGCCCGATCAATGTAACGGCGTCGTGCAAATGCCGCCACCGCGGCCAGGAGGCCGATATCGCTGTGCGGAACATCTGCAGCAACAAAGCCCTGTGGGAACTCTTCGGCGATGAATGCCGTGGTGAATATTCCCGAGACAAAACGCGGGTGCTGCATCAACGCTGCCTGGAAAGGAATATTAGAGCTGACACCGCGAATGAAAAAGGCATTCAGTGCATCGCGCATGCGTTCAATGGCTTGCAGCCGATTGTCCCCGTGACAGATCAGCTTGGCGATCATCGAGTCGTAATGCATCGAAATCTCGCCGCCTTCGTAAACGCCGGTATCCACCCGTACATTCCCCGAAGCATCTTGTGGAGGCTGAAAACGAACCAGCCGCCCCGTGGACGGGAGAAACCCGCGATACGGATCTTCTGCGTTGATGCGACATTCCATGGCCCAGCCTTTGGGCTTGATATCGGCTTGCGTGAAAGGCAGTTTTTCACCAGCGGCGACACGGATCATCAGTTCGACCAGATCGAGTCCGGTAATCATTTCGGTGACCGGGTGTTCAACCTGCAAGCGGGTGTTCATTTCAAGGAAATAGAAGGACTTGTCTGAGCCCACGACGAACTCGACGGTACCGGCGCTCTGGTACTTGACGGCCTTGGCCAGGGCGACGGCTTGCTCGCCCATGGCTTTGCGGATGGTGTCGTCAATGAACGGCGACGGTGCTTCTTCGATAACCTTCTGATGGCGGCGCTGAATCGAGCACTCGCGCTCCAAAAGATAAACGGTGTTGCCATGAGCATCGGCAATGATCTGGATTTCGATGTGATGCGGGCCTTCGACGAATTTCTCGATGAATACGCGGTCATCGCCGAAACTGTTGCGCGCTTCGCTGCGGCAGGAGTCAAAGCCTTCACTCGCCTCAGCGTCGTTGAAGGCCACCCGTAGCCCTTTGCCACCGCCGCCGGCCGACGCCTTGATCATCACGGGATAGCCGATGTCGCGAGCGATTTCAACTGCCTGTGCAGCGGTTTCTATGGCATCGTTGTAGCCTGGAATGGTGCTGACCTTAGCCTGAATGGCTAACTTCTTCGACTCGATCTTGTCGCCCATGGCAGCGACCGAGTAATGCTTGGGGCCGATGAAAATGATCCCGTTTTCTTCCAGTCGTCGGGAGAATTCCTGGTTTTCGGACAGAAAGCCATACCCCGGATGAACAGCCTCTGCGCCTGTCTGCTTGCAGGCGGCGATGATCTTGTCGATTGACAGATAGGAGTCCTTCGATGGCGGCGGGCCAATGCATACGGATTCATCCGCACTTAGGACGTGCAGGGCGTCGCTGTCGGCTTCGGAATAAACGGCGACAGTGGCGATGCCCATGCGCTTGGCGGTCTTGATGACGCGGCAGGCGATCTCGCCACGGTTTGCAATCAGTATTTTCTTGAACATTTTTGTAAACCTCTTTCAACGCGGAGTGCGCAGGGGCGCAGAGGCGCAGAGAACGCGGAGAAAAGCAAAATACGAAAAGGTTTTATCTCTGTGACCTCTGCGTCTTTGCGCTCCCTGCATTGAATGCACTTGGTTTCTTTATAGCGGGATATTGCCGTGCTTACGCCAGGGATTTTCCAATTTCTTGTCGCGCAACATGGCCAGCGAGCGGCAGATGCGTTTACGCGTCTCGTGCGGCATGATGACGTCGTCGATGAATCCACGCGCGCCGGCAACAAAAGGATTGGCGAACTTGGCCTTGTACTCGGCCTCGCGCTGTGCCAGTTTGTCGGGATCGCCTTTTTCTTCTCTGAAGATGATTTCGACGGCACCTTTCGGTCCCATGACGGCGATTTCGGCTGAAGGCCAGGCGAAATTAACGTCGCCACGAAGGTGTTTTGACGACATCACGTCGTAAGCGCCACCGTAGGCTTTGCGCGTAATGATCGTGACTTTCGGGACTGTGCATTCGGCATAGGCATAGAGCAGTTTAGCACCGTGCTTGATGATGCCACCGTATTCCTGGGCGGTGCCGGGCATGAAACCTGGAACGTCGACGAAGGTAACGACGGGGATGTTGAAGGCATCGCAAAAGCGAACAAAGCGTGCGGCCTTGGTTGAGCTCTTGATATCCAGGCAGCCTGCCATGACCAGAGGTTGATTGGCAACAAAGCCGACGGGCGAGCCATCCATGCGCCCAAAACCGATGACGATGTTTCGAGCATAGTCCAGCTGCAATTCAAAGAAATCACCGTCGTCGACGGTCTTGAGAATCAGTTCCTTGATGTCGTAAGGCTTGTTGGGGTTGTCGGGGACCAGCGTGTCGAGCGAGAAGTCAAGCCGATCTGCCGGGTCCTGAGCTGGCCACGTGGGTGGCTTTTCCCGATTGTTGGCTGGCAGGAAACCCATGAAGCGACGCATGATCATCAGCGCTTCGACGTCGTTTTCAAAAGCCAGGTCGGCGACGCCGGAACGGCTGGTATGGCTCAGGGCACCACCCAGTTCTTCGGCCGTGACATCTTCGTGAGTCACCGTTTTAACGACCTCCGGGCCCGTTACAAACATATACGACGAGTCCTTGACCATGAAGATGAAGTCGGTCATTGCCGGACTATAAACAGCGCCGCCGGCACAGGGACCCATGATCAGGGAAATCTGCGGAACGACACCGGAAGCGAGCATGTTTCGCTGAAAAATGTCCGCGTAGCCGCCGAGAGATGAGACTCCCTCCTGGATTCGTGCGCCGCCAGAGTCGTTGATGCCGATGACCGGGGCGCCGACCTTGATGGCGTGATCCATCATCTTGCAGATTTTTTCAGCGTGGGCTTCCGAAAGCGACCCGCCAAAAACAGTGAAATCCTGCGAGAACACGAACATCAGGCGACCATTGATCGTCCCATAACCAGTAACGACGCCGTCACCGGGGACGGACTGATCGGCCATTCCGAAGTCAGTACAGCGATGTTCCTTGAACATGTCCCATTCTTCGAAGGACCCTGTATCAAGCAATAGTTCTATCCGTTCCCGCGCCGAGAGCTTGCCCTTGGCGTGTTGCGCGTCAACACGTTTCTGTCCGCCGCCTAGACGCGCCGCCTCTCGCTTCTCAGCGAGCTGCTCAATGATGTCATGCATGGTCTTATCTCCCTGTTGAACAGGGAGATAAGACTACACGAAATCCGGAGGGTTCCAGCCAGATTAGATTTTTAGATATCCCAGCAGCTTCTGCGCGGCGGCACCGGGTGTGGAAAGACCTTCGGCTACGTTTCTGGACAGTTCTGGCAAGGCGGCATGTACAGCTGGATGGCTGCGGAACAAGTAATGGAGGCCGGATTCGATCATGTTCCACATCCAGTTCAGGGCCTGTTTTTTTCGCTTTTCCTCAAGCTCGCCGCTCTTGGTCATGATGTCGCGGTAACGCTCGATTTCGCTCCAGAACTCGATCATGCCCTCCTTTTTAAGCGCGCTAACGCCGATGACCGGCGGACGCCAGTTGGGCGAATTCGGGCGCAGCATGTGCAGGGCCTGCTTCCATTGCGCGCGGGCGATTGCTCCGGCTCTCGGGTCGATGTCGATCTTGTTGATGGCGACCAGATCGGCGATTTCGACGATGCCTTTTTTGATCGCCTGAAGATCGTCTCCGGCATTGGGCAGTTGCAGCAGGACGAACATGTCGACCATCCCGGCTACCGTCGTTTCACTCTGGCCGACGCCGACTGTTTCAACGAGGATGACATCATAGCCAGCGGCTTCACAGACCAACATGGCTTCGCGCGTCTTCTCGGCAACACCGCCTAGCGATCCGGCTGATGGGCTCGGGCGGATGAATGCTTCTTCGCGCTGGCAGAGAAGTTCCATGCGCGTCTTGTCGCCAAGGATAGAGCCACCGGAAACCGAAGAGGATGGATCGACGGCCAGAACGGCGAGTCGGTGTCCATTTTCGATGAGCCAGACGCCCAGCGCTTCGATGAAAGTGGACTTCCCGGCTCCCGGAACACCGGAAATGCCGACACGAATGGCGCGTCCGGTATGCGGCAGCAAAGAAGCTACCACTTTTTGCGCGCGTTGCTGATGATCAACGCGGGTCGATTCAATCAGTGTGATGGTTTTTGCAAGTGCGCGCCGCTGGCCTGCCAGAACACCGTCGACCAGTTGTTGATCGGCAGCAGGTAGCGCGTCTGCGGATGTGTTGTGCGCATCCATTGAACAGGTTTTCCTTCCTAGGCTTGGTTGGCGCGGCTTGAAAGAAAAACGTCACACCGGTGCAAACCGGTGTGACGTCGAGACAAGCGCTATTTGATTAGGCCTTGCAGTGGGCTTTGCGGATTTCTTCCAGAACCTTGCGGGCCGAATCCTCAATGCGAGTACCTGGGCCGAAAACAGCCTTGGCACCACCGGCGAATAGTGCATCGTAGTCTTGCGCCGGGATAACGCCGCCGGCAAAGACGATGATGTCGTCGGCGCCTTGATCTTTCAGTGCCTGAACGAGTTGCGGAACCAGGGTCTTGTGACCCGCCGCCAGTGAGGAGCAGCCGATGGCGTGCACGTCGTTTTCGATGGCCAAACGAGCGGCTTCTTCCGGCGTCTGGAACAGCGGACCGACGTCGATGTCGAAGCCGAGGTCAGCGAACGAGGTGGCGACCACTTTGGCACCACGATCATGGCCGTCCTGGCCAAGCTTGGCGATCATCACACGCGGGCGACGACCTTCGGTTTCAGCAAACTTCTCGATGTCGGCCTTGATGGTTTCCCAGGTTTCAATCCCTTGCACGACGCCTCCGTAAACACCCGAAATGGTTTGATTGTTGGCACGATGGCGGCCAAAGATCTTTTCCAGCGCATCCGAA
>JBBQAT010000203.1:0-6737 GCA_038316625.1 Burkholderiales bacterium
GTCTGGCAGGCGTTTCCGGCAACCCGCGCACCCAGTGAAGCGCTCAAGCCCTTCTTCTCCGTAACCGTTGACGACCTCTTTGTCGCCAGCACCGGCTATACCGGCGAGGACGGTTTTGAAATCACCCTGCCCGCCAGCAAAGCGGAGGCGGTGTGGCAGGCGCTCCTGGACGTCGGCGTCAAACCGATTGGTCTCGGCGCACGTGACACGTTGCGCCTCGAAGCCGGGATGAATCTTTACGGTCAGGACATGGACGAGACGGTTTCGCCGCTCAATGCCGGGCTGGCATGGACGATCGATCTGGTCAGTCCGCGCGATTTCGTCGGCAAAGCCGCCCTACTCGCCCAACCGGCGCAGAAACAGTTCCTTGGACTCCTGCTGCTCGACAAGGGTGTTTTGCGCGCGCACCAGAAGGTCGTTACGGCACAGGGCGATGGCGAAATCACCAGCGGTACCTTTTCGCCGACACTACAGCAATCTGTCGCGCTGGCCCGTCTGCCACTTGGCGTTGCCATCGGCGACACGGTCAAGGTCGAAGTTCGCGACAAACAGTTGGCCGCCAAAGTGGTCAAACCCAGCTTTGTACGTAACGGTAAGGCCCTCGTCTGATTTCTTGTTCAACGCACAATCCAACACCTAACCTCCAGGAGTCACCATGAACGTCCCCGCCAATCTCAAGTACACCAAGAGCCACGAATGGGTCCGCGCTGAAGCGGATGGCACGATTACCGTCGGCATCACCGAGCACGCACAGGAACTGCTCGGCGATCTCGTTTTCATCGAACTGCCGGCCGTCGGCAAGGAGTTTTCGGCGGAGCAGGAAGCTGTCGTCGTCGAATCCGTCAAGGCCGCTGCTGACGTCTATGCCCCAGTCAATGGCGTTGTCACCGAAGTCAACCCGGCGGTTGTCGACGCGCCGGAATCAATCAATCAGGACGCCTATGCGTCGTGGCTGTTCAAGATGAAGCCGGCCAATGCCGCCGACGTGGACGCTCTGCTCGACGCCACCGCCTACACCGCCATCGCCGGCGACTAAGTCACTGCCCTGGAAATCAGTATTCATGCGCTTCTTCAAACAGCAGCACTGAAGACTCAATGAATACGCGCCTTTCCGGGTCGTCGACCTGAAGATCGAATAAACACGCGCTTTCCAGGCCAACACCTTGAAAGCGCCCGAACTCCATCGATATGTCGGACCACGCCATGCCACAGACTCTTTCCCTGACCAAGCTCGAGCAACGCGACGAGTTCATTTCCCGCCACATTGGCCTTTCGGCTGACGACATGGCCAGCATGCTGGACGCCATCGGTGCGCCCAGCCTTAACGCCCTGATCGACCAGACCGTGCCACCGGCCATCCGCCTGCCCGCCCCGATGCCATTGGCCGACGCCCGGCCGGAAGCGGAGGCGCTGAGTGCGTTAAAAGCCATCGCCAGCAAGAACAAGGTGAACAAATCGTTGATCGGCATGGGCTACTCGGACACGCTGATGCCTAAGGTCATCCAGCGCAACGTGCTGGAAAATCCTGGCTGGTACACGGCCTACACGCCCTACCAGGCGGAAATCGCCCAAGGACGCCTCGAAGCCCTGCTCAACTACCAGCAGATGGTGATCGACCTGACCGGCCTCGAACTCGCCAACGCCTCGCTGCTCGACGAAGCCACCGCAGCGGCCGAAGCGATGACCATGGCACGGCGCGTCAGCAAGTCGAAATCCAACATCTTCTTCGTCGACGCCGCCTGCTTCCCGCAGACCATCGACGTCATCAAGACCCGCGCCGGCTACTTCGGCTTTGAACTGGTTTTCGGTGCGCCGGAAGAAGCCGCGCAGCAAGACGTTTTCGGCGCACTGTTCCAGTACCCGAACGAAAAGGGTGAGATCGCCGACCTGAGCGGCCCGATTGCCGCCGTCAAATCACGCGGCGGCGTCACCGCTGTGGCGTCCGATCTGATGGCGCTGGTGCTGCTCAAATCGCCCGGTGAAATGGGCGCCGACATCGCGCTTGGCTCGTCACAGCGCTTCGGCATCCCGATGGGCTTCGGCGGCCCGCACGCCGCCTTCTATGCCACACGCGATGAGCACAAGCGCTCGGTCGCCGGCCGCATCATCGGCGTTTCGGTCGATGCACGCGGCAACAAGGCGCTGCGCATGGCGCTGCAAACGCGTGAGCAACACATTCGTCGCGAGAAGGCCAATTCCAATATCTGCACCTCGCAGGTGCTGCTCGCCAACATGGCCGGCATGTACGCCGTCTATCACGGCCCGCACGGACTGCGCGTCATCGCCGAACGCATTCATCGGCTGACGTCCATCCTTGCCGAAGGGCTCAAGCGCGCCGGTATCGCGGTTCTCAACAAGCACTTCTTCGATACCGTGCAGATCGACCTCGGTGCCCACGCGATCACCGTCTATCAGGCCGCACTCAGCGCCGGTTTCAACCTGCGTCAAGTCAGCAGCGGCGTTCTCGGCGCAGCTCTCAACGAAAAAACGACGCGCGATGATGTGGCGGCGCTGATCAAGATGATTGCCGGCGTCAGCGTGGATATCGATGTTCTCGATGCCCAGGTGCAGCAACTTGACCCGGCGTTGCCCGAAGCCCTGCTGCGTACCGATGCGATTCTCACGCACCCGGTTTTCAACAGTTACCACACTGAACACGAGATGTTGCGTTACCTCAAGCGGCTGCAGAACAAGGATCTGGCGCTTGATCACTCGATGATATCGCTCGGTTCATGTACCATGAAACTCAACGCCACCAGCGAGATGATTCCGGTCACCTGGCCGGAATTCGGCGACATTCATCCTTTCGCGCCGATTGACCAGGCGCAGGGTTACATGGAAATGATCGGCGGGCTCGAAAGCTGGCTCAAGGTCATTACCGGTTTCGACGCCATCTGCATCCAGCCCAACTCCGGTGCCCAAGGTGAATACGCCGGCATCGTCGCCATCACGCGTTACCACGCCAGTCGTGGCGACAGTCATCGCAACATCTGCCTGATTCCACGCTCGGCGCACGGCACCAACCCGGCTACGGCGCAGATGTGCGGCCTGGACATCATCGTGGTCGATTGCGATGAGAACGGCAATGTCGATGTCGCCGACCTCAAGGCTAAAGCCGAAAAGCATTCGGCCAATCTGGCCTGCCTGATGATTACCTATCCATCAACGCACGGCGTTTTCGAAGAGTCGATCAAGGATATCTGCGCCATCATCCATGCGCACGGCGGCCAGGTTTACATGGATGGTGCCAACCTCAATGCGCAGGTCGGCCTCACCTCCCCCGGACTGATCGGCGCAGACGTCAGCCACATGAATCTGCACAAGACCTTTGCCATTCCGCACGGTGGTGGTGGACCGGGTATGGGGCCGATCGGACTGAAAGCACATCTGGCACCGTTCATGGCCAATCACTCGGTACAAGCGATAAGCGGTCCGCACGCCGGACAAGGTGCCGTATCGGCCGCGCCCTGGGGCTCGGCGTCCATCCTGCCGATCTCCTGGATGTACATCGCTCTACTCGGCGGCAAGGGCCTGAAGCGTGCGACCGAAGTCGCCATTCTCAACGCCAATTACGTCGCCAAGCAACTCAGCCCGCACTACCCGGTACTCTACACGGGCAAGAACGGCCGCGTCGCGCATGAGTGCATTCTCGACATCCGCCCGATCAAGGCTGCCACAGGAATCGCCGAGATCGACATTGCCAAGCGCCTGATGGACTACGGCTTCCACGCGCCGACGGTCAGCTTCCCGGTTGCCGGCACGATCATGGTCGAACCGACCGAGTCGGAATCAAAGGCCGAACTCGACCGTTTCATCGCCGCCATGGCGTCGATCCGCGAAGAAATCCGCAAAATCGAACAAGGCGTCTGGCCGGCCGACAACAACCCGCTGAAGAACGCGCCGCACACGCAGGCCGATATTATCGATGCGGGCTGGAATCGTCCGTATAGCCGTGAAGAAGCTGTCTTTCCATTGAAGTGGGTAGCAGCAAACAAGTTCTGGCCGACCGTCAATCGCATTGACGACGTCCACGGGGATCGAAATCTGTTCTGCGCTTGTATCCCGATGGGCGACTACTAAGAAACGTAGCCCCAGGCTCCACTCGAGAGGGACACGCGACGATCAGTTCGCGTGTCCCTCTGTCACAACCGGCTCCGGCTTGATCCGCACCGCCCATACCACCCCGGCGATCAGCAGCCCGATCCCGAGCATGGTCATCGGCTCAGGCCATTTGCCGCGCAGCATGAAGGTATAGGATAGCGCCGACAACGCCTCGAAAACAATCAGTTGCCCGACCAGAGCCGTCGGCAAGCGCTGACTGGCCTCGTTCCAGCACACCGTCCCCAGCCAGGAAGCAAAAAGCCCGATGGAGATCATCAGCATGAGGAAGAACCCCGGACGCGGTCCAAAAGGCATCGGGAATGGATCCGCGCCGATTCTCATCCATCCCCATAACAAGACGTAACCTACCAGCGCCATCGGCAACGTGGCGACGCCCTGGGCGGTAGCCCAGATCCGCGGGCTGCGCCCCGGATGATCGCGCAACCAGTCGGCATTGCGCAACGGATACCAGGTCCAGCAGATCAAGGCAAAAACAGCGAACACCCCGCCCTGGATGTATCGCGACACATCGCCCTCGATATGACTGACCAGCAACGCAAGTTCGACCTTGTTGACGCAGCCGATGCCGAGCGCAATCGCTGCCAGCGAAGGAGCCAGCTTCTTCCAGGGTAGACGCCCATCCCTCTTGCTATCGCGCAGGTTCGCGGAAATACCGATCACCACCGGCAAGGTGCCGATGATGATGGTCGGTAACGGTCCGCCGGCACGCTGGATAGCGTTGGCCAGGCAGAAGTAATACAAGAGATTGCCTACTGCGGAGAGTTTGATCGCCTCCCGCCAGTCGGCCCGCGATAGCTGGCGCAATCCCGCACGACTGATCCAGGCTAGCGGGAGCGCAATCAGGCCGAATGCAAGATAGCGCCCGACCGACTGAAGCGCGGGGGGGTATTCAGGCAAAAGCAAGGGGCCGACAAACACCAGCCCCCACATCAAACCCGCAGCCAGTGCGTAAAGAACGCCGATCCACATGTCAGGCCAATTTCCGTTCAAAACATGAGACAAGTCGATACACGGCTGAAAACCATGTGGTCGCCTTGCGCCAGCACCGAGAAAAGCCGGCGGGCAAAGTCATCAACAACGCGAGAACGAACGGGTATGGGCCAACCCGACCGAGAGCCCAGGCGTTCAAAGCAATGTCGCACATCTGCCAGGCCACCGCCATCATCAGCAGCTGGTTGACGGTTTTGACGATTAAGCGAGCGAGCCAGAAGTGCACGACTTGTTGTTGTGCAAGCAGGTCAGAAAGGCGATTTTTCCACATCGCCCGATTTTAGCAGCGCACCGCGCGAGCCGGAGGACGATGGCCCGCAATTGTCTCGAACGTAGCGCTGACATCAGCCGAATAGGGTAACTTTCAATCGCTCAAGGAAACCGAGGCTCTTCCACCAGAGAACGCCGTTCTCACGAAAACGCTGGCCGGAATCCGTTAAAGCCAGCGTCCGGGCACCAAACTCGGTGGCTCCGGTGTCGGTAACAAAACCGGACTCCATCAGGTACTTGGCGATTCCGGGCTGTACCTGCTGACCATCGAGCACCCAGCGCGTACCGAAACCATCGTCAGCGGCGGACAGCATCAATAGCGGCCGATGCGGCCCCATCAGCCGCAACACGTCAAGCGTCTGCGCCCGGTTAGGAATCAGGGTTGTTGGAGAAGTATCCATAATTCGCACAGATTGGACCGGCGGCATGCGTTGCAGTTCAGGATACTTCATCAACCTTCGCTGCCTGTACAAGCCTGCTGGCTTCCTCGGCAGAAAGCGATTTCCAGGGCAAGGGAATCAAACCGGGAACGCTTTTCATGTAACGCCGATAGATATCGCCGTGATAGACCTGTAGTTTTGCTTCTTCAAGCCAGGAGCCGATGACCAGGTAGATCGTCGTCATCACGGCGGACAGGAACGTAGCGCTGTTCATGTCGCGTGTCCAGATCAATACCAGTCCGAAGAAATACCAGGGGTGGCGCACGTAACGGTGAAATGGCGACAGGTGAAAGCTTTCCTGATCCTGCACCCGCTGGCAGCCCGATTTCCACTGCCGAACGCCAAGGAATTCCTGGGTATCGTAATACTTTAGCGAAACCATGAAACCAAAGGCGGCCCCCAGCGCGAGTCCGCTAGACAGCCAGGCCAACGGCCCGCGCCAGGCCCACAGCAGCGGACCGGGCTCAAGAAAGGTTAGCCAAAGTATCGGTAACAGCGTAAGTACCGCAACGCAATTGAAGCCCAGTCGATAGATCGGAATCTTCTGTGGAAAATGCACGACGAACCGCTTCTTGAGCCAGAGAGAGGCGAGCAGCGAATGGATGGCGAAGTACGCCAGCCATGAAATGGCCAACAACACCATATGATGCCAGTCCGTTTCAGTCATCGAAACCATCCTAGCCCGAGTTTAACGACTTTCCTCTGAATTTTGCTGATTTGCGGGGTGTGACGCCGCGCAAAGCCGCACGGTTGCGAGGGGCGGTCGCCGAATTCGTTTTGTAGTGACATAATAGTTTTCGGTGAGTGATCCAAACCCCTTGACTTGGGCTATCCTTGCCCGATGTACATCCGCCGCCTCATCACCCGCCGGACCGCTGCCGGCGAAACCTACTCCAGCTACCGTCTGGTCGAGTC
>JBBQAT010000204.1:0-6727 GCA_038316625.1 Burkholderiales bacterium
CCGCGTCCACAGATGGGTGGCCGGGCAAAGGAGATGAAGATGCAAACTGCAGAGAAAATCAAGCCGTGTTTCCCGCTGTTCCGTGACGACAACTACAAGGACTCGATTGCCAACAAGCGTGAACTGTTCGAAGAAACCCATGCCAAGGACAAGATCGACGAGACCTTCGCCTGGACGACGTCGATGGAGTATCAGGAACTCAACTTCAAGCGCGAAGCGCTGACCATCAACCCGGCCAAGGCCTGCCAGCCGCTTGGTTCCGCCCTGTGCGGACTGGGTTTCCACAAGACGCTGGTATATATCCACGGGTCGCAGGGCTGCATCGCCTACTTCCGCACCTACTTCAACCGCCATTTCAAGGAGCCGGTGGCGATCATCGCCGACTCGATGACCGAAGACGCGGCCGTATTCGGCGGCCAGAAGAACGTGCATGAAGGCCTGGCCAACGCCAAGGCGCTCTACGACGCCGAGATGATCGTGATGTCGACCACCTGTATCGCCGAAGTCATCGGCGACGACTTGAACGCCTTCATCGGCAACGCCCGCAAGGAAGGCCACGTACCGCAGGACTTCCCGATTCCGTTTGCCCACACGCCGTCCTTCGTCGGCTCGCATGTGACCGGCTGGGACAACATGGAAGAGGGCATCCTGCGTTACTTCACCCTCAACACCATGGAAGACAAGGTGCCGGGCAAGAACGGCAAGATCAACATCGTGCCGGGCTTCGAAACTTACCTAGGTAACTTCCGCGTCATCAAGCGCATGCTCAAGGAAATGAACGTTGATTTCACCATGCTCTCCGATCCGGAGGAAGTGCTCGACACGCCCGCCGACGGTACCTTCAGCATGTATGCCGGCGGTACCACGCAGGACGAAGTGAAAGATGCGCCGAACGCCATCAACACCTTCCTGCTGCACCCGCTGGAACTCGACAAGACGCGCAAATTCGTCGAAGGCACCTGGAACCATGAAGTGCCCAAGCTCAACATCCCGATGGGTGTCGAGTGGACCGATGAATGGCTGATGAAGGTTGCCGAAGTCACCGGCAAGCCCATCGCACCGTCGCTGACGCTCGAACGCGGCCGGCTGGTCGACATGATGACCGACTCGCACGCCTGGCTGCACGGCAAGAAGATGGCGCTCTACGGCGATCCGGATTACTGCATGGGCATGGTCAAGATCCTGATGGAATTCGGTATCGAGCCGACGCATATCGTCTGCAACAACGGCAGCAAGAAGTGGAAGAAGGCGATGGAAGCGCTGTTGGAAACCTCACCCTACGGCGCCAGCGGCAAGGTCTATCCCGGTGCCGACCTGTGGCATTTGCGCAGCCTGTGCTTTACCGACAAGCCGGATTTCCTGATCGGCAACAGCTACGGCAAATACATCCAGCGCGACACGCTGCATAAAGGCAAGGAGTTCGAGGTGCCACTGATCCGCATCGGCTTCCCGATCTTCGACCGTCACCACCTGCACCGCATGACGACGCTGGGCTACGAAGGCGCGATGTACATCCTGACCACGCTGACCAACGCCGTTCTGGAGAATCTGGACGACAAGACACGCGGCATGGGTACCACCGACTACAACCACGATCTGGTGCGCTAATGGCCAACATCATGATCCGCC
Source organism: Burkholderiales bacterium (assembly GCA_038316625.1). GTDB lineage: Bacteria > Pseudomonadota > Gammaproteobacteria > Burkholderiales > Rhodocyclaceae > Propionivibrio. The sequence goes on from JBBQAT010000204.1 coordinate 1,630, forward strand.
GGGGCGATAAAGGTTATGTCTTCTACATGCCCAAGCGCGACATCGAGGACAGCATCACCTCGATGGAATTCGACACCCCGGAAAAGTGGGGCGGCGAGATCAAGCTCGGCAACGGCGGTCTCTACTTCATCGAACCCCAGGCAGCGCCGGCCCGGCTGCCGTACTCGGTGCGCGCCCGGCGCATCGACGGGGTGGAATGATTCAAAAACGAAAGGAGAAACACCATGGCAATGAAAATTGTTCAAGCGGAATGCACATCCTGCGGTGATTGTGTGCCGGTCTGTCCGACCAAGTCGATTACTGACAAGGGCGGGATTTTCAAGATCAACAAGGACACTTGCACCGAATGCGAAGAAGATGCGGATTCGCCGAAGTGCGTCGATGCCTGCCCGGCCGGCGAGACCTGCATTGTTTACCTTTAAGCGATAGTTGTAGGTTGGGCTGAGCTTGCGAAGCCCAACATGTACCGCCACTGTTGGGCTTCGCAAGCTCAGCCCAACCTACGGGGCTGAATTGTCCTCAGCAGGGCAAGGAGAATATTCATGACCCAATTCATGTCGCAGGCAATGACCCGCGAAGCGGCCTTGCGCATCGGCCTGGCCGCCCGGGAACTCGATGGCACCAGCATTAACGGCCTGGTTAAAACACTGGCCGGAAAACTGGGTCTGCCGCTGACGGAGGCCCGACTCGCCACGCTGACGGTGACCGATCTGCGCGAAGTCCTTGCCGGGGAGCATGCCGACGAGAATTGCAGTGTCGGTATTGACCACGAGTGCCTCAAGCGCGCCGTCCGCCTGCTCTGGGGCGAAGGCATTACCGGCAGCGAGTTGCCGCCCGTCGATCTCTATACCGATGGCGATATGCCCGGCTCCATTCGCGTGGCCTGCGCTTCGAACAACGGCGAGGACGTCGACGGTCATTTCGGTTCCTGCGAGCGTTTCCTGATCTACCAGGTGGCGCCGAACGAACTGTGCCTGCTGGCTGTGCGCCCGACGCTCGAAGCCGACCATGCCGAAGACCGCAATGCGTCCCGCGCCCAGATGATCGCCGATTGTCAGGTGGTCTATGTGCAATCCATCGGCGGACCGGCGGCCGCCAAGGTGGTGCGTGCCGGCGCGCACCCGGTGAAGATCCCGCGCTCCGGGCCGGCCAGGGAAATCCTTGTTCGTCTGCAGGAAACACTGTCGAATCCACCGCCCTGGCTGGCCAAGGTCATGGGCGTCAAAGCCATGTCGCTGGAAAAATTTGCCGAAACCATGGAGGAATGATGATCGAGAATTCTCTACTGGAAAAAGTCATGGATCAGGTGACGCAGCACGCCACAGACCTGGGTGATGTGCTGGTTACTCACCTGCGCAAATCCTTTCCCGGCATCCACCTGTCTGTATGCAGCGACGACGACATGCCGTCGAGATTGTCGCATGCGGCTAGCAATGCGTTCTGCCGTCTCTACTACGTGGATTCGGGTGACCACTGCCTGCGCCTGACTAACGATGCCGAGTCGGCGTCCGGCCTTGTTGTGGCGCTGCGTGACTGGGACGAATCATGAATGCGACTGCCGTCGCACCCGCTATCAAGCTCGGCGATCTGGAGCATGCGGTCGCCGAGTTGTGCGTGCGCGTGCCGGTTTCTGCGGGTGCAGCGGGCTTGTCGAAGGAACTGGCACGCCTGTCGCCGCAATTGTTCTTTCGCGATGTGCTCACACGGGGTGGCTGGTATCGTCTGGGTGGCGTAGTCGACGCCGCCGGAAACCCTGTCGCAGATGATCTCGCGCAGTGGGCAGAATTTGAACTGGCCGTGCGCAGCGACGATATTCATGCGCTTGTCGAAGACTTTGCCGATAGCCATCTGCGAGCCACGCGCCTGATCGGCAAGACGCATTACCTGGTCGCCACGACCGGATCGCTGGCCACCGATTTTCTGCAGATCGAAATCGAGGAACTGCAGGAAGTTATCAGCCATGAACTTTTCATCGGCGATGCGCCAGGCAGTCTGGAAGAAATTGTCGATCCACCGCGTGGCGAGGCCGGAAAGAACGCCGCACAGCCACTGGGCGGGCCCTTCTATACCCTGCGCCGCATCACCGATGTGGCTGAATTTCTCAAACGCATGGCCGCCCAGAAGCCGGAACCGCAGACCGTGCATCGCTTCTTCGACGCCTGGCGTTCATGCAGCGCCGGCTTTGCCACACAATTCAGCAACCATTGGGTGCTGGCGGTGCGCGAGTATCTGGACCGTTATCGGCAGCCGATTCTCCAGGCAACCCCGGTGGCGGCGATCAACGGGCTGGCACCGAAGTTCGATGGCGTCTACGGTGCACGAGGTCTGGCGCTGTATGAAGCGCTGCAACGTTTTGATCGCCAGGTCGGCTATCCGATGGCCTGGTTTTTCCACATGCTGACCACCAAAACGGTGCCGCACGCCGTTGCCAATGCCGTCATCGACGACGTTCAGGCCGGCTTCAGCTACCTGCCCGAGCGTGACGTGAAAGTCATCAAGGACTGGCTGCATCGGCCGTACGGGTTTTAGCGAGACGCTGATTCTTTCCGAATTCGCCGGAGTGACGAATTCCTATAGCCTGTTTCGGTCCGCGTATCTTGCATGGTGTCAATTGTGAGGGCGTGGAGGTAGGCAAACCCGGCGGTGGATCATCGGGCTGAGAGGCAAGCAAGACGGGCGTCTCCGCAATTTATGCTCTGGAAGCCTTTAACTCGCTTCATCCCCGTGATCCGCGTGTTCTACCAGCGCCTCTTGGCCGCAGGAAAACCAAAGAAGGTCGTCTTGGTCGCGTGCATGCGCAAGCTGTTGACTATCCTTAATGCCATCGTTAAAACAGGCTTACCATGGAACGAGAAATTGCACACTCCGACGGTCGACAATTCTTGACTTCCAAGACAGTTGCTTAATCGTTGGGCCTCTTATTCTCTTATTCATAGTGCGTCCACATCCGCAGAACGCGAACCGTCTTCACTTTGGCAAAGACTTCGTACACGATACGGTGCTGAATATTGATGCGGCGAGAGTATGCCCCGGCAAGATCACCGACCAATTTTTCAAAGGGAGGTGGATTTTGAAATGGGTCATTTGCGAGAACCGCAAGCAGCTCTTGCGCCTTTGGTTTAAGGCCGCTCGCAGCGAGCTTCTTTGCATCCTTAATTGCATGCCTGGCAAAGACAACTTCCCAACTCACCACTTAAGCTCCTTTGCGCTTTTTGCGAGAGGTTCGGCCATGCCGGCCTTGATCGACTCACGCATGCCGGGTACGGCCAGGAGGTACAAGGTTTCTTGAATTGCGTTCCAATCTTCCGCAGAAAGAAGCACGGCATTACTGCGCTTCCCAGAAATGATGATTGGCTCGTGGGACTCTACTGTTTGATCAATGAGTCGGTACAGATTTGCGCGGGCTTCGCTTGCGGTAAGAGTGTTCATTTCGTGCTCCTTTGAAAACTCCGTTATGGTACGTTATTGCGTACGCCAGTCAAGTGGCTATGCGAACGCTTGTTGCGAGTTTTCAATTCGTCCGGTTTTGTAGCGCGCCATCTGTCCGGTTGTCATAGTCACCAAAAGAAGGAGGTGACGAATGAGACGGACAGAGCTGTTACAGGAGATCCGGAAGATGAGATTCGAAGACGCGTATGCAGGATGATCTACACGCATGTGCTCAATCGCGGCGGGCGCGGGGTGGCGAGCCCGCTGGATCGGCTGGTTCCGGGGTGAATCGGGCTGCAGGCCAATGAATACGGGCCTCTCCGAAGTGCCATTGGGAGTTTGTGTCCAGGCTGGTCCCGGGTGCGTGGTGAGTCCGTGCGACACGCGAATTTACTTGCGATAGGTGATGCGATAGATCGCGCTGGCGTGGTCATCCGCCACCAGCAAGGAACCATCTGGCAATACGAGCACGTCGGCCGGGCGTCCCCACGCGGTTTCGCCCTGCAGCCAGCCGCTCGCGAAGGGTTCGTAGGCCACGGCCTTGTTACCTTGCAACCGAACCAGCGTCACCCGGTAACCACTTTTTTTGGAGCGGTTCCATGAGCCGTGTTCGGCAATGAAGATCTGGTTGCGGTAGTCCGGCGGGAACATCGTCCCCGTGTAAAAGCGCATTCCCAGCGCCGCCACATGAGCGCCCAGCTTCTGCGCTGGAGCGGAAAACTCAGTGCACGTGCGCTTGTTGCCGAAATCCGGATCGGGCAGGTCGCCGCCATGGCAATAGGGGTAGCCGAAGTGCATGCCGGCCCGCTCTGCGCGGTTAAGTTCGTCGGGCGGGACGTCATCGCCGAGCAGGTCGCGACCGTTATCGGTGAACCATAGCGCCTTGCTCTGTGGTTGCCAGTCAAAACCAACGCTGTTGCGAATACCGCGAGCAAAAACCTCAAGATCGCTGCCATCGGCATTCATGCGCATCATGTTGGCGTAGCGCTGCATATCGGGGTCGCAGATGTTGCACGGTGCGCCGACCGGTACGTAGAGTTTGCCGTCAGGGCCGAAGGCAATGAATTTCCAGCCGTGGTGTGTATCGGTGGGCAACTTGTCAGTGACCGTCACGGCAGGCGGCGGGCTGTTGAGGTGCCGGTCGATGTCGTCATAGCGGAGGATGCGACTTACCGCCGAGACATAGAGCCGGCCGTCCTTGTAGGCGACGCCCACCGGTAGCTGCAGGCCGCTGGCAATTTCGCCGACCTGTTGTGCCTTGAAGTCGGCACCGAAGCTCACCGCATGCACTTTTCCCGCGCGCATCGAGCCGACGAACAGCGTGCCGCCGCGTTCGTCGTGGCGCCCCAGGGTCATCTGCCGCGGGTTGTCGACGCGCGTCCAGAGTTCGATGGAAAAGCCGGGCGGCAGCTTGATGCGCTCCAGCGGCAGGTCGGTGGCGGCGAACGCCGGGGCCAGGGCAAAGGCATAAGCGACAAGAAACAGGATATGGTGCATGGCAACTCTTCTCCCGGTAAAAATAACAATCATCCCAGATTATCCAATAGGCGAAATTTAGTGCAAAAGTCCGTTCGTGGTGAGCCTGTCGAACCATGAACAGCCCTTCGACAGGCTCTCAAGAAACAGTAATTTGTTCATTTAAATTCAGTGGGTTAGAAATGCATATTGG
>JBBQAT010000205.1:0-6688 GCA_038316625.1 Burkholderiales bacterium
GCTATTGAAAAACAAACCGTAAGGGTTGCGTCCAGCGGCGGTTGCAATCCCTTACACTTGCCTTTTTAACGCGTCAGCCCACGCGATCAAGTCACCCCGTTCGCCGCCCCTTCAGGCTCATACCTGGATTGGAAAATACTGACACAACTCAAAGAGTATCGGTGCCAGCAACACCACAGTCAATGCTATTGGTGAGTTTTGGATGTGATTTTTTGCGTTCTTAACGAAACAGGCTCGTAAACGAGACAGACCGCCCGAAGGCGGCCTGTCTCGTTAGCTACGGATCGTCAGTCCTTACTCTGGAAATCGTCGTGACAAGCCTTGCACGTGCCACCCGTCTTGCCAAATTGCGCCTTGATTGCGGCCATATCGCCAGTTGCTGCAACCTTGGCCAGTTCGGTGGCTTCCTTGACGTAGTTCATGCTCACCTCCTTGACCTTGTCTGATTGCTGAAAGAACTCGGCCTTGGCACGTGTCTTCTGGTTACCAACGTCCTTCTCCGTCCCCGGAGCAAAGAGGGCACCGATACCCGAATTGGCCGTTGCCGCAATAGCATTGGCCGCTGCAATAACCTGTTCTTTGTTGAAAGTTCCATCAAGATTGGCCTTGATCTTGCCCATGTTCCACGCCTGGAAGCCCATGGCCGCCTTGCGGATCTTGATCATGTCCTCTGGCTTCATGGTTTGCTGAGCGAATGAAGCACCTGCAATACCGAGCAGGACGAGTAGTGCAACAAGTTTCTTCATGCTTATGTCTCCGTGATGATTGATGACATCGAACACAAGCCACCATACTGCCATCGGTATGGGCTGTGCATTATTTGCTACGGAAGCTTAGTCAACAAAAAATCACGGGAAGTTTCAACGGTCAGAGCGCAAAGACGTGTTTGATCCGTAACGTTCCTTTTCCCTCGACTAAAGCGAGAAGGCGATCAATATTGGGATGCTTTCCGGGATTCGCCCGTGCGTCCTCGGAGTGTTCAGCAAAGAGCTCCAGGCCCTTCTTTGCCGCATCAGGCGTAATCGCGCCATAGGTTTGCGCCAGATGGTTATACACCGCCAGCGAACCCTGACTTCCGGCCTTGTTCTCGATGGCCGCGAGCACGTTCCCATCGACATCAAGCAGATTGATAGCCGCCAGATGCGATATTCCCGGTAGTTTTTTCAGATTTGCAGCAAATAGCGACACGTAGTCAACTCCTCAATATTCCGTTTCAAAACACCGACAAATCAGAACAGGCGAGATGCCATCGCTCTTTAAATACGCCGCGCCAGTTCGCTGGCTTTGCCGGTGTAATCCCAGGGGGTCAGCTTCAGCAATTCATCTTTGGCAGACTGAGGAATCTCAAGGGTCTGGACAAATCTCTGCATTCCCTCGCGTGAAACACGGTTGCCCCGGGTCAGCTCCTTGAGTTTCTCGTAGGGATTGGCGATGCCGTATCGGCGCATGACGGTCTGGATTGGCTCTGCAAGCAATTCCCAATTGGCATCAAGATCGGTACACAGGCAATCAGCGTTAGCTTCGAGCTTGTTCAGCCCACGCAGCAAGGAATCGTATCCCAGAAGCGTGTAACCAAGGGCAACGCCCATGTTGCGCAGCACGGTTGAATCGGTGAGATCACGCTGCCAACGCGAGATCGGCAGTTTCTCGGCGAGATGCTTGAGCACGGCATTGGCCAGACCAAGGTTGCCTTCGGAGTTTTCAAAGTCGATCGGATTAACCTTGTGCGGCATGGTCGACGAGCCAATTTCGCCGGCCTTGAGTTTCTGTTTGAAGAAACCGAGCGAGACATAGCCCCAGACATCGCGATTCAGGTCGATCATGATCGTGTTCGCCCGCGCGAAGGCATCGAACAGTTCTGCCATTGCGTCGTGCGGCTCGATCTGGATGGTGTAGGGATTGAATTCGAGGCCCAGGTTTTCGACGAAACACTTGGCGAAGCTCTCCCAGTCAAAACCTGGATAGGCCGCAAGATGGGCGTTGTAGTTTCCGACGGCACCGTTGATCTTGCCCAGCAGGCTGACTTCCGCGATGCGCGAACGAGCGCGTTCGAGGCGATAAACGACGTTCGCCATTTCCTTGCCCAGCGTCGTTGGCGTCGCCGGCTGGCCGTGCGTGCGCGACATCATTGGGAGATCGGCATGCTCATGCGCCAGATCACGCAAACGTGCCGTCACCCGGTCGAGAGCGGGCAGCATCGTCTCCTTGCTGGCCGTCTGCAGCATCAGCGCATGCGACAGATTGTTGATATCCTCGGACGTGCAGGCAAAGTGAATAAACTCCGATACCTGCATTACCTCGACATTGTCTGCCAGCTTCCTTTTGATCCAGTATTCCAGCGCCTTGACGTCGTGATTAGTGACCGCCTCGATTTCCTTGACCTCAGCGGCTTGTTCCGGACTAAAACCGGCAACCAGTTGATCAAGCTCCGCCACCGTCGCCGACGAAAACGCGGGGATCTCGGCGAAATGCGGCTCCGCCGCCAGGGCCTTGAGCCATTCAAGTTCCACTTGCAGACGACGGCGGATCAGGCCGAATTCCGAAAACTGGTCACGCAAGGCGTCAACTTTGGCCGCATAGCGTCCGTCAAGCGGCGAAATTGATGTAAGGGTATTGAAAGACATGAAGGTCATCCTTTGCAGTAAGCCGTGTATTTTACCCGCCTGGCAACCTCCAGCAAATTGATCATGGCTGAAATGCTATAATCGTTTCGATCCAGACCTCCAACAGGAAGCCAATGAAGCTTATCGGAACACTGACCAGCCCCTACGTCCGCAAGGTTCGCATCGTCTTGGCCGAGAAGAAGATCGACTACGAGTTTGCCATTGACTCCCCGTGGACGCCCGAATCGAGTGTTCCCGACATCAATCCGCTCGGCAAAGTCCCGGTTCTCGTGCTTGACGACGAAACCATGCTCTTCGACTCACGCGTCATCAGCGAATACCTGGACAACGCCGCTCCGAACAACAAACTGATGCCTGTACCAAACCGCGAGCGCACGGAAGTCAAACGCTGGGAAGCGCTGGCGGATGGCATTTGCGACGCTGCCGCACTGATCTTTCTCGAACGCAAACGCCCGGCCGGGCAGCAAAGCGCCGATTGGATCGTTCGTCAGGAAAGCAAGATCATTCATGGTCTTGAATACATGTCCGAACAACTGGGCGAAAACACCTGGTGCATGGGAACACACCTCTCGATGGCGGATATCGCCTCGTGCTGCGCACTTGGCTACCTTGCTTTTCGCTTTCCCGAAATCGACTGGAACGAAAAGCACCCCAACCTCGCTCGCCTGTATGCCAAGATGATGCAACGGCAATCGTTTGCTGACACCATTCCGCAGGGCTGAGCTTTTTCCCCGCTTACAAGGGCGTGTACCGCAATAGCCCTGTCGTAAGCAAAGCACTTCCGTCGCCTTCTCGTATAGAATACTTGCGCTATCCTCATCCTATTCTGGAGGGTTTGTGCGGTTCTCCACTTCTGCGTGCAAGGGCGGTGGCCTTGACCTGATCGCGTTGAACAACACGGAAGTCATAAAGACCTTCTGTAGTGTTTCCACGTGTGCAGAAGGCTTGCCGGAACAGCCGGCACTTTTCCGCTCCGACCGGAAGGGGCGATATGGACAAAGCCTCAAAGATGGCGTCAGGATTATTCGCCTCCGCTCGACACCACGACCATGAACGACACTGACGTTAGCGCTGCCGGAGAGCAGTCCCTGCTGTATGAATTGTCGCTGTCGATTGGTCAAACCCTCGACCCGCACACCACCTGCAGGGACTTTCTGGACGTTCTTTCTTCCAGACAGCGTCTGGACGGTGCTTCGATCTGGTGGCGCGATCCGAGCACGGCAAATGAGATATTCCTGCTCGAATCCATTCCAGACAATTCGATCCGCACGAATCGACTGCCGCTCAGCCACCCCTTCTGGCAACATACGTGTAACGGAAAGATCCGGTTCTTCACCGCACAGGACGATGAGTTTGCCTCGCTCACCGCTGAGTCGAGCGCACATTGCGGTGCCTATGCTCTGTTCCCGCTCGACAATCAGGGCGTCCTGGTTTTGCGCCTCGTATCTTCCGCCACCTTCTCGCCGAACATGCTCGGCCAGTTCCGCGGAATCGCCCACCGACTCGCCATAGCAATTCAGGGGGGAATGGCCTTTGTCCGTCTTCAGCAATCCGAGACAGAAAGACATCAAGCCGCAACGCTCCTGGCTGAAGAAAAGCGCCGATCAGAGCACTTCGACGCCCAGATTGAAAGCGCACATACCCAGCTGCAATCACTGATTCATTCTCTTCCCGATCTGGCCTGGCTCAAAGATCCAGAGGGCCGCTATCTGGGCTGCAACAATCGCTTCGAACGCTTCTTCGGCGCCACTGAGTTAGATATCGTTGGCAAGACGGACTACGATTTCGTGGACAAGGAGCTTGCCGAGTTCTTCCGCCAGCAGGATCGGGTTGCGGTGGCAAGCGCCCGCTCCACCTCGAACGAAGAATGGATCTCCTTTGCCGATGACGGCCACCGCGAGTTGCTGGAGACCATCAAGACGCCGATGTTTGACTCATCAGGACAGTTGATCGGCGTGCTGGGGATTGGCCACGACATTACCGAACGAAAACAGACCGAAGAAACGCTGCGTACGACCGAGGAACGCTCGCGCCACCTGGCGTCCATGCTGCGCCTGATGTGCGACAACGTCCCCGATATGATCTGGGCCAAAGGTCTGGATAAACGCTACCTGTTCGCCAACAAGGCGATTTGTGAACGGCTGCTGAATGCGACCAACATCAAGGAGCCACTGGGAAGGACCGACGTCTTCTTTGCCCTGCGCGAACGAAACCGGCACCCGGACGATCCGCTCTGGCATACGTTCGGTGAACTCTGCCAAGACAGCGACGCGATTACCCTTGAACGAGGTGAGCCGTCGGTTTTTGAAGAGTTCGGCAATATCAAAGGTAAATATCTCTGCCTGGAGGTGCATAAATCCCCTTTCTTTAACGAAAAGGGCGAAGTCATCGGCACGGTCGGCTCCGCGCGCGATATCACGGATCGAAAGAAGATCGAAGCCGAACTGGAACAGCACCACCAACACCTTGAGGAGTTGGTGCAGCAGCGCTCGGCGGCTCTGATTGCCACGGAGGCCAAGGCCAGCCACATTCTTCAATCCACAGCGGATGGCCTTTATGGCGTCGACGCCAGCGGCCTCATCACCTTCATTAATCCAGCGGCCAGCAGGATGCTCGGGCGACGCGCCGAAGACGTCATTGGCTGTAGCGCCCACGCACTGTTCCATCACAGCCGGCCAGATGGCTCACCTTATCCTGTCGAGGAATGCCCGGCGCAGGAAGCGTACCGCAGTGGCCGCCAGGTTCGCGTCGACAACGAAGTTTACTGGCATGCCGATGGTCATGCCATTCCGGTCATGTATGCCGTCCACCCGACCCTTGAGAATGGACAGAATGCCGGAGCCGTCGTCAGTTTTGTCGACCTCAGCGTGCAACGTGCGGCGGCCGAAGCGCGAGAGCGTGCTTTGATCGCCGCCGAACACCTTGCGCAGGTAAAGAGCGAATTTCTGGCCAACATGAGCCACGAAATTCGCACGCCACTGAACGGCGTGCTAGGTTTTGCGCAGATCGGTTGTCGCAATTATCAGGACAGCGAAAAGTCCTTGAATGCCTTCAGAAAGATTGTCACGTCTGGCACCCAGCTTCTCGGCGTGGTCAACGATGTCCTCGATTTTTCCAAGATCGAGGCCGGCAAATTGCGCATCGAGCAAACTGAAACCCTGCTTCACGAAACCATTGATAGCGCACTCGATCTGGTCAATGACCGTGCTGTGGCCAAGGGGCTGGAGTTGCGGCTTGAAAAAGCGCCCGATCTGCCGACACGCTGCATCAGTGATCCGTTGCGCATCGGCCAAGTGCTCCTTAACCTGCTCTCCAACGCCGTCAAGTTCACCGACACCGGGGCCGTGACGCTCGCGGTGTCCTGCGTAGGTGAAAAGCTGGTCTTCCGAATCACGGATACCGGCATCGGTATGGCCCCCGAAGAGCTCGATCATATATTCGCCCCCTTCCTGCAGGGCGACGGCTCGTCTACTCGACGCTTCGGCGGGACGGGTCTTGGACTGACCATCAGCAAACGTCTGCTTGAATTGATGGGGGGTGAAATTCGCGTCGAGAGTCAGCCCGGCATGGGCAGTTTTTTCGAGTTTTGTCTGCCTTACACGAAGCCGGAACTACGGGCAATAGCTGAGGCAGGCATCGATCAGAATAAAGCAGCGAAGCCAAAGAAACCACTTTCCGGCCTTTCTATACTGGTCGCGGAGGACGACCCCATCAACCAGATGGTGCTCGAACACAATCTGCTTGAAGACGGGGCCAGCGTCGTCATGGTCAGCAATGGCCGCGACGCCGTCGAACGCGTCTTGTCCGATGGGTCAAGCGCGTACGACCTGGTACTCCTGGACGTACAGATGCCAGAGATGGATGGTTACGAAGCAACACGTCGCATCCGGGAGTTCGCCCCTGATCTGCCGATTATCGGACAAACCGCGCACGTGCTGGACAATGAGCAGGAACGGTGTATTGCTTCAGGCATGGACAGCTACATTCCAAAACCGATTGACCCTGACGCCCTGGTCAAGATCGTCTTGCAACTGGTCTCACCCAGGCACAACCGATAGCGATCC
>JBBQAT010000206.1:0-6527 GCA_038316625.1 Burkholderiales bacterium
CTGCCGGGAGGGATGAAAAAGCGCGTCAATTGACAAGCCCCGTCTTCGCGAAACGCTCGTGTAGTGCCACTCGCGAATTTTTTAAAACACAACTCTATGGTTTGTAAGGAATTTTTAAATGGGTTGTTAAACTCGGGTTAGCAGAACAAGCCGTCCCCCAAGCGAGCTTTCGACCTGGTCGATAATCGCCTCAAACGCCGATTCTCAAACTTGTTTTTTAAGTGTTTTCGCTGAGAAGAGGAGATCGTAGGTGTAGCCCGAGAGTTCAAGACGCTGGCGAAGTTCAGCAATCTTTACCTGAATGTCCTCCCGTACCTGCCCGTGGACCATGCAGAAAAGGTTGTATGGCCAATCGGGCAAGGCGCGTGGGCGCTGGTAACACAGCGTAATCCCCGGTTCGCTCGCCAGCAACTCAGCCAGCCGGGCAACATCCTCGTCCGGAATATCGTGCACCAGCATGGCCTTGGCACCATCACCCGATTCCTGATGGCGAACAACGACACCAAAGCGCTTGATGACACCCTCTTTGCACCAGCGACGGATGCGTTCGAGAACTTCGCTCTCGTCACACCCGACGCGGCTGGCAAGGACCGAAAACGGCCGGATGAAAAGCGGCAGCCCCTCCTGCAAGGCTATCACCAAACGGCGCTCAATTTCGTCAAGCACCGTTGGCGGAGCGAAGGCGGCAGCCCGCACCACCGTATTGGATGCCTCGCTATCCTTGTCATCGAGCGTGAAGTCGGGATCGATGTGGTATTCCTTGAGCAAGGGTAGAACGAGCATCGGATAACCGGCACTCTGCTTGATCGCCCCAAGTGCCGCGTACAAGCGCCCCTCAGACCCGGCGGTAACAACGAACCAAAGGTTGTAGCGGTGTTCGCGCTCGTCGTTGTGATTGACTTCCGGGAAACGATTTATCGCTTCAGCCACCGCACTCAGCTTGTCCGGCGGCACCGCCATCGCAACCAGCGTGCTCGCGCCAATGCGTTTGGGCGCAAACACGGCACCAACGCGGGCAATCTTTCCGTCGCGGCGCAGCTGTTCAAGCATGCGCAGTACGGCACTTTCGGCCACCCCCAGTTTGGCGGCAAGCTCGGCGAAAGGAGCCGGACAAAGAGGGAAATTCCGCTGAAAGTCGTTCAGCAGATGGAAACCGACAGAATTTTCACCCATGCTTTCAAGAACTGACATCAAAACCCCATGCGAGCCACGCGACGGGCAAAGAATAGGCCACTGAGTGCCTGTGCGGCAAGTTCCCTGATTTTGGCCAACGTTGCCGTCTGTAGATCGCCACCTTGTGCTCGTCCCGCACCGAGAGCCAGACGTGTTCGCCGGAGCCGCGCAATGACGTTTCCGATTGAGACGACACGCACCGCAGGTACCGCCCACTATCGGAATACTTTGGCCCAGGTCCAAGAATTCGTGCGATCAACCTCTAGGCAATCGATGGACAAAAAGCGAAGTTTTTCGACCAATGCCCGGGAAGCCAATATCCATGAGGATCTCCACGGCATTGGTCGGTAGATCGCCTATCCATGGGCCTTCCAACGGTACCGACTATTTCCCCGCTGCCAGCGACTTGGTGATCGCCGCCGCAATACTATCCGGGGGGCTGCCGTGCTGCAGCATGTCGCTCAATTTACCGTCTGGCCCAACAATGTAGGTGACCGACGAGTGATCAACAGCATAGGTACCGTCCGCCGCCTTGGGATGCTTGCGGTAACTTGAACCATACATTCGGGCGACGGAAGAAACCTGATCTGTCGTCCCGGTCGCGCCGATCATGCTTGGGTGGAAAAAGGGGACGTAGCTGGCCAGCCGTTCCGGCGTATCACGTTCCGGATCAACGGAAATGAAAATCCCTTGCACATTCTGCAGCGCGGCAGCATCCAGTCGGGAAAGCCCTTGCGCAATCAGCGATAGCGAAGTCAGACACACATCCGGGCAAAAAGAGTAGCCAAAGTAGAGCACCACCACCTTGCCGCGGAAATCAGCCAGCGCGACCGGACCATCGCTGCCCGCCAGGGTGAAGTCGCCCCCGGTTGGCTGACTGGCCAGCGCCAGTGGAAGCTTGGGTTGCGGTGTCGCCGAATTGCCCGGTTCCCAAAGAAAGAGCACCCAGACCAGTATCCCGGCCAGCAGCAAAGTCAAACCAGCCAACAATACATTTTGATTACGGGGTGTTTTATCCAATTTCTTCTCGTTCGAGCGATGGGCACTGGCCTGAAACCAGCCAGACATATGACAAATGCCATATTTTGAATGATTTTAGGTACTTAAACCTTACAAAATTTGACTTGGGTCAAAGTGTGATCCGATTTGAATCGCGATCATATGCGACATATTGCCGCAGTGGCATTTTGTCGCTTGGGCAATAGGGTTCCCAAAAGCACCGTCCTCTCCGTTTCGGGCACGGCCGTAACGGTTCGCGGCCTGCGTCTCACCGGCAGCGGCGAACTGCACGACCGCATCGATGCCGGCCTCCTGCTCGAAGGCGACGAGCATCGTGTCGAGGACAACGAGATCGACGACGTCCTGTTCGGCATCCACCTCAAGCAGGTCAATCGCTCGCGCATCAGCGGCAACTGCGTCACCGGCAAGAAGCTCTCGCTGGCCATGCGCGGCGACGCAATCCGGTTATGGTACAGCCGCGACAACGTCATCAATGGCAACCGCTTCGAGCGCGCCCGCGACCTGACCTTCGCCAACTCGCCGGACAACCGGATCAGCAACACCACCTTCACCGACGGCCGTTACGGCATGCACATCATCTTCTCGCCGCGCCTGCGGATCGAGAACAACCGCCTGACGCACACCGGCACCGGCATCATCGTGCTTTACTCGCCCGACCTGATCCTGCGCGGGAACAACGTCGCCCATGCGCTGACGGCCGGAGGCGGCGGCATCGTGTTCAAGGAAAGCAACGAGGCGCTGGTCGAAAACAACGAGGTGCTGCACTGCTCCGTCGGCCTCAAGGTCGATGCTCCGCCACAGACGGCTGGCACGCTGACGGTCAGGAACAACCGCTTCGCGCACAACATCATCGGCGCCTTCTTCTACGGCGCGGACGGCGGTCATCGCTTTCTCGACAACCGTTTCGAGAACAACCTGACCAGCGTCGCCATCAGCGCCGCAGGTGCAGCCAAGGCCAACATTTGGAACGGCAATTTCTGGGATGACTACCAGGGCTTCGACCGCAACAACGACGGCATCGGCGACACAGCGCACGAGACCTACCTCTTCGCCGACCGCATCTGGATGGAAACGCCGGCAACAACCTTCTTCCGCAATTCGCCCGCCCTCGAACTGCTCGACTTCCTCGAACGCCTGGCACCGTTTTCACATCCTTATCGCATTCTTCGGGATGAAAATCCGCGCATGAGATAGGCTGAAGAAGCCCGTATTTAGTGGCTTGCAGACTTGTCGGCTTTGTGCGCTGGGTACAAATTCATTTCGTCACTGCCGAATGCGAACTTTCCGTGGACAGCCACAAGCACAACCGATACAGTTGCGTGCATCATAATAATTCTTAAAAACCGTCGTCAGCACGGACTGATTGCCCGGGCTCTGAAAATGACGGAATTGAAGGTCGTTTTAGGTTCCACTAATTTTTCACAAGCTGATGATTGAGTTGATATTTCTAAATATGAGTTTGTGTTTTTCTGCCTATTTAACGCAATGTTTTCCGTCATGACGGGAAGCGTTGCGTCAAATAGGTGCCACATTTAACGTTAGAGCTCTCGGATCTTCATGTCCTTTCTTTGCGCATCCAGCGGCCATTTCAAAGCACACCGGGCTGCAGCGCCCGTGCTTACTGGCTCTTCGCGCTTCATGGCCGAAGGTCGCCTATTCACGCGGGTTTCAAGGCATTTCGTGTGGGTGGCAAAAGCTCGCAGTTTTTTCCGTGCCTGCTTCACAAATACCGTTCAATTCAGTTTAGCGCTTGGGGTGGCTTCGGCTCGTCACGCGCCAGCGGTGGTTCAACCGTTTTCCGCGTCACGCTTTGCGCATGGCTCGCAGCGCCTTCCATTTTCAACGCCCGCTTGCTATCGTGCCTGCTTCACCCCATGGGCATCAAACTCACTCCGCAAAACCATGCCCCCTAGCAAGCAGCGCTCTAACCCGGCGCTCAACCTCGTTCGCTTCGCTCTCTGGACGCTGCGCGATAAAGCCGCGCAGCGCCGGTTAGCTCTACGTTGGGCATCATGATCATCAAAGCCACCGCCATCGCAGTTACTGCACTTCTTGTTTCGCCTGCCGTGTATGCGAACTGCGAAGGAAAGAACAAGCTTCTCTTTGCATGTTTAACTGCAAAAGGAAAACAAATAGAGGTGTGCAACTTCGGTCAAACCATTCGATATTCATATGGCAGGCCAAATGCGAAGCCGGAAATTGTGGTTGTAGCTCCGCGAGAGAAAGTAGCGGGCATCTCTTGGTCGGGTATTGGTCGATACATTACAAATGCTGTGGCTATTCCGAACGGCAATACGATTTATCAGGTTTCCTGGAGTGCTGACAAGCTTCAAGAAAACGACAAGTTGGAGGGCGGTGTTGAGGTAATCACCAACGATAAATCAAAAGTTATCTCTTGCCGGTCGGAGCCATCGATTGACAATACGGAAGGAATCCATTTTGAGGAGGCTTCTGGACAGTGAGCGCTTGTACTTCCGAGATGCCCAACCCGGCGCTCAACCTCGCTCCTTTCAGTCGCTGGACGCTGCGCGATAAAGCCGCGCCGCGCCGGTTAGCTCTACGTTAGGGTTCTCGATCTTCATGTTTCGGGTCAGCGCATCTTGCGGTCATCTCAAAGCTCATCAGGCTGCAACGCCCGTGCTTATTGGCTCTGCGCGCCTCGTGCCTGAAGGTCGCCGTTCCACGCGGGTTTCAAGGCATTTCGTGTGGGTGGCAAAAGCGCTCAGTTTTTGCCGTCTCTGCCTTGCGCAAACGCTTCAGTTCAGTTTGGCGCTTGGCGTTGTGCCGCTTCGTTTGGTGTCGGTGCCGGCTCAACGGTGGCGTTCTCTGCGGTGCCCAGCCCAAGTCGCGGGTTCGGTTTCGTCCGGCGCTTGCGGTGGTTCATCAACCGCGCTTCGTTCCGCCGCCGTTGCGCATGGCATGCACAGGCTTTCATTTTCAACGCCCGCTTGGTATCGTGCCTGCTTCACCCCATGTGCATCAAACTCACGCCGCAAAACCATGTCGCATCACAACCGTCACCCTAACCCGGCGCTCAACCCCGCTCCCTTCGGTCGCTGGACGCTGCGCGATAAAGCCGCGCAGCGCCGGTTAGCTCTACGTTATGTTCTTGTGAGGCCAAAGTGCTAGACAAATTATTCGGGAAGCCCAAGGAACGTAAGCTAGGGGAGAACGAGGTTCGCATAGTTCTGCCCGAAGAAAGCTATACGCTTTTGGAGTGGAAACAAGATGGCTTGCCGTGTATTGGAATGCTTAACTCCGCTCTAAAAGATTTCGAACATACTAAAATATTTAGTTGGCACCTCTCTGTGATTATCGACTTTGTAGGCATCATAGATAATGGAATGCCATCGCAAGAGGAGCGAGAAATCGTAGAGCCTTTTTGTGACCAACTAGACGAAGAAATCAAGGCTGGCGGAAATGCATTGTTTTTGATCAGAGAGACATGGAATAAAACAAGGCGTCTCGTCTGGCGCGTTTATGATCCGGAAATTGCCAATCAGCATTTGCAATACATAATCGAGTACCACAAACATCCCAGGCCTTTTGACTATAGGATGGAGCAGGATATGGAGTGGAAACAAGCAGAATGGTATTTCAATCAACTGCGAACATAACATGGCGCTCAACCTCGCTCCTTTCAGTCGCTGGACGCTGCGCGATAAACCCGCGCAGCGCCGGTTAGCTCTACGTTAGCCGTCTTTTCCGGAATCCATAACCTATGCCGGCCGAAATTCTCGCAGCGCTCATTGGTCTAGGTGGTGCCCTTGTTGGGGCGACCATTCAGTGGTTCGTCGCGCGCTCAACGATTCGTGCAGAAACTGAGAGACTTCACCGCCAACTCAGTACTGAATTTAGGCTTCAGCAGTTCTCGGAATGGCAAACCGAATTTCGGTCTGTTATGTCCGAACTGCTTGCCGTCACCGACCCTGAGGCTCAGAAATCTCTCCCGAAAGAGCGCATCGTTCAGCTCGTACTGAAGGCTCAACTTATGCTCAATCCAAACTTACCTTCCCACGCAAAGGTAAATGGCCTCATCAATGCACTTGCTCTGGCTGCCAACGGCTGGCATGGCCCGCAAGAGCTTTCTTCCATTCTCCGCACACATGGTGAGCTTCTTGAAGCATCAAGAGAAACCCTCTTTCTTCCGGGCAAATAGCTTGCAAACGGCTAACTACTAAGGTTAGATCGTGCGAAGCCACGATCTGAACCCTTTGTTGGACGAGCCCGTCGGGCTGGGTCTCGGCGCGTTGACGCTCTCCTTCGTTAGCCTCGATACGCAGGCGGCCCCCATCATCGCCATCGTGTTTGCCGCGCTGTCGATCATCCCGGTC
>JBBQAT010000207.1:0-6502 GCA_038316625.1 Burkholderiales bacterium
CGCATCGACGACCTTGACCATGTCATGCCCACCAAGGGCGCCGATGCAGCCGACACGGAACGTCTCGACGCGGGTGAGTTTGCCCGGATAAAGGATGAAGCCCTTCTCGCGCACGCGCTGGTAGAAGGTCTTGAAGTCATAAGCCGGGTCCGCCGGGGCGTGGAACGTGACGATGATTGGCGCCTGCACGTGGGCGGCAAGGAAGGGCTTTATCCCCAGGCCAGCCATGCCGTCGATAAGCGCCGCGCAATTGGCCGCGTAACGCGCGCCGCGCACCGCGCGGCCGCCTTCCTCCGCATATTGTTCGAGCGCCGCGTGCAGCGCGGCGACGACGTACGTCGGCGGCGTAAAGCGCCATTGCGTCGTCTTGTTCATGTAATCCCACTGGTCGTGCAGGTCCATCGCCAGCGAATGGCAGTTGCCGGCGCAGCGTTCCAAGGCGGCGCGATCGACGATGACGAAGCCGATGCCGGGAACGCCTTCGAGGCATTTGCCCGAAGCGGCAATGAGCGCCTCGAAAGGCGTTGTACGCACGTCGATCTCGATAGCGGCAAAAGAACTCATTGCATCGACGATCAGGCGCCGTCCCTGGCGCGCGACGGCGGCGGCAATTTCGGGCAGAGGATTGATGATTCCGGTTCCCGTCTCGCAGTGAACCTGCGCCACGTGCGTGATCGAGGGGTCGGCGATCAGCGCCGCTTCGATGGCGACCGGGTCGGCCGGCATGTCTTGGGGGAAGAGAAGTTCAGCCGTGCGTCGACCGAGGTAGCCCAGGATCCTCAGCATGCGCGCGCAATAAGGTCCGTTATTCGGAACGAGCACCTTGCCCTGGCGCGGCACCAACGTTCCCAGCGCCGCTTCGACCGAGAAAGTGCCCGAGCCTTGCAGCGGCACACAGACATGCGTTTGGCGCGCATGCACGACCTCGACAAGTTGGGCGCACACCTGTGCGGTGATGCTGTTGAAGTCCGCGTCCCACGAGCCCCAGTCATGCAGCATGGACTCCTTAGTGCGCAGCGAGGTGGTGAGTGGTCCTGGCGTGAGCAGCAGGGGATCGCGGTCGATCGAGTACATGGCCTCTCCTGATTCTTGTCGTTTGAAAGTGCGTCAAGCCTGATGCTGGCGGAAAAGAAAATGCGCGGCAGTCGAATAGAGCAGGCTGACCAGGGCCGAGGTACGGACAATCAGCGCCGCCACACTGCCGCCGGTCCAAGCTCGCCGGCGTCGCCGCGATTGAGGATAGACATTGCGGCGGCAAGCGTCTGCGGCGAACAAAGAAAAACCGCCGCCGAGACCGTCGTCATCGCGTTGATGAACAGGTGTCGGATTATCAAATTGACATCGGGCAATAGTAGATTGAGTGCATCGTAGCGTTCGTTTGTGACAGATCCTTGACGGCCGGCAGGGTATAGGACGGCAGTGGCACTTCCGCTTTCCAAGCCCCCTCTCGGGGCGACGTACCCGGTTCGGCGCAGCGCTCAAGCCCAGCGAATGATGCCTGCGCCAATGGCGATCACCACTGCGCCAGACACCCGCAGCCGTCCCATCTGTTCCCTGAGCAGCAAACTACCCATCAACGCGGCAAAGATCACCGAAATTTCTCGCAAGGCCGCGACAGCCGGTATCGACGCAACGCTCATGGCCCAGAGCACAATGCCGTATGAACCGATCGTGAGCACGGCACCGGATAGCGCAAATGCCCAGCGTTGGCGCAGATGGGGGAAAAGAGCCATTTTTCTTCGCCACAGCGCGACGCCGACGATTCCCCAGGCGTTGAGGAAGAATAGCCAAAGGGTGTAAGACGGTGCGCTTCCGGACAAGCGAACGCCGATGCCGTCGACAACGGTGTAAACCGCAATGATGAATGCATTTAAAACGGCGAACAGTATCCCCGCCTTTTGGATCGCCCCGGCGTGCAAGCCGATGATAGCCGGCAGCATGATGCCCAGCCCGACGAACACTACTCCGATGATCAAGGGCAAGCCGAGGGGCTCGCCGAAAAATGGCGCGGCCAGAGCGACCAGCATCGGCGCCAGTCCGCGCATGAGCGGATAGGCGACCGATAGATCGGCATGGCGATAGGCCTCCACCAGCGCCAGGAAATAGGCGACGTGCACGACCATCGAAACGCCCAGCCAGGGCCGCGAGGCGGCATCGGGCAGCGGCATCCAGTGCAGGAAAAGAGCCGACACCACGCTGCCTCCAATCGTCAGCGCTGCGGTATCGAGTAATCTGTCGGGGCTTACTTTGACGAGATAGTTCCAGCCGGCATGCATCAGCGCCGAAAGGAGCACGACCAGTGCGACGGTCGTTGTAATCATGCTGACCAGGGCAATGAATAAGTCTTGATATTGGTGAAGCTCTTCATCGCTTCCAGGACGCCTTCCTTGTAGCCCAGACCTGAGTCCTTGATGCCGCCAAAAGGCGTCAGTTCCAAACGATATCCCGGCACTTCGCGAACATTGACCGTCCCCACCTGCAGTTCATTGACGAGGCGGGTGATGACGTCCAGTCGATTGGTACATACCGCTGACGACAAGCCGTATGCGGTGCCGTTCGCCATCGCAATGACCTCGTCCAGCGTCGCGAAGCGAATCACCGGCGACACCGGTCCGAAGGTTTCCTCCTGAACCAGGGTCATGTCAGGCCGGACCTGGTCAAGAAGGGTTGGTGAATATAAAGCGCCGTCGCGGATATTGCCAAAAAGCAGTTGGGCGCCGCGTTTGACGGCGTCATTAACCCGCCCCTCGAACAGGCGGGCCGCGGTTTCATCGATAACGGTTCCCATTTCCGTGTTCTCGTCGATCGGGTTGCCGTATTGCCAGTTGCGCGTTTTTTCCAGAAGACGTGCAACGAAATCATCGGCGACGGCCTGCTGAACAAAAATTCGTTTGACCGCCGTGCACCGTTGCCCGGAATTTTTATAGGAACCCGTCGCGGCGAGCGTAGCCGCCTCGTCAAGGTCGGCGTCCTCCATGACGATCAAGGGATCGTTGCCGCCCAGTTCAAGAATCATTCTGCGGTAGCCGATACGGCTGGCAATGCGTTTGCCTATCGTGACGCCTCCGGTGAAGGTCACCAGTTCAACGTCCGGGTGGGTGATCAGCTCGTCGGCAATTTCCGCAGGATCACCGGTGACCACTTGAAACATCGGCGGCGGCAGTCCCGCTTCGTAGAGGATGTCGGCGAACAACAAGGCCGAGAGCGGGACCTTTTCCGAGGGCTTGAGCACCATCCGGTTGTTTGTTGCGATCGCCGGCACCACCTTGTGCGCGACCTGATTCATCGGATGGTTGAAAGGGGTTATCGCCGTAATCACGCCGAGCAGCGGGTCGCGCTGCGTGAACACCCGGCGCGCGCGTCCGTGCGGCGTGATATCGCAGGAAAAGGTTTGACTGTCATCCTGCAGAACGGCGTTGGCGGCAAAGCGAAGTACATCGCGCACGCGGCCGGTTTCATAGCGACTGTCCTTTTTGCACAGACCCGCTTCAGCAGTGATCAAGTCACTGATTCCCTCGCTGCGGGCAACGACGATGTCGGCCGCGCGATTGAGGATTTCGCAGCGCTGGTAACGGGTCAGCCGCGGCGTAAAGGCCTTGGCGGCGGCAATGGCCTCGCGCACCTGGTCAATACCAGCCTTCGCGACCGTCCCGATGCAGGTGTTGGAAAATGGATTGATCACTTCGATGACGCCACGTTCGCCGTGGACATGACGGCCATCGATACGCAGGGCCTCGGTGTGGAAATCCGTCGATAAATGGCTCATGGTTTCACGCTTCCATGTTGGGCTCGGTTGGCGGGTGGTGCGTTGCGGTCGGCGGTGCCACGGACAAGCGACGCTGTTGAGTCACGCCTTTGAGACCACTCGGCTGACCTATTGAAAAGAGAAAATTACTGTCATGCAGGCGTCAAGCAACTGCAACAAATCAATCCTAGACTCGGCTCGTTGCAGTGAAATGACAAGCGAGGTTTTTCAGTGCCAAATGCTGTTGAAGTCCGAAATCTGACCAAGCGATTTTCGCGTTGCGTGGCCCTAGACGACGTTTCCATTTCGATTGCGCCCGGTGAAATGGTCGCGCTGCTCGGCGCTTCGGGGTCGGGAAAATCGACCTTTCTCAGACATTTGCCGGGATTTGTCCGCGCCGATTCGGGTGCCGTCGAAGTGTTCGGTCAACCGATTCAGGCCGACGGCCGCATTCTCGGAAATATTCGTGACACCCGCGCCAAAATCGGCTTCGTCTTTCAACAGTTCAATCTGGTCGGGCGTTTGCCGGTGATCACCAATGTCCTGATTGGCCTGCTGCACCGGACCACTTTGTGGCGCAGCCTGCTCATGCGATTTTCCATTCCTGATCGCCAGCGGGCGCTGGAAGCGCTTGTTTCGGTGGGAATAGAACGCACCGCGTGGCAGCGCGCCGCAACCCTGTCCGGGGGCGAGCAGCAACGCGCTGCGCTGGCCCGCTGCCTGGTTCAGGGAGCCGAACTCATTCTCGCCGACGAGCCTATCGCTTCGCTTGATCCGGAATCTTCGCGCAAGGTGATGGAGTTGCTCGCCAAATTCAATCGCCAGCATGAGTGCACCATCCTGGTTTCGCTGCACCAGGTCGAATTTGCCGTTAAGTACTGTCCCCGCACGATCGCTCTCAATCGCGGCAAGATCGTGTACGACGGCCCCTCCTCCGCACTGACGCCATCGCTCCTCGGCGAACTCTACGGAACGAAAGCCAAGGAGCTTTTTGCTCCCGGAATGTCCGGGGAATCCCCGCCCGCCAATATCACTCGTCTGCCAGGAAATCTGGTCGCTGCTTAACCGAAACCGCCGATTCCATTCACCTGCTGCTCAATAAAGGGACCCACCATGATTCGTTACATCAAAATGCTATTGCTTGCACTCGCCTTGGCCGTCGCCGGCGCTTCGTTCGCCGCCGACGTCAAGGAAGTGAATTTCGGGATTATCGCCACCGAGAAGGCAGGCGCTCTCAGACAGATGTGGGAACCGTTTCTCGATGACATGTCGAAAGCCATTGGCGCCAAAGTGAACGGTTTTTATGCCACCGACTATGCAGGAATCATCGAGGCGCAGCGCTTCAACAAAGTACAGGTCGCGTGGTACGGCAACAAGGCGGCAATTGACGCCGTCGACCGCGCTGGCGGCGAGGTTTTTGCTCAGTTTATCGACCTCGACGGGACGCCGGGTTATTACTCGTACATCATCACGCACAAAGATAGCGGCATCACCAGCCTCGATCAGATGCTGAAGAACGGCAAGGATATGACATTCGGTATCGGGGATCCCTCTTCGACTTCGGGAACGCTGGTCCCCACGTACTACGTGTTCACCATGAACAACCTTGACCCGAAAACGCACTTCAAGGCCACGCGTTCGTCGAATCATGAAGGCAATTTTCTTGCTGTTCTCAACAAGCAGATCGATGTCGCCACCAGCAACAGCGAGATGACGCAGAAGATGAAGGAAAAATCGCCCGAAAAACTCGACCAGATTCGTATCTTGTGGACTTCGCCGCTGATCCCGCGTGATCCCTTGGTCTGGCGTAAGGATCTGCCTACCGACCTGAAGAAGAAGATCCAGGACTTCATCGTCGGCTATGGCAAGGATGATCGGCAAAAAGAAATCCTGAAGAATATGTATCGACTGGCCGGTTTCAAGGTGTCGACCGATGCGCAGCTTCTGCCGATCCGTCAGCTCGAGCTGTTCAAGGATCGCAAGAAGTTTGAAAACGACAGCCACATGTCCGACGCGGAAAAGAACGCCAAGTATGTCGACATCGACGCCAAGCTCGCTGATTTGGCCAGGCAGATGAAATAGCGCACTCAACGAGCCACGTGGTGGGCGGCTTGATGCCGCCCACGATTTTCACTGTCTGTGAGTTGCCCTACGATGACTAGCCTGCCGCATACCAACGACGTGCCATTGGCACCACCGCCTAGCGGACTCGGAACCAGCCTTGCCTGGGTCGGTTTTTTCGCGCTGCTGATCTGGTCGTGGGACGGTGCCGACATGCGTCCGTTCGCCCTGATCAAGGACTCCGCCAACATGGGCGTTTTCCTCAAGGATTTCTTCCCGCCAAACTTCCATGATTGGCGAATCTACTTACATGAAATGATCATTACCATCCATATCGCCGTATGGGGAACCGTTCTGGCTATCGTCTGCGCGATTCCCTGTGGTTTGATGTCGGCACAAAACATCGTTCCGAGGTGGGTCTACCATCCGGTTCGCCGGGTCATGGATTGCTGCCGGGCGATCAACGAAATGGTCTTTGCCATGCTCTTCATCGTTGCCGTCGGCCTCGGGCCTTTTGCCGGCGTCCTGGCCTTGTGGGTGCACACCACCGGCGTACTGGCCAAACTGTTCGCCGAAGCAGTCGAAGCCATCGATCCGCGTCCCGTCGAAGGCGTGCGCGCGACAGGAGCCAACGCGCTCGAGGAAATCCTTTACGGCGTCATTCCGCAGGTACTGCCCTTGTGGATTTCGTACGCG
>JBBQAT010000208.1:0-6489 GCA_038316625.1 Burkholderiales bacterium
GGGTTCTTCAGCTCCAGCAGCACCAGCGGCAAGCCATTGACGAACAGGATGATGTCCGGCCGGCGCGTATACGCATTTTTGTGACTGTGCCCCTTGATCGAAAACTGGTTGATCGCCAGCCATTCATTGCGCTTCGGCTCCACCCAATCAATCAGGCGGACAAAATCACCGCGCGTCTCACCATCCTTCTGATATTCCACTGGCACGCCACCGACCAGCAATCTGTGGAAATGCCGGTTAGCCGAAAGCACCGCCGGAATGCCCAGATCAAGCACCTGGCGCACCGCATCCGCACGCGCCGCCGCAGGAATTGCCGGATTTAGCCGGTCGACCGCAGCACGCAGCCGATTTTCCAAAACAACCTCTAGATAACTACTGCGCTCCGGGCTGCTGTTGCCACCGCTAGCATCCGGCGCCAAGTCCGGGCCGTAGAGATGGCGGTAACCGACATCGGCGAGCCAGCCGAGAGTTTCCTGTTCGAGTTGGTCTTCAGTCATGGGATACCCTATCGCGACAACAGCTCGATATACGCCTGATAGCCGTAATTTCGGTTTTTCTTCTGCCCGGTCAGTTCGCTGACGATGCCCAACTCCTCAAGCACCTTGACCGCTGCGCTGGCCGTAGGAAAGCTAGTATCGAGCATCTGGCGAACCCCTTCAACATTAAAGCGCGGCATCATGGGCAGGGATTCAAACAAGCGATAACTCGCCGGACCGGCTTTGGGCGAAGCCAACAATCGGCGACGGTCAGCGGCGATCAGGCTGGCAATGGCGACAATGCCGCGCTCGGCCTCGCCGGCGGCCGCGGCAACGCCCTCCAGGAAAAAACTGACCCAGCCTTCCCAGTCGCCTTGCGTGCGGATAGCCGATAGCTGCTGGTAATACGCCGACTGGTGCTGCTTCAGGTAGCCACTGAGATACATCAAAGGTTCGGGCAGCAAACGCCAATGCTCCATCAGCGCCGCAATCAGCAAACGGCCGATCCGCCCATTGCCATCAAGAAACGGGTGGATCGTTTCGAACTGGGCATGGACCAGCGCAATCCTCACCAGCGGCGGCAAGGCCGGGGCCGGGTTAGCGCTCGACTCGTCATGAATATAGCGCTCGACATTGGCCAGCAGATCAGCCACCTGCTCCGCTGGCGGCGGCACAAAGGCGGCGTTGCTGGGCCGCGTACCGCCAATCCAGTTTTGCGAACGACGCAACTCGCCGGGCTGCTTGCCACTGCCGCGCACGCCGTCGAGCAGCAAACGGTGGGCATCGCACAACAGACGGACGCTGATCGGCAAGCCGGTCGGATCGCGCAGGTTGCTCTGTACCAGCCGGAACGCCCGCAGGTAATTGCTTACCTCTTCGACATCGTCGCTATTGCTGATGGCAAAACCGGCCTCTTCGTCGAACAGATCAATCAGCGTTGCTTGCGTACCCTCGATCTGGGAAGTCAGCAAAGCCTCCTTGCGGACGGCGCTATAAAGCAGCCAATCCACCGAAGGCACCAACCCCGAGACCCCGGACAAACGCGCCAAAGCCAGCTCCGCCGCCCGATTGCCCAGCTCGAAGCAGGCCGGCGCCAATACCGGCTTTGCCGGCGGCAAGGGCAGCGGGACAAAAGCCTGAACCGCTTCGCCCAAGGTGGTGGAAGTCGCGTAGGAGCCGGTGCGGCGCATGGTATGAAAAGATTCTTTAATTGACGCTCAGGATATTAAAGCAATCGTTAATACAATGTCACGCGATGAAAGGATTCTTGAATAGGGCAGTCGTAGCGCCAATGAATAGCCGAAGCGGCTACAACGCCACTTTGCTCTCCGGCAGGCGCAACAGGCTGAAGATTGCCGACTGCAGTTTGTATTCAATACACTCAACTCTCTTCGCCCAAATCTTCAGTTGAACCTTCTGCCGCCCGGTACGCCTGCTTCTCATGAGTGGGCTTGGTTGGAAAGGCCAATAGCATTTCCCCCCCCTCTGACCATCTTGCTCAGGTATTGCTGCCGCAAACCATCAGGATTGCGGCTAACAAGCTCAGCCAACACCGAAAGAGTCAAGAACTGCTCCCGACACAAAGCCAGAAGGACCTGCTCCATGCGCTCAGAACTTAACCTTTCTTTTTGTCGCGGCTCATCCGCTAAATGCTCTAGAAGTTCCCGGAACACCTCATCCAGAATTTCCAAATTGTCGATGATAGGCGCGTCGAGGTGAGGAGAGAGGAGCCTCCCTCGGCTATCACGCTCCCCTTCCGTTGGTGGCGAGTATTCGGAGCTAGCGGCTGAATATTCGGAGCTGCTCCTCATATTGGCCAAAGGCTCCCTTGAAAACGCCGGGCCAATAAACACTTGCTCGGGTGTCGGCAGACTGTCGCCGGGAAAAAAATACACCATGCCCCGAGAGCGACCATCCGACTCCAAAAGTCCTTGTTTGACCAAACGGGCAAGACGGAGACTCAAGTCATGGGAATGTGCGTCACAAATTTCCAGCAGTCGGTTATGGCTGACTACCCGCTCCATTGCCACTGTCGCCATGACCAGACGCCCCGTGTAGTCCAACTCATCGAACAGAGCACCAAAACGTTCATGCAATTGAAGCAGCACATTCTCGGGCAATAGGTCAGCCATCTGGAGCATTAACAAGGTTTGCTCCGGCTCATCTTTCTCCATCAGGGCAGGCGGCCGCCAATGCTGGCTTTTCCATCCGCCATAGATGCGGGGCATACCAGAGCCACCCCGTTCTCCCAAGCCAATGAGCAGAAACATCTGGTGAAGAATGCGGTTCCGGCAATCGCTTTCGCCGCCACGAATCACCTGTTCGATAGGCAGGCGCAGACCGCCGGGATTGCGGAAGCCGAACATGTCCGGGCGCTTCACCACTAGCACGGAAACCCGCCCGGTGTAATCTGCATGCACGAGGGTGTTCACCAGAGCCTCACGCAGAGCTTCATGTACCGGAGTATCGTCCTGGCGCAGCCCATCCTTCAGGGCAAACGGCACTTTCAGATCAGCGGTTAACTTGCGATAAACCCGCCGATAAAACTCAAAAAGGTTGCCAGTCCAACTGCCATCCGGCACCAGGCGATCAACCCAACGCAACTCAGTCTTGGCCTCTGGACGCTCCTGATAATCCAGAAAGTAATGCGGTACGGCATCCTGAATCGCAGCCCAATTGCCGAACATCAGCAAGCCACCCAGCGACAGGCCGGATTCGCCCGTTTGCCGGTCTTGTCGCCAGCCGCGCAAACTCTTCAAAAACTCAAAATCATTTTGTTCAAGGAAAGGGTGTCCCGGCTTCTCGTCACGCAGCATTTGCCGATAGATGCGCAAACTCTCTGGGTCAATGTCTTCCATGCTATAGCCGGTGAGAATCCGCGCATCTCTTTCATCCTCGATCTGCTCGGCCAACATGCGTTTGACCATTTCCTCATCGCAATGCCGATCACCATCGTTCAAACGACGGTAGGCATTCCCCAACGGCTGACCATTCAAAAACACCGGCTTCTGCTTGCGCGTCGCCGCCGGAATGCTGACCACCAGAATGGTCAGCCCATCAATGCGCGCCTCGAGCACATCGGCATCCGTCAGCAGATTTGTACTGACCTTGCCCCGGTTGTTTAGCGTGTTGAACAAATCGCCGCGAACCTTGGCCGGATTTTCCAGCCCGGCAATGCTGAACTTTCCATCCTTCTCGCGAACCCCCAGTAGTACAACGCCGCCATACGCGTTCGCCATCGCCGAATACGTCGGCCAGAAGTCCTTGGGAACTTCGCCCTTGCCATCCTGACCGTGCGCGAGCTTGCATTCCAGTTCAACGGTTTCGGCCAGCAGGTTTAGATCATCCAGCTATATGCAGGTCGAACATCAGACGGACTCCTCAATCATTGTTTCTACTTCGGGCAAGTGTAACTGCCCGGAGATCAGGCGAGGGAGCAGGGTGTCGCGGAGGGTGGCGAGGGTTTGGGCTTGTTGTTGGTTTTCAGCTACCTTTGACAGCAAAGGCCCTGCTGCATCGTGAAACACGCTTATCACCTCATCACTTGGGCATACGCATGCAAGGCTAGCAACAATTTCCGGTCGCACCGCTGGATATGCCCCTCCATCTGCTACATGAGCTAAGTGCTCGATACTTGAATCTTGGGTTGCCGATAAATAGACGAATTCCGTATTTTGGCTCTGCTTAGGTCGCAACACCGCAAATCCGGTACTGGCAGTCAAGTTGCTAGCGGGCTTATAAATGAGCGCAAACGAACGATTGCCCGGTCTCACCGTGCCGACAATCGTGTCTCCATGCTTCAGTGCGCGTCGTGCCCGGCTCGGTGCGGCATCAAAAGCAAAGTTTACAACCTCGCCGATCTCGTTGTCCTTGGTATTTGCCAAGTCAATGTAGGCGACGGTAGAGGGGTGGTTTTTCGCAGACCATGATTCTGGATTGAGTGCAGCCAACTCCGAAAGCACTCCAACTCGCCAGCCCTTCGGTACCAAGCCAAATTCCGATTCCTCGAAGCTGTCGGGAAAGAGTGCGGCGGTGGCTTCGTCCAGCCCTTCCGGGGCGCGGCCTTGTTGTTTGGCGTGGACGGGGTCGAAATCGACAAACCACGATTTGAACAGCGCCTGCGCGATGGTTTCAAGCGTGGCATTGGTTTCGCGCAGGAGGGCGATACGGTCGTCGAGGGAGTCAAGAACCACCGAAATTGCCCTTTGAGTCGACAATGGCGGAACTTTAACTTCGGCCTTTTTGAAGTCTTTCAGAACTACTCTTGGTATTGCAGCGCCTGAAATAAAGTTTGCCTTAAGGTAGGTGATTACATCGGGAGAAGCCAAGTAATGTTTCAGGTAGTGCGAGTCGAGTCTTTCGGAGTTTGGCCGCAAAATCGCAACGGATGAAAGAAGCACGGCATCAAGAGGACGGTCAACATTACAAACCGTATCTAATGCGGAGTTCCCATCTTTTGCGATCAAGACATCGCCGACCTCTGGTTTACACCCTTGCTTGACCAAAGCATAGAAGTCATCGATTGGGATGAGACGGGCATGTGAAAGCTCTACTCCAAATCGTGTTAGATCTTTCACAGAGGCCATCGGCTTGCCAACAGTTACAGTTTTTGGACTGTTATGCGCCCCGTCAGTGATTTTCAAACAAAGCTCACCTAGGCTGACCGTTTGCCACTCAGCACTCATACCCCACCTCCCGCATCATCCAGCCCCAACTCCCGTTCGATTTCCTCGATGCTCGGCAAGCTGGCACTCAGTTCTTCCGGCAGCGAGCGGGTGAGTTGTGTCTTCCAGTCGGCAACGCTGATCGGTTGGGTGCTGCCGCCCAACGCATATTCAACGAGCAATTGATTTTTCTCACGCACCAGCAACAGGCCGAGAGCGGGTTTGTCGTCCGGGTGATTGAGCCGGCGGTTGACGGCGGTCATATACATGCCGAGTTGCGCACCGTCACCCGGTTCAAATTGGCGCGCCTTGAGTTCGATGACGACATAGCGCCGTAATTTGAGGTGATAGAACAGCAGGTCGAGATAAAAATCTTGATCGCCCAGTTCAAGCTGGACTTGCCGCCCGACAAACGCAAGCCTTGGCCGAGTTCGATCAGGAATTTCTGGAGATGATCCATCAGCCCTTGTTCTAGTTCCCTTTCGCGCCGGGGGGTAGCGGTTCCCAGAAAATCAAAGAGGTAAGGGTCTTTGAAAACTTGCGTCGCCATGTCCGAATCAGGCGGCGGCAGAGTCACGGCAAAGTTGTTGGGTGCCTGAGCATGGCGGACGATGGCTTGCGCTTCGATCTGGCAGGCGAGAATGTTGCGTGACCAGCCGTGTTGCAGCGTCTGCCGGGCATACCAGAGCCGTTGATCGGCATCCGGCAATTTTTCCAGCAGCGCGATGTTGTGATACCAGGTCAATTGTGCAAGGACTGCTTGCACAATTTCACGGTCGGTCCAGACCTCGGCAAAACGGCGCATGTATTTAAGATTGCGCGGCGAGAAACCCTTCATTTCCGGGAAGGCTTCGCGCAGGTCGGCCGAGAGCCGATCGATGACCCGCGCGCCCCAGCCTTTATGCTTTTGCTTGTCACGTATGCGGGTTCCGATGTCCCAGTAGCGCAACACCATGGCGGCGTTACTGGCGAGTACGACGCGCAGGCGTTCGCTGCGGATGCGTTCCTTGAGTTCAGCCAGAATGGCCGCATAGCTGGCCGGGGATTCGAGCTGCGTTGGCGCAACGGGAAACATGGCGCTGCGGTCGGTGCTGCCGCGTTGTTGGCGGGCCTTTTTATCAGAACTCATGCCCCAGCCTTTTCAAGCCCTGCGCCATTCCCTGATCCAGCGTCAGCAACTTCAATCGATAGGTGATCGCGGTAGCGGCAACAATGGCGTCGGGTAACTTGAACGTGCCGCTACGCCGCAGGCGAATCGCTTCTGCTTCAATAGTTTCGTCGATCAGGCAAACCTGACAGGTGGCCAGAAAGGCCCGGATGTTTTGATCTTCTTCATCGGTGAGCTTGGG
>JBBQAT010000209.1:0-6473 GCA_038316625.1 Burkholderiales bacterium
AACCCGAACTCGTCGGGTACCGCCTACACCGCGATGGCCACCTTCGTACAACTCTTCGGCGAAAACGAAGCCTTTGCCTTCATGAAGACGATGGGCAAAAACGTCAGCCAGTACACCAAGTCCGGCTCGGCACCGGCCAAGGCACTGGGGCGCGGCGAAACCGGAATCGGCGTCACCTTCCTGCACGACCTGCTCAAGGAAAGCATGGCCGGCATGCCGGTGGAGGTCTTCGCGCCCTGCGAAGGAACGGGCTTCGAGATCGGTTCGATGAGCATCATCAAGGGCGCTCGCAACATGGCCAACGCGAAGAAATTCTACGAATTCGCCTTGCGCGCCGACATCCAGTCGCTGGGAATGAAGGCCAACGCGCTGCAGGTTCCGTCGAATGCCACCGCCGAAATCCCACCGAAAGCGCCGCGCCCCGAACAGATCAAGCTGATCAATTACGACTTCGCCAAGTACGGTTCGGACGATGTACGTAAACGCCTGCTCAAGCGCTGGGATGAGGAAATCTTCGCCGCGCAAAGGATGTAATAGGCACGCAGTCATACGGAAACGCGTGGGTAAGCCGTCATTCCGGCGAAAGCCGGAATCTGACCGAAGGAAATGCAGAGCCAGAGGTGCACTACTGGATTCCGGGTCAAGCCCGGAATGACGGTTGCGACGGTGATTCTCCGTGACTGACTACTTGCCGGGTTCAGGGACGTGTTTCCGAGCACTGGGACAGCGTCCGTAGATATCGTCGAAGCGCACGATATCGTCCTCGCCCAGATACGAGCCTGACTGCACTTCGATCATCTCCAGCGGCACACGGCCGGGGTTCTCCAGTCGGTGTTTGTTGCCCAGCGGGATGAAGGTCGATTCGTTCTCGGTCACCAGATAGCTTGTATCTTCGCGCGTCACCCGCGCAGTACCGTGCACGACGATCCAATGCTCGGCACGATGGTGGTGCATTTGCAGCGACAGGCTGGCCCCCGGATTGACGATGATGCGCTTGACCAGGAAGCGCTCGCCGGCATCGACGCCGTCGTACGAGCCCCACGGACGGAAGACTTTGCGGTGCAGTTGGCCTTCGATGCGGCCGTCGCGCTTGAGGCGGTCGACGATGGTCTTCACCTCCTGCGTCTTGTCCTTGTGCGAGACCAGGATGGCGTCGGGCGTTTCAACGATCACCATGTCGTCCACACCGATACAGGCGACCAGTCGACCGGCCGACATGGCCAGGGTATTGCGGCAGTCGTGCATCAGGACGTCACCCTGCAGCACGTTGCCGTCATTGTCTTTCGGCAGCACTTTCCACAACGCGTCCCAGGCACCGACATCGGACCAGCCGGCCGACAGCGGGATCACCACGCCAACCGGCAAGGCGGCATCAAGCGCAGCAATGCGCTCCATCACCGCGTAGTCGATTGAATCCTTCGGGCACTGGCTGAATGCATCCTTGCCGACGCGCAGGAAACAGCCGTCGGACGATCCAGCGTCCCAGGCAGTACGACAGGCGGCCAGGATATCGGCGCGACACACGCCGATGGCGGCCAGCCAAACCGAAGCGCGCATCATGAACAGGCCGCTGTTCCACAGGTAGGTGCCAGCATCGAGGTAGGTTTGTGCCGTCGCCAGATCGGGCTTCTCGACAAAGCGCGCAATCTTGCAGGCTTCGCCCTTGCCCAGCGACGCGCCGGTCTGGATGTAACCATAGCCGGTTTCGGGGCAATCCGGGGTAATGCCGAAGGTCACCACCGCGCCCTCTTCGGCCCGTAGCGCGCCTTCAAAGACTACGGCCTGGAAGGCCGGTGTATCGAGGATGACGTGGTCGGCCGGCATGACCAGCAGGATTGGGTCAGCGCCATCGCGCATCGCGGCCAGCGCGGCCAGCGTCAGCGCCGGGGCGGTATTGCGCCCGACGGGTTCGAGGACGATGGGGCCATCCTTGCCCATCAGCCGCATCTGTTCGGCGATCACGAAACGGTATTCTTCGTTGCAGACGACCATCGGCGCAGCAAGTTGCGCCCCGGTGATGCCCTCGACGCGGCGCACGGTGGCCTGCAGCAGCGAGTCCTCGCCGATCAGCGGCAGCAACTGCTTGGGGTATTTCTCACGCGACAGCGGCCACAGGCGCGTGCCTGAACCTCCGGAAAGTACGACGGGTTGAATCAGCACAAAATTCTCCATGGCCATGATTGTTCGGGTTGATAGGCGTCCACAGGTCTCGGGAAGCGCCCAATTACGACGAGATTATCCGGAACCTGTCCTTCAAATTCGCTTAGGCCATGTAGTTCGTTCGGACCATTGTGGCCCGGCATTCACGTAACCGTCCGTATCGACTTGCGTCCATTGTCGCCACGCAGACGTCCATTCCTCAATGATCCGAATGGCCTTGCGAATAGGCCAAATGGACTGTCAATCGATCTCTCCACAGCACCGAAAATTACACATAGTCCGTGTAAGGTCTTTCAGCACGCGAAAGCGTGTATCGCATGGCCGTTTTAAAACGCAGATCATTTAATTAAATTCAAGGAGAAGTTTCGATGTTCAGGAAAGTACAAATCGCCGTCGCACTGGTCAGTGCATTCGGATGTATGGCCAGTGCGCACGCAGAGGCCTGGAGTTTCGGTGTCATCAGCGACACACAATGGCTGAGTCCATCAGATCCAGGCCAAAAAACGGTGGCAACAGGCGTCATCGGTCTGATCAACCAGCAGTTCGTCAAATCGAACGTTGATCTCGTGGTTCAGGTCGGCGACCTCACCGACACCGGCAGCCAGACCAGCCTGCAGACTCGTTTCAACGCCAACGCCGATCTGGCGGCGGCCGGCATCGATTTCTATGCCTTGCGCGGCAACCATGAAAGCAGCGCCGCCAATGCGACACAGTTCAAGAACATCTACAACTACACGGGCTCCGGCTACAGTTCGCCGACCGCCGATCAGAGTGGCCTCACCTATTCCTTCACGCACAACAACACCAAGTTTGTGATGCTCGATCAATTCACAACGGCAAACGGTACGGCTTATAACGTCGGCAACCAGCAATCCTGGATCACCAGCGAATTGTCCGCCGCCGACCACCAGCAGGCTTTCGTGTTCAGCCACAAGAACCTGCTCGGCCAGAATCACAAGGACAACCTGTTTGGCAGCGACAATGATTCCAACCCGATCATGCAGAATGATTTCATCGGCAGCTTGGCCAATAACAACGTCAAGTACGAAATCAGCGGTCACGACCACATGAACTACCGTTCGGTCGTCACCAGCCCGGACGGGAAGAGCCAAGTCCAGGAAATCATCGGTGCTTCGGACAGCAACAAGTTCTACACCCCAAGCACCCCGGTTTCGTCGCGCGACAATCCCTTGTCGCAGGAACTCAACACCGTGGGCTACTACGTTTATTCCGTCGATGGAGCGCGAGTAACCGGCAAGTACTACGCAGCGGCGATAAGCGATGTCTACACGACTGTTGGCGGTGTATCAACCTATAACGCCACGCCGGACTGGCAGCTCAAGGACACGTTCGGCTACAGCCTCAATGGGCAGGAAAAGATCGTGTTCGAAGGCCAGAATTTCAGCATCTCTGATGACACGACGAAAGCCGAAACGAGCGAAAACGGCTACCTGCACACCTTTGCAACCCTGACCGGAATGAACGGCAACGTTAACAAGGACTACAACGGTCGTGGCGTGAGCAAAGCCATCGATACCGGCTGGAGCAAGGCGGAGGACGGTCTTGCAAGCGACGTTCTTTCAGTGTGGGGCACCGACTCCCTTGGTCAGAGCAAAGTCGATCCTTACAGCTTGACGCTTTCCTTCAAAGGCACGGGCGGCAAGCTGGTTCATCGCAATTTCGGTGATACGACCTGGACGGATGTCGCCGGCTACACGCTTAATGCCGATAGCACGATCACCGCTTCAGTGACCGGCATGGGTGAATTCGCCGTTGCAGCCGTACCGGAACCCGAATCCTACGCGATGCTGCTGGCTGGACTTGGCCTGCTGGGTTTCGTAGCACGTCGTCGCAACAAAGCCTAAGCGGCAAAGTTGTTGCTGTCTTGAACCGGCCTGCGGGCCGGTTTTCTGTTGGCGATTGAGTTTCAAACGTGCGCGCACGATCAGCCTCATGACTTGACCAATCGGCAGAGAAGCACGTATGAACATGAATCAATCGCCAAGTCATCGCCCTGCAAGCCAATGAATACGGCACTCTCCAGATATACCTATCTGTAGATCACCAATTGACGGGCGTTCCAAGACATCGAGTAGTCAGCCCCGGAGAAATCAACATACCGCAGCCGTCATTCCGGGCTTGACCCGGAATCTGACCGAAGGAAATGCAGAGCCAGATTCGTTTGTCAAATCAAGTTCTTGAAAACCAATCTTGTTCAACGTACTGGATTCCGGGTCAAGCCCGGAATGACGGAGTTTTTCGTCCATGCATTTCAAGATGACTGCCTGCCTGGCCGTAGCCGTTGTAGGTATCCAATCCAACGCGGTCTACCCTCGCGCATCCCCCCAGCGCAGGGTGCAGCGATCATCGCCGACATAGGTCGTATTTCCGGCCCGATCCACACGATAGCGGGGCGATACAATCATCTCCTCAAACTCCATTCCCTCGCCGAGGCGCGTGTATTCAAACAGCACGCTACGAATGAGCTTCACGCCCTGGCGCAGGTGGCTTCCCCAGCGCCCACACCTTTTACGCAGTAACACACTCATTAAACGTTGCAACAGCGCGCTTGGGTGCAAGGTCTCTTGGATGCCTCAATACTATTCAATTCACCCGCCAAATTCACGCCCATCTACTCACCTTGAGGGCCTCTAATGAAGAATTCCGTTTAAATATTCAAAAACGCATATGGTATGAATCGTTCAGACTATTTCTGAGAACGCATGGACTTGAAAGAACGTCATGTTGCTCCTGTAAAAAGAGTGATTCCGACGCTCTAATTGTGGACTGTCGAAAACAATTCTTTGAGGAGGTTTGATTACAATGAAACGACTTACACTCGCGGCCACAGTCGCGCTGATCTTTGCCAGTGGCGTGGCACAAGCGGCGTTGCTGGATGAGCACAACGGTCAACTCTACGACAACGTGACCAATCTTGTTTGGTTGCAAGACGCTAATCTGGCGGCTAGCAACACTTTCGGGGTGTCTGGAATCGGTGGTGATGGCGCCGGTTCGATGAGCTGGAGCACGGCCAATAGCTGGATCGCCGGAATGAATACTGCCAGCTACCTCGGCCACAGCGACTGGATGCTGCCGACGACGTTCGTCAGTTCTGATCGTTACAACGTAACGGATCAAGCTAACCAGATGTCGTACATGTACTACGTCAATTTGGGATTGACCGCAGATACCGGAGTGCTCGGAAACGCAAACACGAGAGGTCAGGCGGATATCGGTTTAGTGAAGAACCTTCAGAATTACTCCTACTGGGCCGGCACGACGTATCCCACTGCGAACGCATATGCTGGGGCCTTCTATTTTCAATCGGGTTATAACAACTTTCTCAATAAAACCAATGTTTACAATGTTTGGGCTGTTCGCGCGGCCGATGCTACAGATATTGCTGCTGCTGTTCCCGAGCCTGAAAGTTACGCCATGCTGCTGGCTGGACTTGGCCTGCTGGGTTTCGTAGCACGTCGTCGCAACAAAGCCTAAGCGGCAAAGTTGTTGCTGTCTTGAACCGGCCTGCGGGCCGGTTTTCTATTGGCGATTGAGTTTCAAACGTGTGCGCACGATCAGCCTCATGGCTTGACCATTCGGCGGAAAGACACGTATGAACATGAATCAATCGCCAAGTCATCGCCCTGCAAGACAATGAATACGGCACTCTCAGACATACTTGGCTGTAGACCGCCAATTGACAGGCGTTCCAAGACATCGAGTAGTCAGCCCCGGAGAAATCAACATACCGCAGCCGTCATTCCGGGCTTGACCCGGAATCCAGTACGTTGAACAAGATTGGTCTTCAAGAACTTGATTTGACAAACGAATCTGGATTCCGGGTCAAGCCCGGAATGACGGAGTTTTTTCAACAACGCATTTCAACATGACTGCCTGCCTGGCCGTAGCCGTTGTCGGGTATCCAACCCAACGCGGTCTACCCTCGCGCATCCCCCCAGCGCAGGGTGCAGCGATCATCGCCGACATAGGTCGTATTTCCGGCTCGATCCACGCGATAGCGGGGCGATACAATCATCTCTTCAAACTCCATTCCCTCGCCGAGGCGCGTGTATTCAAACAGCACGCTACGAATGAGCTTCACGCCCTGGCGCAGGTGGCTGCCATGGCCGATCCAGGCCGGCCCGATCACTGTGCATCCCGGCTCGATCCGTACACCGGAGCCGATATACACCGGCCCGATGATTGTCGAACCCTCCCAGCTGATCGATGTATTGGGGCCAACCCAGACGCCGGGGCGAACCTCCTTGCCGGGCATCGACATCTCGGCCACCTCCCCGCTCAGCACGCGCTGC
>JBBQAT010000210.1:0-6469 GCA_038316625.1 Burkholderiales bacterium
ACGTTCAAGCGCTGTTGCAGCACGGATTTGCCGGCTGAATCGGTGACCAGATCATCGACTTCGTCGCAATAGCTTCTGATCAGTTCGGAAAAATAGTGCGATTTTTTCAATGGATGATTCCCTGAATGTACTTCTCTGAAATTTCCCGTGCGACGGGAACCGGGTCTTCGAGCAGGCTGCGCTGCCGGTAAGCGTCGAAGGCTTTGCGCCGCTCCGCATCACATAGCACTTCATACGCTTCCTGGATTTCCCTGAAGCGCGCCGCCGCATCGGGCGAAGCATTTTTGTCCGGATGATATTGGGTAGCCTTCTTTCGATAAGCCGCCTTGATCAAATCGGGCGTTGCGCTGGACGACACGCCCAGCCGCGCATAGAGATCATTCACCAAAGACATTTATCGCTCCGATAGTGCAGCGCAAGAGCGTTGGGCAAGGCGTTCATGCTTGGCGTGCATCGATAGCGCCCTTCGCTGCAAAAGAAAAGTCGGCGGTTCCGGATTGCCCCGGAGCAGCCGACATTGCCTCAAACCTCAAGGCGGTGTTTGGTGGCACGTAGTTTACTACCGAACGACCCGCAATTGGGCCAACGAGCATTGTATTGCAGCGGATAGACAACACTGTCCGTGGTCGGCCAAAAGCCGTCACTGACTTTTCTTCTCCATTGCAGTCATTGATTTCTAGCAAGTCTCCGAACCGGCCACTGCCTCGCGTACTCCACTTCCGTACTCAGCTGAAAGCGACGGACTTCGCAATTGTCAATCGATCGCTGTGGCATAAGACAAGCACACAAAATCCAACTGAACTACCATCGCAGCAGAACGCGGCCGAGCAGAGCGCCCACAGCCGCTGGGATGAACATCCCGAGCACATACCAGAAGCCGATAAATGGGGCCTCGATTTCCGTGCAGTGCAGGCAGTAGACCAGGGCGGCAATTGCCCCGGCGAGAAGTCCGGCGGCAAAACCGGCCAGGTGCGGCCGGGTCGGGGCGAGGCCTTTCATCGCCCAGATTACTGAAACAAATGCGGGTATGGAGAACAGAGCAATAAAAAATGGGCAATAGGCCGACGTTGAGCCATAAAACAGGTCGGCTCGCTCTGACGGGTCCGCCTGGATCAGCACGTAAGCGGCGATGACCCACATGACCAACATCGGTGCTGTAATCAGGCGCGGCACCCAGTCGAGCCGGGCACCCGGTCGCGACAGACGCAAGGCGGCGAACAAGCTGGCGGACACCACACTGGCGACAAATCCGATCTTGAGCCAGAACATCGGCAACATGGCCGCGTCGGCCAAGTCCCGGCGGATGTTCATCAGGGACAACATCACGAGGAGCGCGCCAATCGCACCAAGAACCATGGCTTTCGCATAGCGGCGCTCCGCTACGTGAGGTTCGACGGCACCAGCGCCGGTAGCCAGCAGGCTGATCAGATCGTCCGTTTTCATACGCCACCTCGAATTCTTGCGGCGAGTGCCTTCAGTCCGCGATGCACGCCGACCTTGATGGCCGATTCCGACATGCCGGTAATCTTTGCCGCCTCTTGCACCGACAAACCATCCAGCTTGGTGTGAATGATCGGCAGGCGGTGCTGCTCCGGGAGTTCGTCAAGCAACTTGTTCAGATCTCGGCGCGCCTCGGCGGCCTCCGCGTCGGCCGTGGAGAAAAAGTCGGCTTCATCGTCCAGCGGATCATTGAGCAAATCCTGTCCGGCCCGCCGACGCAGCAGATCAATCAACTTGTATCTGGCAATGGCCTGCACCCATGCCGACAGCGGCTGTCCGGAGTCGTAGGTATGGCGCTGGTTATGAACCGCAATCAGTGATTCCTGCACAAGATCCTCCACCTCCTCCGGCAAGCGTGCCAGGCGTTTTCGCAAAAAGGCTCTCAGGTGTGCGCTCAGTTCCTTGAGAAAGGCTTGGTAGTCCGAGTTGTCGCCGGCGAGTCCGCCGAGCAGAAGTTTACGAAGGTGAACTTCTTTTGCACGCCATCCCTCTTCTCTGGTTGTTCGTTGCATTGGGGTCTTTGGTTACAGCGGAATGAAAAAATTTATTTTTTCCCGGATCGTGTAACCGAATGCCGCGTCCGGACGAACTACCTTGCATACAGCACTGAAAGCAACCGTTCCAGGTGATCAAAGCGTTCTGCAGGCGAAATATAACCCGCAACTTGAAAGAGGAACCATGAAATCCGTGCAAAAAGACGTTGGCAACATCCACCGCACTGCATCGCAATCTTCGCTGGCGCTCGCCTATTCCAGCCAGCCGTTGCCACCTCGTTAGGGTTTTCCGATGAAGTTGCGCATGTCATCCAAGCCTGGCTACAAAAACCCGAAACACCCCAGGCCATTTCCGTCACCAATACCTACCCCGGGGGGGCCTGCGAAGACCAGGGGTACAACCGGTTCGGCGGCAGTTGAGCACAAATGCTCAGCGGCCCGAATACCTGGCAATCCTGCCATTCAATCACCACCCAAGGAGCTAGACCATGAACAAGATGACCATTGCCTCAAGCCTGATGACCCTCTCCTTTCTGCTCGCCGGCGGTTCGGCGTTTGCGGCCGACGATATGAAAAAGGGTGACATGGCCAAGGACGGTATGAAGAAAGAAGCCATGGCCAAGGACGGCATGAAGAAAGAAGCCATGGCCAAGGACGGCATGAAGAAAGAAGCCATGGCCAAGGACGGTATGAAGAAAGAAGCGATGGCCAAGGACGGTATGAAGAAAGACGAGATGAAAAAGGACGAAATGAAGAAGTAGACGACGTCATCCCTTCTAACCCAACCCTCCCGACCAAGGGGAGGGGAGGTCCCATGAGTCGCAAGGAAAAGTCATGATTACCAGAATCGTTACAGCAACTCTGTTTGTGACTGTTAGCGCCGCCTCGTTTGCGCTCGACATCAAACCCTATTCGGCGCAGGCACTGAGTACCGAGCAGCAGGCTGGCAAATCCGTCACACTTCATTTTCATGCCGACTGGTGCCCGACCTGCCGTGCGCAGGAGAAAGTGCTCCAGCAGTGGAAAGGCGATGCCAGCGTTCCTGGAACCGTGCTCGTCGTCAATTACGACAAGGAAAAGGAACTCAAGAAACAGCTTGGCGTGCGTACGCAATCGACACTGATCGTCTATCAGGGCAGCGTCGAGAAAGCCCGCCTGGCTGGCGATACGGACCCCGCCAAACTGCGCGCCGCATTGCTCTCGGTCAATTGAGCATGGACGCACTATCCCTCAGCCATGTCGGCCTCAGTCTGGCCGCCGGCAGCCTGACGACGCTCTCGCCCTGCGTCTTCCCGATCCTGCCGCTGGTGCTGGGCGGGGCGGTGCAGGGTAATCGTCTGGCGCCACTGGCCATGGGCTCGGGGATGGCGATTTCGTTCGCCCTGATTGGTCTGGTCATTGGTGCGCTGGGTCCGGCGCTGGGCATTGATTCAGACAACGTACGCATTTTTGGCGCATTGCTGCTGATCGCCTTTGGCCTCGTCATGCTGGTTCCGGTGCTCAACCAGCGTTTTACCGAATGGATGCTGCCGATTGCCTCGTCGGCTAATGCTGCCTCCTCGCGCCTTGACGGCGGTTCGCTGGGCGGTGCGTTTCTGCTCGGCGGCTTGCTCGGGCTGGTCTGGAGCCCATGCTCCGGGCCGCTGTTGGCCTCGGCGCTTACGCTGGTCGCCAGTGAGGGCGGCGCTTCGCGTGGCGCGCTCATTCTCGGTTTGTTCGGAATCGGTGCTGCAATTCCACTGGTGGCCGTTGCCTACGCTTCGCGCAGCGGGTTTTCACGTGCTCGCGGCTGGGTTCTGGGGCGCATCGACGCGATCAAGAAGGCGTTTGGTGTGGTGATCCTCGCAACCGGAATCGTCATCCTGACTGGCGGCGACAAGTGGGTCGAGGCCCGGGTCGTTGATCTTCTGCCGGACGCCTGGATTGCCGCCACAACACTGTTTTAGGCATTCCCATCAATCCAAACTGAAAGTCCAAAGCCATGAATCGACGCACACTACTGCAAAACCTCGCCGCGCTCACGACAATCCTTGCGCTGCCCGCCTGTGCCGCCTCCGCTAAGCCAAAACTCGTCAAAAGCAACGTCGAGTGGAAGCAACTGCTGCCGCCCGCCGCCTACACGGTGCTGTTCGAACACGACACCGAGCGTCCCGGCAGCAGCGCCCTCAATGCCGAGAACCGCCCCGGCAACTATGTGTGTGCCGCGTGCAACCAGCCGCTGTTCGACGCTGCGCACAAGTATGAGAGCGGAACCGGTTGGCCCAGCTTCTACCAGCCCTTGCCGGGCGCCCTGGGCACGGCGACCGACTACAAACTCATTCTTCCGCGCACTGAGTATCACTGCTCGCATTGCGGCGGACACCAAGGGCATGTCTTCGACGACGGACCAAAGCCCACCGGCAAGCGTTACTGCAACAACGGCGTCGCGCTGCGCTTCGTGCCGCAAGGCGAAGCCTTACCGGCCCTGCGTACCTGACCCCGACACGCCTTGTCACGCACACGACAAACAAAGGACGCTCCATGACTCACCCGACCTTGTGCATCACCAAGCCGCCGATCATCATGCACCTGGGTGCGGCAATACTGGCCCTGATGTTCGCCGCTCTGCTGCTCGATGCTCCCGCCCAAGCGCAGACGCAGGCCGCGCAAGCCAAGGCCACCGCCATTTTTGCGGGCGGCTGCTTCTGGTGCATCGAGAAAGACTTCGAAAAGCTGCCCGGTGTGATCGAAGTCGAATCCGGCTACACCGCGGGCCGCACCACACAGCCTACCTATGAACAGGTCAGCGCAGGCCAGACCGGGCACACCGAAGCCGTGCGCGTCATTTATGACCCGGCAAAAGTCAGCTACTCGCAGCTGGTCGAATACTTCTGGCGCCACATCGACCCCACCGTCAAAGACCGCCAGTTTTGCGATTCCGGCAGCCAGTACCGCAGCGGCATCTACTGGCAGAACGAGACCGAGCGCAAGGTCGCCGAGGCCAGCCGTGACGAACTCCTGAAGAGCAAACGCTTCCCGGTCATTTACACCGAACTCGCTGTGGCCAGCACCTTCTGGATGGCCGAGGACTATCACCAAGATTACTACAAGAAAAATCCGCTGCGCTACAACTACTACCGCATCAGTTGCGGTCGCGATGCGCGGGTTGAAGAACTGTGGGGCAAGCGCTGAGATCGCCATGCTGCGTATGTCTGGCTCGATTATTCCGCTCGTGTTCCTCGTCGCGCTCGTCACTTCAAGCGCGCAGGCTGAAACGATTGCGGCTGCAGAGTACGCAAGTCCGGTCGACCGTTATGGTCACTTCGCGCTCGGGCAGCCGCATGAATACGCTCGCCTGATCGTCACCAGCGACAGTGGGCACAAGCTTGCGCTGCAGCTACCCGACAACGAGGTTTTCGAAGACCTCACGCCGCGCCTCGTCAGGCTGGCCCCAGAAGGGCCGATCGAGATCCTTGCCATCGTCAGTCGGCGCAACGAAGGCGCACGGCTCGTCGTGATTCAGCATCGCGGCGAGCGTCTGGAACTCAGCGCGGAATCTCCCGCGATTGGCACGCCCATGCGCTGGCTGAATCCGGTCGGCGTGGCGGATCTCGATGGAGATAGTACGGCCGAGATAGCGTTGGTCACGACGCCACACATCGGCGGCATGCTGCGGGTGTTTCGTCGGCAGGGCGCAAAGCTCGTCGAGATCGCGGCGCTGCCCGGTTTCTCGAATCACGTCCTTGGATCGCCAGAGCTTGGACTGTCCATGCCGCTATCCATTGCCGGCAAGATGCGCCTGCTGGTGCCCGACACCACTCGTCGTTATTTGCGCATTGCAGGGCTGGAGGACGGCCGCCTTGTCGAGCTGGGCCGTTGCCCGCTGCCCGCCCCGCTGATCGGCGCAATCAGCGCCGTGTCACCGACCGAGATCTCCGTGGGGCTCAGCACGGGGCGCCAGACAATTCCGATAAAAGATTGCCTGCTCCTGTCAGAAATCGAGGCGAATTGCCTTATTTCCAACATAGGAAACAGAAGCAGTCAGTCCCGGCTTGCCTATGTAGGCTCGCCGCAATCATTTGTAAGTTTTCTGCACTGACGCCGACCAATCATCCTTACCCTGATGGGAGTCGCACATGCCCTGGCACACACTGCTCAGTTCCGGTTTGATTTCGGCGATGACGCTAACCGCACTCAATGCGACGGCCGCCGCGTGCGCCGCCAACAGTCCAACCCACACCGTCGCCCT
This sequence comes from Burkholderiales bacterium, assembly GCA_038316625.1. GTDB lineage: Bacteria > Pseudomonadota > Gammaproteobacteria > Burkholderiales > Rhodocyclaceae > Propionivibrio. The sequence continues at coordinate 6,223 of JBBQAT010000210.1, forward strand.
GGTCGAGCTCTATACCTCCGAAGGATGTAGTAGCTGTCCGCCGGCCGATGCCTGGTTGAGCAAGCTAGCGCCCCGGTTTGCGGATCAGCTCGTCGCCTTGGCGCTGCATGTTGATTACTGGGACTACATCGGCTGGAAGGACCCCTACGCGCAAGCACAATTCAGCGAACGCCAGCGCAAACTTGGCGGCTTATCAAGAAGCACGACGATCTATACACCCGAAGTGTTTGCAGGCATGCGCGAATTG
>JBBQAT010000211.1:0-6387 GCA_038316625.1 Burkholderiales bacterium
CACGGGGGCCAGCGCCTCGGCAATTTCACGATCACGGGCGCTAAGTTCACGCGCCACGCCAGTGCCGCCAGCGGCCAGGTTGCCGCGGGTCTCACCGGCTTTCGGGATGCGCGCCAGGCAATAGGGAACGACTTCGCCGCCCACGATCAGGATGCGCTTGTCGCCATTAACGATTTCAGGGATGTAACGCTGCGCCATGATCGTTCGTTCACCCTCAAGGGTCAGTGTCTCGATGATCACGTTGCGGTTCGGGTCGTCATGGCGGACGCGAAATATCTGGCTTCCGCCCATGCCATCGAGCGGCTTGAGAATGACGTCGCTCTGGAGATCGATAAAACTGTTGATCAGTGCGGCGTCGCGTGCAACCAGCGTCGGCACGGAGAACTGGGCGAACTCCATAACCGACAGCTTCTCGGAGTGATCGCGCAGCGCCTGCGGACGGTTGAAAACCCGCGCGCCTTCCTTCTCGGCACGTTCGAGCAGCCAGGTTGAGGTGATGTATTCAACGTCAAAGGGCGGATCTTTGCGCATGATCACGGCGGCGAAATCGCGCAGAGGAACGACATGGCGGTCGATCTCGGCGAACCACTCCGTATCGTCATCGAGCATGCCCAGATGCACAGCCTCCGCACAAACGCCATGCAGTGCCGACCAGTGGATGGCCGGTTGCTGGATCGCCCACACGGCATGGCCGGCCGCCTGCGCCGCGCGCATCATGGCGATGCTTGAGTCCTTGTAGGCCTTGAGCGATTCGAGCGGGTCGAGAATGAAAGCAAAGCGCATGAAACCTACTCCTCTTTGGGGGCCGTACGTTCGAGTTCCAGCAAAGCGGCAAACTGCGCCAGTTGTGCTAAGACACCGTAAGCGAAGAAACGGTTCGGCAACGCGGTGCCGAGGAGCCTTGCCTCAGTTGCCAGCAGGGGGCCGGTAAGAGCAGTCGTCAGATGAGGAAGCATGCAAATTTCCAGTCAGGCTTGATACTTGAACGCTCGAATCCGCGTCAGAACAGTTTCTTGAACTTATCCCACCATGTTACACCGGCCTCCGGCAGGAACGAACTGAACGACTTGGGTAGCGGGGTCTGTTCCAGGCTGCGCTGGGTGAACAGAAAGCGCCCGTCGCAAATGAAACCGAGATCGGCCCAATCGACATCATTGAGCGCTTTGGCCAGCACGTTCACGTCAACGGTCGGGTCGCGCGCGAAAATGGCGAGAACAGCACCGTCGTAGTTCAGGCAGTCGTTGACGAAAAAGGGCTGCGACCGGCGCGTCTTGCCATTCACGTAAATGCGTGGCTGCTCCGTCTGATAATAGCCGCGCCCCCACTGCCACCAGTTGAACTCGTCATAAGGCCGGATGCGGCGCGCGATCAGGCGCTCCTTGTGCGGCAACAGGTATTCAGGCGGCGGTTCGCCCGGCTCGCACCAGATCATGCGCCGCGTTTTGCCATCGGCGACCGTCGATGAGCAGACAAAATCACGGTTGCCGAATTCGTCGCTGGTATAGAGATCGTCGGCACCCGACACGGCGCCAACCTTGACGAAAGCGATGTCAGCGAGGCATAGCGGATAATCGTGCCGCGTAAACAGCAGGTGACCACCGGCCTCGACAAAGCGCCGATCTTCCCACGCCAGGCTTTCCAGCCCGGCCGAACGATCCGCGCTACCGAGTGCAGCGTAACGCGTGCGCCGCGAATCGTTGCCGCGCTCAAAGCGCCAGATGGCGCAGTTTGGCGTCGCGTTACCGAACAGGTGCAGGTCGCCCAGATCGATGAAGTCGGTGATCGTGCCCTGGGCAAACAGGATGCGGTTGAGCGGCACGGCCGCGGTCGATTTCAGCAGGTCGCGCGGCGTGATGAAGATCAGTTCGCCGCCCGGCTCCAGGTGACGCAGGCACTTTTCGATGAAGAACAGGTACAGGTTGGCGCGCTTGTCGAGAACGCTGTCGCCGGCCAGCCGCCGCGTTCCGGGCGAAATGTCCTGGTAACGCACGTACGGAGGATTGCCGATGATGGTGTTGAAAAGCTCGTCTTCCGCCAGTTCGAAAAAGTTCATCACCTCCGCGCCGGCTGGGGCGTGGCGCGAGTCGATCTCGATCCCCATCGCGCCGGGAAAGTGCTGGAGAAAAGCCCCGTCGCCACAGGCCGGCTCCAGTACGCGCCCCTTGTTGCGAACGAGCGTGCGCATGCAGTCGACAATCGTCGGTGGCGTGAAGATCTGGCCGAGGGTGGCAACCTCATAGTCGGATACGGCGAGGGACATGGCAGCCAAGGATAGTGAGGGTAAAAAGGCTTTCGAGTATACGCCTGAACTCACAACGGACACATCGATATGCGAACGCGCCAGACCCGGTACGTCGAAACGCCCGTCAAATGGCGGTCTACAAGACAATGCCGCGAAGATCCGCATAAACAGGGGCTTTCACGGCATTGCTTTAAAGCAGATATTTCTGCCTTAGTTGCAGCACGTCAGGTGGCTACTGATACAGCGCTGGAAACTGTTTGCGCAACTGTTCCAGTTTGGGCAGGTCGTGGTGAACGATATAGGGCTGATCAGGATGCAAGGCCAGATAGTTCTGGTGATACTTTTCTGCAGGATAGAACGTCTGCAGAGAAACGACCTGTGTCACGACCGGCTTGGAAAAGCTTCGTGAATCGGCAAGTTGCTGGATGTAGCTTTGCGTTACCTTCTGTTGCTCGCTATCCGTGAAAAAGACCGCCGAGCGATATTGGCTGCCGACATCCGGCCCCTGACGGTTAAACTGGGTCGGGTCGTGCGCCACACTGAAGAAGACTTGCAGGAGTTGCTGGTAACTCACCTGCGCCGGATTGAATTTGACGCGCACGGCTTCGGCATGGCCGGTGGTGCCATTGCTGACTTTTTCGTACTGAGCGTTGCTTGCGTTGCCGCCCGCATAACCGGATTCAACCTCGGCGACGCCCTTGACGTGCTTGAACACGGCGTCGACGCCCCAGAAGCAGCCTCCGGCAAAGACGGCCGTTTGAAGGCTCGTTCCCGGTGCCGCCGGCGACTCCGCGCGGGCGTTCAACGAAACGGCTAGCGCAATGGCAGCGAAGGCTACCCGTGTCTTGCTCATTGAAGTCGTACTGGTTATCTGATGACTCATGATGAAACCCCTTTGCTTGATGATGATGGCTAAAACAGCGTTGTGGCCCCAATCCAGGCGTCCGGTAGAAGATCGACGACCCGAGCCTCGACCCATTTGTCGCCGCCGGTCAGGATGGCGATGCCGGTTACAAGGATCACGACGCCAAACGCCTTCTTGATTGTGTCGATACGCCCCAGCACCCAGCCCCGGGCGCGTGAAAACCCGCTGCGCGATGCGTAGGCCACGGCGACCAGCGGAATCGCGGCACCGACGCCGAACAAACCAAGAATGAGCGCGCCACGCGAAGCGCCGCCCTCACTGGCCACCAGCGTCAGTGCCGAGGCCAGCAGCGGCCCGGAGCAAGGGCTCCAGACCAGCCCGAGCACACCACCAAGCAGAAACGCACCGCCCAGCGAACCGCCGTCAAGGCGCGAGGAAGCGGTATTGGCCGACGAAGCAATTGGCAGCATCCATTCGGTGAAACGCTGGTTGAGCACCGGAATCAGCATGACGAGGCCAAAGACGATCAGCAGCAATGCGCCAAAGATGCGTACGTTGTCTGAATCAATGCCCAGCGCCGGACCCAGCGCCCCAATGACCAGCCCGATCAGGGCGAACGAAATCGCCATCCCTGAACCCATGGCCAGCGGTGCCAGGCGGTTGCCCTGCACCGCCCCGCCCAGCACCAGCGGCAGGATTGGGAAGACGCAGGGCGAAAGCGTCGTCAGGCTACCGGCGGCCAGACTGAGACCGACGTGGCTGAGGGAAAGCGCATCCATGCTCAGTTGGCCGAGAGCAATGCCGCGCGCAGCTTGTCCGCGTCCGTCTCACCGGCCAGGCGAGCTTTCTCGACACTGCCGTGGTAGGCGATCAAGGTCGATTGCGTACGCACGCCCAGCTGTTTCTTGAGTTCCTTTTCCTTGTCGTAGTCGACCACCAGCAAGGTGCCGGGAACGCTGGCGTCGCCTTTCCACTGCTGCAACACCTTGTCCTGCGCACGACAGGTCGGGCACCAGTCAGCATGAAAGTGCAGCGTGACCGGCTTGCCGGCTTGCTGCTCGGCACTCAAGGCCTGTGCCGAGTAAGGCTTGATGTCGAGCGCGAACGAGGCGGCGCTGGCGGTCAGCAGCACGGCAGTGGCGATAATTCGGGTGATCATGATTTCTCCTGGCTGTTGATGGGTTTCTCCCTCCCCGTTGCCCCGAAGGAAACACTCTTGGGGTGCAAGGGCCGGGGTGGGGATGGGGTCGAGCGAACGATCCCTACTTCTTCATTTCATCCTTCTTCATCTCGTCTTTCTTCATCCCGTCCTTGTGCATTTCATCCTTCTTCATGCCATCCTTGGCCATGCAGTCCTTGCCCATGGCATCCTTTGCACAGTCTTTGCTCATGGCTTCCTTCTTCATGCCGTCCTTGGCCATCTCGTCCTTTTTCATTTCGTCGGCCGCAAACGCTGAACCGCCAGCGAGCAGAAGGGAGAGGGACATCAGGCTTGAGGCGATGGTCATTTTGTTCATGGTGAGCTCCTTTGGTGGTGATTGAATGGCAAGATTGCCAAGTATTCAGGGCAGGCGAGCACGATGGCTCAACTGCCGCCGAACCAGTTGTACCCCTGGTCTTCCCAGTAGCCCCCGGGGTAGGTATTGGTGACGAAAATGGCCTGGATGTGTTTCGGATTCTTGTAGCCAAGCTTGGTCGGCATGCGCAGTTTCATCGGGAAGCCGTAGCGCGGCGGCAGCGGCTGGCTGTCGTAGGTCAGTGCCAGCAGCGTTTGCGGATGCAGCGCGGTGGCCATGTCGATACTGGTGTAGTAGTCGTCGGCGCACTTGAAGCCGACGTACTTCGCACTCAGGTCCGCGCCGACGCGACGCAGGAAGCTGGCGAAGGGCACGCCGCCCCATTTGCCGATGGCGCTCCAGCCTTCGACGCAGATGTGGCGCGTCACCTGGTCGGTTTGCGGCAGGGCGCGCAGTTCTTCGAGCGTCCACCCTTTGCGGTCGGCGACCAGCCCGGTTACTTCAAGCCGGAAGCGCTCTTCGCTCACGTGGCGGATCTCGTCTTCACCGTAGTAGGCGTTGAACGGAAACGGGCGCGTGATCATTGAGTCGGGATAGGTCGGTGCCAGACGATTCGGGTCGAACAACCAGCCCTGCGCCTTGTCGTTGAAGCGCGAGATGCCAGACAAGGCCGTATCAATGCTATCTTCATTAACGAGTGCGCAGCCGCTCAGCAGCGAGAGTCCGCCGAGGGTCAGGGAACGCTGCAGGAAGGCACGGCGTGCGGGTTGCTCGACGACGCGAGCGACTTCCTTGCGCGCATCCCGGAGGATCGTGTCGCACTTCTCAACCAGCCAGCGGGCGTGCGGGGTGTTGTTATTCATGTGCTTCGCTCCTCAACGTCCGCGAATCATCGCGAGCAGTGTTCTTGGCACCAGCGCCACCATCACCAGATGAATGCCGACGAAGGCTGTGAGTGCTGCCATGGCCAGAAAGTGAACGCGTCGTGCCATCTCGTAGCCGCCCAGCAGTTCGCGCAGGATCGGGAACTGCACGGACTTCCACAGCACCAGCCCGGAGATGACGAGCACGATCACATCGACGATTACGAAGAGATAGGCCACACGCTGCACGGTGTTGTAGTGCGAGAGATCCGCATGCGACAGGCGACCTTTCAGGGCATCGAGCACGTCGGCAAGAAACGCGCGTGGCAACACCGGGAAGAATTTTTTCAGCAGTCGCCCGCTGGCCAGATTGAGCACGAGGTAGACCAGCCCGTTGGCGACCAGTAACCACATCGCCGCGAAATGCCATTGAATCGCACCGCCCAGCCAGCCGCCGAGGGTGATGGCTTTCGGAATGACGAAATCAAAGAACGGCGCGGCGTTATAGATACGCCAGCCGCTCATCGCCAGAATGACCACGGCAATGGCGTTGAGCCAGTGCGTCACCCGCAACCAGCGCGGGTGGATGTAGCCAATCTTCGTTTCCATGGTTATCCTCTCGGTTGCGGGTTAAATGCAAAGCGCTGATTTCAGCGTGCTTATTTCACGTCTCTATGCAAGGTAGTTCGCCCGGATACCGCAATCGGTTACACGATTCGGCAAAAATATATTTTTCCATTTGGCTGTAACCAAAGACCCCAATGCAACGAACAACCAGAGAAGAGGGATGGCGTGCGAAAGAAGTTCACCTTCGTGAACTGCTGCTTGGCGGGCTCGCGGGCGACAACGCGGCTTACCAGACCTTTCTCAAGGAACTGAGCGCGCACCTGAGAGCCTTCT
>JBBQAT010000212.1:0-6269 GCA_038316625.1 Burkholderiales bacterium
AACATGAACGTCAACGAGGTCATCGCCAACCGCGCGGAAGAAATCCTGGGCGGAAAGCGCGGCGGGTGCAACGAGTTCCGGCGCGTTCATCCGCTGCATCACGTCAACCTGCACCAATCGACCAACGACGTTTTCCCGACGGCGTTGAAGATTGCTGCCATCGAAAGCCTGCACCGGCTGGAGAAAACCATCGCCGCGCTGCAAACGGCTTTCCAGACGAAAGAACGCGAGTTCGCCGGCATCGTCAAAGTTGGCCGCACGCAATTGCAGGACGCTTGCCCGATCACGCTGGGTGCCGAATTCTCGGCCTGGGCCGAAGCGCTCGGGCGCGACCGCTGGCGCGTGTTCAAGTGCGAGGAACGCCTGCGCGTCGTCAACCTTGGCGGCACGGCCATCGGCACCGGGCTGACCGCGCCGCGCGACTACATTTTCCGGGTCACCGACACCTTGCGTGCCGTCACCGGCTTGGGCCTGTCGCGCGCCGAAAACCTGGTCGATGCCACGCAGAACGCCGATGTCTTTGTCGAGGTGTCGGGCATTCTCAAGGCGCATGCCGTCAATCTGTTCAAGATTTCCTCGGACCTCCGACTGCTCGCCTCCGGCCCGCACGCCGGGATCGGCGAAGTGGCGCTACCGGCCGTGCAGGTCGGCTCCAGCGTGATGCCGGGCAAGGTCAATCCGGTGATCTGCGAAGCGGTCGGCCAAGCGGCGCTGCAAGTCATGAGCCAGGACATGGCGATCACGCTCGCGGCGCAATCCGGCCAGCTTGAACTCAACGCCTTCCTGCCGCTGATTGCGCACGCCCTGCTCGGCAACCTCACGCTGCTTGAACGCGCGGGCACCATCTTCCGGGAACGCTGTATCGACAGCGTTCAGGCCAATGCGGCGCGCTGTACGGAACTGCTCGAACGCTCGCATGCGCAGGTGACGGCGCTGGTGCCGACGCTTGGTTACGAGCTGGCCGCCGATGTCGCCATGGAAGCCCAGCAATCACAGGAATCGATCCGCACCGTCGTGCTGGCGCGCGGCCTGATCGCCCCGCAAGTGCTCGACCGCCTGCTTTCCGCCGACGCCATGACGGCGCTGGGCTATAGCAGGGAAAAGTAATAGCGAATGAAAAAAAGACTTACCACCAAGACACCAAGAGCACCAAGTTTCACCAAGAGAAACAAAGATAAGGTTTTCTTGGTGTGTCTTGGTGCCCTTGGTGTCTTGGTGGTTCGCACTTCTCGTTTAACCGATTTCAAGGAATGAGCATGCTGGAAACACCGAAAGGACTGCGCCTGCACATCGGCATTTTCGGACGCCGCAACAGCGGCAAATCGACGCTGATGAACGCGCTGATCGGGCAGTCGATCTCGATTGTCTCCGACCAGCCGGGCACGACGACCGACCCGGTTGAAAAGACCTTTGAACTCGCGCCGCTGGGCCCCGTGGTGTTCATCGACACGGCCGGTTTTGACGACGTCGGCGCGCTGGGGGAACTGCGCGTGCAGAAAACCCGCGAGGTGCTGGAGCGCGTGGATATCGGGCTGGTGGTCGTCGGCGACGCGGGACTGGGCGCGTTCGAACAGGAGTTGATCACCACGTTGTGCGACGCAAAAACACCGCTGGTCGTCGTTTTCAACAAGGCCGACCTGGCCTTGCCGGCGCTGGCGCAGGTCGAACAACTCCAGCGCGACGAGATCGAGAGCGTCACCCTCTCGGCGGCGCAACTGAGCGGTATCGACCGGCTCAAGGAAGCAATCTTCCGACAAGCGCCGGAGAGTTGCATCGAAGACCCGCGACTGATCGGCGACCTGATCGGCCCCGGCGATCTGGTCGTGCTGGTGGTGCCGATCGACCTCGGCGCACCCAAGGGGCGGCTGATCCTGCCGCAGGTACAAACCCTGCGCGAAATTCTCGACAGCGACGCCATCAGCCTGATGGTCAAGGAACGCGAACTGGCCACCGCGCTGTCGCGCATGAACCAGAAACCCAAGCTCGTCGTCTGCGATTCGCAGGTGGTGCTCAAGGTCACTGCCGATACCCCGCCGGACGTTCGCATGACGACCTTCTCGATCCTCATGGCGCGCTTCAAGGGTGACATGCTCGGTCTGGCCGAAGGGGCCGGTGCCATCTCGCGCCTGCAACCCGGCGACCGCGTGCTGATCGCCGAAGCCTGCTCACACCACGCGCTGGCCGACGACATCGGCCGCGTGAAGATTCCGCGCTGGCTGCGCCAGTATGCCGGCGGCCATCTGGACGTCGACGTCAAATCCGGCAAGGATTTCCCGGACGACCTCACCCCGTACGCACTGATCGTGCAATGCGGCGGCTGCACCGTCACACGCAAGCAGATCCTGGTGCGCCAATACCGGGCCGCCCGCCAGGGCGTTCCCATGACCAACTATGGAATGGCCATCTCGGTTTCGCAGGGAGTGATGGAGCGCGCGCTGGAATGTTTCCCCGCTGCGCTCGACGCTTACCGGCGCGGGATGGCTGGAGATAAGCATGTGTAGAACGAGTTCAGGTTGTCATCCCATCAATTTCACGCCGCAGAAAGCGGCCGCCACCGTTGATTTTTCGGATCGCCTTGCGCGTGGCATTCCGGATCGCGAGACGCTGCGCTGGATTCTCGGCACGCGGCACTTTCACGACGTCCAGACCATCCGCCGTGCCGCCGAACGTACCTTGCTCGACCACTGCGGCGACACGGTGCGATTACGCGGGCTGATCGAGTTCTCCAACCGCTGCACCGCCGATTGCCACTACTGCGGCATTCGGCGCAGCAACCGCGCCCCGAAACGCTACACGCTGACGCTTGCGGAAATGGTCGAGACGGCCAAATGGTGCGGCGAACAGGGTTACGGCTCGGTCGTCCTGCAGTCCGGCGAACGGCGTGATGAACGCTTCGTACGCTTTATCAGCGACGCCGTGCGCGCCATCAAGGACGCGACGCGGACGGACGACCTGCCGCAGGGCGTCGGCATCACCCTCTGCGTGGGAGAGCAAAGCGCTGACACCTACGCCCGCTGGTTCGAGGCCGGCGCACATCGTTACCTGCTGCGCATGGAAAGCTCGTCACCAACCCTCTTTGCCAAGCTGCACCCGGCGAAGCAGCAGTATGAATCGCGCGTTCACTGTTTGAAAACACTGAAAGCCATCGGCTACCGCGTCGGCACCGGCGTCATGATCGGCCTGCCCGGTCAAACGATTGACGACCTGCTCGACGACCTCTTTTTCTTCCGCGACATCGGGGCCGACATGATCGGCATGGGCCCCTACATTCCACACACGCAAGCCGTGTTGCCGGGCGACGACCCCATTCCCGACGCCGCGACCCGCCTGCGCCTCGCGCTGCGCATGATCGCCGCCACCCGCCTGCTGCTGCCAAACATCAACATCGCCGCCACCACCGCGTTGCAAACCCTGGCACCCGATGGCCGCGAGCAAGGCCTGCGCTTTGGGGCCAACGTCATCATGCCGCAAGCAACGCCGCTGCACGTTCGCCACCACTACACGCTCTACGATGGCAAACCCTGCCTCGACGACAGCGCCGGCCAATGCGCCAGTTGCCTTGCAGGACGGATCAACTCGGTCGGGCGCAGAGCGCTACGGAATGCGTGGGGAGACTCTGTTCCGGGTTGAATTGCGCCAGCTCGCCTCCCTTCGTAAATTGGACCGAACCTCGGTCCGCACGCCAATAGATACGCCACTCTCCAGGCCGCATGCCTTGCCGGCCAATAATCACGCCGGTCTCATGAGCATGCGGCTGAAGAACACCGTGTAGCGCGGCTCGAAGGGCAGTGCATGGCGAATGTTGAACGGCAAATTCCATCATGGGCCACCCGTTGCTGTCCGGCATCTGTATACCAATTGCCACCCTGCCGCGTTAAGCCCTTATCCCGAACGAATGTCACGGAAAGGCGAACGAAGCCGCCCATCCGTGACACCACCAGAACACTCATGCTGCCAAAGGTTAGCCAATGAAAACGCCCCGCCTGCTCTTCGTTGCTCTAGTGCTTGTCGCCACATCGCAAGCCAGCGCGCAAGCCTACAAATGCCTCGGAACAAACGGAAAAATCGAGTATCGCGACAGCCCATGCACCACAGCACAAACGGTTGAGAAAACATTTAACCAGACGATTGCGCCGAACGATGCCGACAGGATCAGCGCCGCAGATCGCGCAAGACGCCAAGGGAAAGAAAACCAGCGACTTGCTGAAGACCAAGAACATGTTTCTGCACTCCAGCCACGTGAAGAAGAAGCAAACCGGAAACCTGGAGCCAACCCGGGCACACCCGCTGCCGCGCCTCATCCGGCCATTGTTTCAGGAGGAATTTGCGCAGAGAGTTACTCTTGGGACACCTGCCGAAAACTCGGCATTGAGTCCGTTGTCGATTGCAAGCGCATGGACGAAGACGTTGTGTTCCGCACCAGCGTGCTGCAATCCAAGGGAATACAGTGCAGAGACAGCCATCGGCGTAATTGATCCGCCGGAACGATGGTTGAAGTCCGCTCGCCCTGAGCCTGTCGAAGGGTGGTCGGGCTTCGATACCCTGAAAGCCAATGAATACGGGCACCTTCAGCATGGAACGTGAAGACGCAGGTATTCATTGGCCTGCAGCCTGATCAAGAAACACCGAGCCGATCCAGTGGACTGGCCACCCCGCGACCGCCGCGATTGAGCACGTGGGTGTAGATCATCGTCGTTGAAACATCCGAATGCCCGAGCAGCTCCTGCACCGTACGGATGTCGTAGCCGGACTCAAGCAGATGCGTGGCGAAGGAATGGCGCAAGGTGTGCGGCGTGGCCGGTTTGTTGATTCCCGCGTCGCGCACCGCCTGCCGTAAGGCCCGCTGTACGGCTTGATCCTGCACATGATGACGCCTCACCACGCCCGAGCGCGGATCGACCGACAGGGCGCTCGATGGAAAAACGTATTGCCACATCCATTCACGGCCAGCGGCCGGATACTTGCGGTCGAGCGCATACGGCAGATAGACCTCACCATGCCCGTCGGCCAGATCCTTCTGGTGCAGTGCCTGCACGCGTTCAAGATGTATCCGCAGGGCCGGCACGAGACTCGCCGGCAGCATGGTCACGCGATCTTTTGCTCCCTTGCCATCCCGGACCAATATTTCGTGACGTTCGAAATCCACGTCCTTCACCCGCAACCGCAGGCCTTCCATGATGCGCAGGCCCGTACCGTACAGCAGCCGCGCGATGAGGTTGTGGCTGCCTTCAAGCCGAATCAGAACGGACATCACCTCGTCCCGTGTGAGCACCACGGGCAAGCGTTTCGACGTCTTCGCCGCCTCAACCTTGTCGAGCCAAGGCAGTTCGACACCGAGCACCTCTTTGTACAGAAAAAGCAAGGCGCTCTTGGCCTGGTTCTGCGTCGATGCCGCGACCTGCCCGGCAACGGCAAGATGAGTCAAAAACGCCTGAATCTCATCCGCTCCCATATCCTTCGGATGCCGCTTGCCAAAATGCCGGATAAATCGTCTAATCCAATCCAGATACGCTTGCTCGGTGCGTATACTGTAATGCTTGAAGCGAATCCGCCCCCTGACCTGCTCCAGAAGCCGGGGCGCAGACACCACTTCGGAAGATGACGTAATTGCCGACATTTTTAGGCCCCACTAAAATCAGACAAACCAATGATTAATTTCAGTTTAGCACGCAATACTGTTCTTTTATACAGCTATTTTGACGCAAAGTTTCCCGTCATGACGGAAAGTATTGCGTCAAATAGGTGCCACATTTAACGTTAGCGATCTCGAAGGACTGTGTCTATGAAATCAGTGCTCAAAATTGTTGGCCTTGTTGCTTTTGCTGGATTGGTGGGCGCGTGTACCACCATGGAGCACATGAAATGGTTTGGGGTGGGTGGAAGCAAAGCGGACGGTGTGGTAATTCTCGGATTTGATGTTCCGCCGAAGATGGGGATTCGGGAAACCGAGGTGCAGTACGACAAAGAACAAGCCAATGCTGAAGCCGATAGACGATGCCGTAACTGGGGATACTCAGGTGCGGAGATTTTCCGCGATGATTTTCCTGTACTTGTGGTTTGCCACCCACAAGGCATAAGCCCATGCTGGTCCAAGACCTATCGCATTACTTATCAATGCTTGGATAAGTCACGCTAACCCGGCAGTCCACACGGACGCTGCGCGATAAGGCCGCGCAGCGCCGGTGACTTCTTCGTTCGGCCCCACCCAGTGAGAGGAACACTATGACGAAGAATTTATTGACCTGTGTTTTTTGCCTACTTTTGACCCT
>JBBQAT010000213.1:0-6248 GCA_038316625.1 Burkholderiales bacterium
GGCGGGGATGGCCAGCAGTTCACGCAGGTCGGCTTCGGCTTCGGCGTGGATGCTCATGTATTCCTTGCCGCGATGGGACATTTCCATGACCGACATGCCGCAGCCGTGCCAGTTGAGGAGTTCGTCACGCGCTTTTTCGAGAACTTCGACGGGGAGTGTGGCTGGACCGGCGCTAAAATTGAAAATGCGTTCCATGAAAATGTGATCCTTTCAAGAGGAGTTCGTTGATCGACGTGAATTTTGGCAACCCAATTCGACCTGATCCAGCCACTGTACAGGCTTGCGCGTTGCAACCACGGATCGAACGTAGCCACGAACGGTGAAGCCATCATGCCGGGATCAAGGGAAGTACAGGTCTTGTGCACTATAATATTTTGCGTAGCACACACTAATTTCTCGAAATTTCGGCCCGGGAAGTGATATTTTTTGCGTATTTGCCTCGCGTATCGGAAAAAGTCGACATGCAGAAATCACTGGACAACTACGACCTGAAATTGCTCGCAACAATTCAACGCAATTCCAAAACATCGCAACAGGAACTCGGCGAAATTGCCAACCTGTCGACGGCTGCGGTTAACCGGCGGCTAAAGCGGCTGGAAAGCGAAGGGGTCATCGAGCGGTATACCGCCGTGCTGTCTCCGAACGCGCTGGGCTACGGTCTGACAATCGTGACCACCGTGGAGGTCGAGAGCGAGCAGATCGATCAGCTGGATGCCACCCGACGCGCGTTCTGCAATTGCCCGAACGTACAGCAGTGCTACTTCGTGACCGGCGAGAGCGATTTCGTGCTGATCTTCGTCGTTGAGAACATGGAGCAGTACAACCAGCTGACTCGGGAACTGTTTTTCGGAAGCGGCCAAGTGCGGCGCTTCCGAACGCTGGTCGCCATGGGCCGCGACAAGGTCGGGCTCGATGTCCCGACATTCTTGCGCTAGGCACCGCAATCAGGCACTGCGCGGTTTTTCACGCTGATCAACCCTCTTGGTCTTCGCGGCCCCAATACGCTTTACCGCTTCTTGCCTTTCCAGTTCGCAAGGCAGGTTGTCCGCAGGTACTCGGTGGCACGTTCCATGTAGGTATCCGGCCAGTTGGGGTCCTTGTCGGCGAGACCTTCCTCGGCTTCGCTTTTCAGATCATCCAGCCAGAATTTCTGCAGATCGTCGCGCGTCGCTTGAGGCGCATGATTGACGATAAAGTCGATCACTGCCCGCGAATCAAAACCGGAGGTCCGGAAGTTGCGAATGACTTCCTTGGCTTCCTTCAGCAGCATCGAAGCTTTGGCTGGAAGTCCGGTGGCAACGAACAGAAACACCGTCGCCACGACCGCCGGATCGTCCGCTTCGCCGCGCGTAACGCGGTCCCATTCCTTGGCCACCAGGCGATCATATTCCCTGACGTCTTCGTCCAGACTCTCGCTGACGAAATAGCTTTGCACATAATCGCCGTGCAACAATTTGTCCGCGCTGCTACCTGGCGCCCGGATCTGCGGCAGATCCTTTTCGATGAATCGATCCATCGCCCGCCTGGCAAGCTTCCGGAAGTCCGCTGGTTCGTTCCTGAGGAAGGCATCCAGGCGCTTCTCGTCAAGCGTCGCTTTCGCTCCTTTGGCGGCTTTGACCAAATGGACAAATCCGGTGCGCGACGGGAGTTTCAACTCGGCCTTTTCAACGAAGAGAACCAGCATGGCACTGCGAATCAGCGAATCCGCCTCCTCGACGTCTTCACGCGAAACGCCCATTTTCCGGGCCAGCCAGAAGGAGAAATCAATCAGGCTTTGATTCTCCTGGCGAATGGCGTGTTCAGAGCGATATTGATCAAGCGAGAAGGCGTCGGAAAGCGTTTTCTCGTCGAGGTAGGCGCGTTGACTTTCGGGCGAAACGGATTCGCCGCCTATCACCGTACTCTCCGGCATCGCGTGCAGTCGTTTGAGCATGTCCGACCCGCCCTTGGAGTGCGACAGCAAGGTCTTGTCGCGCAATGACGTTGCGGCGATCTGCAGGTCTCCGCCAGACGCATCCTCAAGATAAAGGCTGATCAGATTCACCATGCGCAGCAGCGCGAGTTCCAGCTCCGGGCGCAGATGCGCCGTGCCGAAATAGTTGGCGATCTGGACAATGCCCTTCGAAAAATCGTCCTTGATGTTTTGTACGCGCGCCAGCGCAATGATGTCCTGTTCGACACCGTAGCGCAGCGCCTTGTCGAAAAACGGCCGATCATCAAAAGTCGCCAGCGAAGTTGAAGCTGATGCCATGCGTCCTGCTCCCTAAATGGCCGACTCTTCCTCGTCGCCCGAGGCATCCGCCGACTCCAACGGCCCGGCAAGCGCCAGCAGGTTGGCCAGCTCGACCCGCTTTTGCGCGCGGTCACGAAGGATGAACATCACCTCCTCAAATGCATCAGGCAACTCGTAACGCAGAAGCCAGGCCGTTTCCATCCAGTCGCCATCGGCGATCTCGGGACGGGAAAGCAGCGGCCGCGAGCTTTCCATGGAATTCCCGAAGCTCAGACCGTGGTCGAGCTCCTCGATCTTTTCCATGAGCCAGGTGTTGTGCGTTTGCGCACCGGATTCCGCGTTGAACTGAGGCAAAAAGCTGCCGGTGGTGACAAAGCTGAAGATCTCGTCGTAGCGGTCTTCAAAGTAATCGGCCAGCGTCGCACTGCCCCCCTCGACGTCGGTGATGGTTTCCAGATACTCGCAAGCCATGTCCGCGTCGCGGTGAATGATGGCGTTCACCATGGCGCGCAATCGCTCGCCCGTGCGTTCGCCATATTTCTTCTCAAGAACAATCGCGCGGGCAAACTGCTCGGGCGTAACCAGCATATTCACGACGGATTCCCGTGAGGAATCGAACTCGCGCATAACGGCGAGCAGATCCTTGGGCTGCATGTCATCAAGGATGGCCACCAGCGCATGATCGCCAACCTGGTCGGCAACGGCGACCAGCGCTCTCTCGGCGCCTGCAATATCGCCGGCAAGAATCATCTCGGCTGATCTCAAAATTACTTGGTGCATGTAATTGCCCTTCTGTTCAAAGAGTTGTTTCCTAGCGGTCCAATGTCTCGAAGCCCTGCTCTGAGAGCCAATCGGCGCCGGCCTCGCTCAAATCGCCGGCATCACCTTCATCATCGTCATTGCCCTGCTCGTCCTCATCGACCAACTCGGGCTCCGGCACAAACGATGACGTTTTTGTGCGCAGGAACTCCAGCGCCGCGGCGGTGACGAGAAAGGCGTCGCCCCCTTTGACTTTCAATGAGGATTCGATCAACGGCTGCGCCCAATCGGCCACCGTCAGCTCATTTTTCAATTCATCCCAGGCGACGAAATCGGAATCATCGGGTTCGCTCAGCACGATCTGCTGCATGACTCCCGGCGATTTGAAGTCGAACGCGTCGTAGAAAATGACCGCGACCATTTCGGTGCTGTATTCGATCATCGGCAGGATGGCGCCGATCTCGCGCCGCTTGACGTTCAGGCGCTGCTGCAGCACTGATTTGCCGGCGGAATCGGTGACCAGATCATCGACTTCGTCGTTATAACTTCTGATGAGTTCGGAAAAATAATTCGATTTTTTCAATGGATGATTCCCTGGATGTATTTCTCTGAAATCTCGCGCGCCACAGGCGCGGGATCTTCGATAAGGCTGCGCTGCCGATAATCGTCGAAGGCTTTTCGACGCTCCGAGTCGCAAAGCACTTCATACGCTTCCTGAATTTCCCTGAAGCGTACCGCCGCATCCGGCGAAGGATTCTTGTCGGGGTGGTACTGGGTGGCTTTCTTCCGATAAGCCGCCTTGATCAAATCCGGCGTTGCGCTGGACGACACGCCCAGCCGCGCATAGTGATCATTCACTAAAGACATTTACCTCTCCGATATTGCAGCTCAATGACCGTTTTTCAATGAGTTCGTGGTTGTCGTGCATCGCTAGCGCCCTTCGACCTCAAAGAAAAGTCGGCTGTTCCGGATCAACCCGGAACAGCCGACAAAACCTGTACCGCAAGGCGGTGTTTGGTAGGCCCGCGCGGACCTGAACCGTGGTCAAACGAGTTTCGAGTCCGCACTCAAAACAATAGCTTATTGATAACTCAGCAAAACGATGCGCCGTTGCCAATAAACAAAAACATTTAAAGATCAGCATCTTAGCGCAATTTGTCAAAGCTTGCAAAAGCTTGTGCGCGCACCGTCGCTCAATCACGGCCTTACTCGCGACGCCCAACGAACGGCCACCGTCAGGGCAGACCGTCTTCTCATTCCACCGGGTGCGGTTTCTGTGCTATCCATTGCCATCCCGAATCAAAATATCTGGAACCTGTGGTCGGCCAAACGGGCCACGGTCCGCCAAGCGTGACAGCCACGAAAACCGCATGAATAGGCCATCTGCAGATGTATGCCATGAAGATGGCCGTAAATATTGCCTCGCAGGGCACTGTGTTTGCAGATCGCCATTTTACGGGGGCTACAGGGCGGGCAGCAGCACCGCGACTCAAGCTGTTGTATCGATGCAAAGCGGCCTCCAAATATTCAGCTTTGGGGCGGCGCCCAAGGCAATCGCCTGAATGCTGTGCGCATCACCCCCCCCCTTCAAGGGGGAGGTTGGGAGGAGGATGGGGGTAATTGCATCAGTTCGACCACCTTTTGCACCCCATCCCCACCCCCAATGCTGTTGAATTAAGCCCCTACCTGACCGAATGCCCGACGTGATTTGTGTTCCTTCCACTTGTTTGAAGGTCGCTTGGAGACGCGAGGTTGTGGTGGTCTTGGTTTTTTCGGAGGGTAGTAAAGAACACGCTTGATCTCTGCGAGGGCGCTCCGGAATAAGAGCAACGCCCGATCCGGGTTACAAGGGATCAAGACCGCTGCCTGTTGAGCCGTGGTAAGGATGGCGTGCTTGAGTTGAGGCTCGGCCTTTGACGAATGATTTTGATCAGCTGTCATGACGGACAGCACGCGGGAAATGACCGCCACGATGAGGACGGCAAAGAGTTCCTGGCGGATACCGTTTTCGGTCCGGCTATGAAAAGTCTCGATACACAGGCAGGTTTTTTCATCGCGATAGTGAATTTCGACCGCCCAGCGCCGAAAATACAACGCAATGATCTGCGAGGCGTCGAATCGGGAGTCCGAAGGAAGATTGGTCAGTAACACGGAGATCTTGCCCTCGGGACTGAGCAAACGGATCGCGCGCAAAGAGATCGGCGAGCGCAGGGCTCTCGTGAGCGTCAGAACCGCCTCCGTTTGCCCCGATTGCGCAAAGGCTTCGACAGCTGGAAAGGTGCCCGACGCCGGGCAGCGGATGACCCAGAATCCGGCGTACTGCCGACGCAACGCATCGATGAGATCGAATCCCGGATACCCCTGATCGAACAGGATAACGCCCGCCGCTGGAATGGCCGGCAAGAGTGCCAGCGCCTGTTTGCGCTCATCCGCCTGGGCGATGGCGATGATCGTACGTGCCAGAGGCAGGCGGCGAAAGACATCGACCACCGTACTGACCAGGCACTGCGGGTAATGGCCTTTACCGGGATGCTGCAAACCACTTTTTGGGTTGAAGACGGTGCGTAATTCCTCGGTCGCCGGCAAGGTGTATTTGGAGCCATCGATGGCAAACACCGACAAGCCTTGCCACGTATGCGCTTCGGTCGTTGGCCAGAGGGTGTAAGCCAGTTTAACCGCTTCATGAAGAACGTGCTCAAAGGCGCGCCATGAGAGTTTGGCGCGCGCTTTGGTGACAGCGCTTCGGCTGACGGCTTTAGCCTCGGGCCATACCCCGCTCTGTTGAGCGTGATTGAAAAACAGACCGGACTTGCTGTCAACACCGCACTGTTTTCCGCTACCGACCAGCGAGAGCAGGAAGACAAAGAGTTTGGGGAGCGTCAGCGCACAATCACGGCTAAAGCCGTTGGCTTTCTCAATGTGCTTTCTTGCCGAAAGCGCATCGGGAATCAGCCGCTGAAAAGACGCCAGAAGACTAGAGATCTGGCATGAATTTTGAGGTCAAGATCTGTGCCATGTTTAACCTCGTTAAAAAAATAATACTTGCAATCAACAGACTACGCTACATATTCTACAGGATCACGGGCTAATTCAACAGCATTGATCCCCACCCCGCCCCTCCCCTTGAAGGCTAATCTATGCACACATCTCCCTTAGCCAATTTCCATCCTTGGCCGATAGCGGCGAGACGTTGCAAGCCATGGAGCATCGTGATGGGGCCGGGCTTGGCTTCGGAAGCGTATCCTTTCCACCCGCC
>JBBQAT010000214.1:0-6227 GCA_038316625.1 Burkholderiales bacterium
GCTGTTGAGCAGGCCGAGTTCGGTGATGACCAGGAAGTTCGGTACCAGAACGATCGCCGGAGGCACCATCAGGGTAGCGATGATCAGCAGGAAGACGCCGGATCGGCCCCGGAACTGGTATTTCGACAGGGCAAACGCGGCCATCGAATTGAACAGCAGGGTCAGGAAGGTGGCAACAACGGTGATGAACACCGAATTCCACAGGTAGGTGCCGAAATTGAGCTTGCCAATGAGATCAGTGTAGTTCTCGGTGGCCAGGCGGAATTCCTTGACCGGCTCACGATCCTTGATGTTGCCCCGGATCAATTCGTCCGGTTTGGCCGGATCAACATAGGTTGCCGTCAGGCCAATGCGACGAAGCTCCGGCAATTCCTTGGTGGTGCCGTCGGCCAGCTTGACGCGATAGACCGGTTTGGCTTTTTCCTCACCCGGTACCGAAATCGATTTCTGTCCATAGGGCAGGAAACTGGGCGGGAATTCGCTGAGGGCCGATTCGGTCTTGAACGACGAGGCAACCAGCCAAAGCACCGGGCCGAACATCAGGAACAGACCAAGCAACAGGTAGGAATAAGTCAGCCAGTCGGTCCAGTCGAGCTTTTGTCGACCATGCGTCGCGGTGAAAAAGGTGAGGAGCTTCATTTTGCACGTTCTCCTGCAGAATCGGCTTTCGAGACACGGAGTTGGATCAGTGTCAGGAAGATCAGCGCAATAGCGAGCAGCAAAGAGCCGGCTGCGGCCAGGCCATAGAGCCGGACCTGTTCCTGGAAGCCGGTCTGATAGATGAACTGGACGACAAACATGGTGGCCGAGCCAGGCCCGCCGCCAGTAAGTACGAATACGTTGTCGAAAGTCTGAACGGCGCGGATGGCACCGAGCACGCCGACGACGATCATGTTGGGCAGCAGCAGTGGTAGCGTCACTCGCCACAGAGTGCGCCAGGGTGAGGCGCGGTCCATCTGGGCGGCTTCATACAGGTCGGCCGGGATGGCTTGCAGGCCGGACAACAGGATCAGCGTATAGAACCCCATTTGCGACCAGATGCTGACAAAGGAAACCCAGAAGAAGGCCCAATGCGCTTCGCCGAGCCAGAGTGTGGGTTGTCCGCCAATGGCCACGGTGACGGCGTTGAGCAGACCTTCGCGCTGCAGTATCCATTTCCAGATCAGCGAGACAACGACCGGCGAAAGCAGGACCGGGTAGAAAAACACGCCGCGCCAGAAACCACGTCCGATCACCTTGCGGTTGAGCACGATGGCGGTAATCAGGCTGAACAGGATCATCAGCGCCACTTGTACGACGGAAAAGTAGGCGGTGTTCCATACCGCACGCCAGAAGAGATCCTTCTTGCAGGTCGAAACATCCCAATAGTTTCCGCAATCGAGCAGGGTCGAGATGTTTTCCATGCCCACATAGGGCCGGTCCTGCGGATACAACTGGACGCCACCGGTGAAGGCGTAAAAGAGGTTGACGGCGATCGGCAGAAAAGTGAAAACACCGAAGATGATCAGGTTCGGTGTCAGGAAGAACCACGGCGTACGGGCGCTGGTGTTCATTGCGTCCCCCTGAAATGGATTGTGGATTTCATTGCCAATCCTCTCAAAGCGTATTGAGCTGATCGTGATGTGCTAGAAAAGCGATGCGATTTGCACGGCACGCCCAGTTGCATGAGGGCGTGCCGCTTGTCGCTATTGGTTTGCTTCGAGCTTACTTGCTGGCACCTTTGACCTGGTCTTCCATGTCTGCTGCCAGACGAACGAGGGCGTCGTCGGTCGACATCTCGCCAACAATGGCTTGACCAAGACGCTGAGCCGTTGGCTGGAAGATTGCGCGGTTCAGTCCGTAGCCTTGCAGATCGAAGTTCGGCTTGGCAATTTTCGGGACGTCGGCGACAAAGCTGTTCAATGCTGCCTTGGCTGCCGGCGAAACATCATAGGACACGCCGGCCTTGGCGACGCCGAGGTGAGCCGGGATGTTCTGGGTCTTGGCCATCAGCTCGGTGTAGTTTGCATCAGAGGCCAGGAAGTCGAGGAACTTGGCTGCGGCTGCCGGGTTCTTGGTGCGCTTGAAGGCAACAAAGGCTGCGCCGCCGGGCATGGCGGTACAAGCCGCCGGGCCACAGGGGGCGGGTGCGACGGCCCAGTCGAAGTTTTTGGTTACCTGCTTGTCCATGCGGCTGATCTGCCAGGAGCCGGAGTAATACATGACGACGCGCCCGTTGGCGAATTCTTCGAACGCATCACGATACTGCGAGCCGCCGACGCCACCCCAGACTTCCTTGGGCATCAGGCCGTTCTTGTTCCAGTCGACGAATTTCTTGGCGGCCATCTTGTAACCGTCATCAATCACGAGCTTGCCGCTTGCGTCGAAGATTTTGGCACCATAGGCGACGGCCATCGGCGCAAAGCGGTGGCCGCTGCGATCCATGGCCATGGCGAACGGAGTCTGTGTGGCGTCAGCGACTTTTTTCGCTGCAGCCATCCAGTCATCCCACGTGGCAGTGGCCGGGGGCATCGCCACCTTGGCCTGCTCGAACAGGGTTTTGTTGACGAAGCCACCGGTCACCGTGAGCTGCGACATCAGGCCGTAGATGCCCTTGCCGGAGGCTTTTTCTTCCGTCGAGCGGAACCAGTTCAGGGTCGATGCAAAATTGTCCTGCCAGTATTTTGCGCGTGCGCCCAGGTGCGGCGTCAGGTCGAGGTAAAACTTGTTGAGGCCGCCGAGGTCGGCAACGCGAGCGATGTCCGGGCCTTCGCCGGCAGCCAGCTGAACCGGAAGCTGTTCGACAACGGCTTTGTACGGGACCTTGTCGATGAGGATCTTGATGCCCGCATTGGCGGCTTCGAAACGCTTGGCAATGTCACCGGTTACTTCACATTCATTGCCGTCTGAATAGCACTGTACGCGCAATTCCTGCGCAGAAACCTGAGTGCCAAAAGACATCAGCAGACCAGCGGTGACGGCGATAAAGATTCTGTTTTGTTTGAATTTCATGAAAGAGTCCTCCTCAGAGAATTGCATGAACTACATGGATTTGGGTGATTTGTAATGCAAGCTCGTAACGATGGTGCGATTTCAAGGGTGAAGCAAAATCTTTGGTCAAGCGTGTCGAAAAATGATTCAAACGGCCGTGTCAGCATGGTCTGCAAACGTATCAGTGCAATTGAAGGCAAGCAACGATTGGTTTTGACAGCATTTGCATGAAGGCCTCGAATGCTGAATATTTGCTGCTTTTGTCCATGAATAATAAAGATCTTTTGTAAATGAAAATATTTTCAGTTTGTCTTTTGATTTGCTAACCAGATCGGGTTTCAGGCTGACCGCGCATGCGACTGGCAAAAGCCCGAAAAAAGCGCTGACCAGTCCGAGTTTTTTCTATAGAAGACGGGTGGCTCACCGATCGGTGCGTCAACCGTGACGGTGCCTCCATCCGAATACGAATCGCCGTTCCACAAGTGAATCCACTCGTCCTTTGGCAGATACACCTCCCAGGTCGTCTGGCCCGGCTGATGCACCGGGGCAACCAACAAGTCCTGCCCTAGCAGGTACTGGTAACGGAGGTCATGGCACGCCTCATCGTCCTCGTAGTGCAGGAACAACGGGCGCATGACCGGAATGCCTTCCCGGGCATTGATGCGAACCTGTGCCTTGATGTAGGGGGCCAGGCGGACGAACGCTTTTCCCATGCGCGCGAACTGCTGCATGGTTTCTTCATCGCTGTCGAACTGCCAGTTACTGTCCGGACGGTTACCTTCGTGGGTGCGCATCAGCGGCGTGAAGGCGGCGAATTCGCACCAGCGCATCAGCAATTCCTTGCTGCGCTTCATTTCGAACAGCGTGGTATAGCCGCCGATGTCGCTGTGATGCAGGCCGTGTCCGCTCATCGCCAGTGAGAGCGCCGCCGGGATCACGGAAGCGAGTCCGTCGTCCATGCTCCAGTCGACGTTCTGATCGCCCGCCCACATCATGACCGAGTGCTTCTGGCTGCCGGTGTATCCGGCGCGCATGAAGAACAGGATTTCGCCCAACTTGCCGCTTTCTTCCAGCGCGTCGTAATTGCATTTCGCCCACAGTGCCGGCCAGGCGTTGTGCATGACTTCGGCACTCACTCCGTTATGCAGTTTGGTGTCGGTCGGCAGGTACTCGCCGAAATCGGCCATCCAGCCGTCGAGGCCGAATTCGATCAGATTCTTCTTGATGACGCCCTTGTACCAGTCGTAGGCGGCCGGGTTGGTGAAATCAACCACGCCGGCGTAGAACTCGCCGAACTCGACCTTGTAGTCGTCGCTTCCGTCCAGTGTGCTGGTGAGATAGCCCTTTTCTTTTGCTTCGGCGTATAGCTCTTTTTCGATGGCGACATAGGGATTGATGTAGCCGAGAAAACGCACGCCTTCAGCTTTCCAGCGTTCCATTGCCTCGGGCAGGTCGGGGTACATGGCTTCGTCCCAGCGCCAGTTCCACATCAGGCGCTTACCAAAGGAGGTGATGCGTTTGCCTTCCCAGTCCTGGCACCACAATCCGGCGACCGGGACACCCTGCGCGCGCATCGTATCGAGTTTCTTCTGGCAGACGTCAGTGCCGCCCTGGATGCCAAGAATGACGCCGTTATAGACCCAGTCCGGAAGTTCCGGCTGGCGACCCAGAAGCCCGGTCAGTTTGCCCAGCAACTCAAGGTAGGTTTCTGCCGGTTCAAACTGCAAGCTAACGCTGCCCGACCAGAACTGCAGTTCGTGGTAATCGGGTGCCGTGAAGTCGAAGTCCATGTAGCACGAGTCGACGGTATGGCAGTAGTATTTTTTCGACGAAACGAAGGTAGGTTGCGGGAAAAAGGTCCAGTAATAATCCCCTCCCGCGTTTTCCAGGCAGTCGGCTTGCCAGGTGACGTAGGTCTTCTTGTTGCGCCCGACGCCTTGTTCGCTGGACCACAGCGGGAAGTTTTTGCCGCGCAGATTGAAGTAGGAAAACTGTTCACCGCAGCCATAGACGCGTTCGTCCTGGTCAGCGGCGAGGCGCAGCCACAGCCGGTTGGGCGTGCCCATGGCATTCGCCTGAATGACGAGTCGACCTTCAATTTCGCGCACCTGCAGCGTGGCGCTCACGTCGGCGCGTGACAGCGTGATCAGCCAGCCGTCGACGTGTGCGGCGATGGCGAAGTGCGTGAGACCCACGCGCTCGACAACGTGATCCTTGATCGAGAAATTGCCGCGGAACATGTCGATGTCCGCCTGACCAGTCCCCAGCCACAGGCAGGGTGCGGCGGTCGAGTGTCGAATCAGTTCGCGGCCGTTGAGCAGGATGCTGAAGCGATCTTCGTCATGTTCGATGTGGATGCGAGTGTCGGTCATTTTCAGTTTGTCGCGCTGGATGATGGGCTTGAGGCTATTTGTAGTGGACTTGCAGATTGGGTCCAATAAGCGCTGCGACCGCCCCCCTGGAAAGCGCGACAGTGTTTTCCGGGTGCGCCAGCATCCACTTGCCTTTCTTGAACAAAATCCGGGATTCGGGATCGTCCTTCTGGATGGCGATGTTCGCCGGCAGGTCGGTGTTGGTGCCGGCGGGCAGAACGATGGCCGCCTTGAATCCGGCGTCGCTTACCCGGCTCGGAGCGAGATGCAGCGCCGTCGGTTTGAGTTCGATAGCCGTCCCCGCTGGAACGAAAAAGGCTTCGACGTGGGATACGTTGAGCGTGAAGTTCACCATGTGGCTATAGTCGGCAAGCTGCAACACCAAGTCGGTCTGCGCGACCAGCACTTCAATGGTCTTGTGGTATTCGAGGCCGTTGAGCAAGCTGCTGTTGCCGTTGCAATAGCCTGCCTGGATCGGCATGCCGGCAAACAGGGTGTCGCGCACCTCGGCGAACGGGCTCAGCGCTTCGAGCCCGGGCTCGCTCGGGACATAGACATTTCCCTGCGGCGGTACGGCGGTCTGCGTACCGAGGTAATCAATCCACGTGCGGAAGTCGTAGCCCGTGAGAACACGGCCGTAAAGCGCGAATCGGCTTTCGGCAACGTGATGCATCGTGAGGTGTGGATTGAGTGCGCGAAGTTTTTCCATGGTGAGCTCTCAGCTTACTCGGTTGCCGTGTTGTCCCAGGCGTTCTGAAAGATTTCGAGGCCTTTCTTGGTGTAAGGATGCTCGAAGCCGCCCTGATAGACCGCCAGCCCGCAGGTCACGATGTCGGCTCCGAGACGGGCGGCGTCGACGATCTGTTTGCTGCTGCGCAGTGCGGC
>JBBQAT010000215.1:0-6158 GCA_038316625.1 Burkholderiales bacterium
ACAAGAAAAAACGTCTGGGTGAGGAAGGTGCAAAGCCGAAGCGGATTCGCTACAAGCCGATCACACGTTAAAGCCAGAAAGCAAAAGACCCGCAGATTTCACTCTGCGGGTCTTTTTTTATTCCCCGAAAACCGGAAATACGCCGGTCATCAGCGGATTCTTTCGTTGATCAGTGATCTGCCCTGAGGCTGGCCGCGAACGCGACTTCCATGCCTTCCGGAAACTGGAACTTGGTAAAAGCGCGGTGAATTTCAGCTTCATTCACGCTGGCGCTGTGGTCTTCAAACTTGATACCCAGCGGACGGCCGTTGGTAGCCAGGGTTGAGAAAGCAAAACGCCAGCGCTGTACTTCGGCCAGGCGCTCACGCAATTCACGTTCATTACTGATGGCCACACCGGCTTGTTTCAAAGAATCCAGGAACTCATCAAAGGATTCGTTACTCAGACTGCCCATGTTCTAACTCCGTTCGTTACGGTGGATCTCCACCATGAGCCTAATAACGCGCCTTTTTGCCCGTGGTTGACAAAAGTAATAGTGAAATTGAAAAAACCCTGGTCTGAACCCGGCAATTTTCACACGAGGCTTTTTTATCAATGGCTTACAATGGTGCCCCTTGCCAGTTTTCACCTCCATGACCTCACATCACAACGCTCTTGAACTGCTTTCGCCGGCAAAAAACGCCGAATTCGGCATCGAAGCCATCATTCACGGCGCTGACGCCGTGTATATCGGCGGTCCATCTTTTGGCGCCCGCGCCAACGCTGGAAACACCGTTGCGGACATCGAGCGCCTGGCCAGCTTCGCCCATCGCTACAACGCGCGCGTTCTGGTGGCGCTCAACACCATCCTCAAGGATGAAGAACTGAATGAGGCACAGAAGCTTGTCTGGCAATTCTATGAAGCGGGTGCCGATGCGCTGATCGTGCAGGATATGGGGCTGCTGGAGCTCGACCTGCCGCCGATCCAACTCCACGCCAGCACGCAGGCCGACATCCGGACGCTGGAAAAAGCCCGCTTCCTTGAAGACGTCGGCTTCTCGCAGATCGTTCTGGCGCGCGAACTCTCGCTTGAACAGATTCGCAAAATCTCTGCAAACACCACGGCCACGCTGGAGTTTTTTGTCCACGGCGCGCTCTGCGTCAGCTACAGCGGTCTATGCAACATCAGCCACGCGCAGACCGGGCGCAGCGCGAACCGGGGCGATTGCTCACAGGCCTGCCGCCTGCCCTACTCGCTGACCGATCAGGACGGGCAGATCGTCGCCGAAGACAAGCATCTTCTTTCGATGAAGGACAACAACCAGACCGACAACCTGCGTGCGCTGATCGACGCCGGAATCCGCTCGTTCAAGATCGAAGGTCGGTTGAAGGATCTGTCCTACGTCAAGAACATCACGGCGCATTACCGTCAACAACTCGATGAAATCATCGAAGAACTTCCCGGCTATGGGCGCAGCTCATCGGGCAAAAGTACCTTCCTTTTTACTCCGCAGCCGGAAAAGACCTTCAATCGCGGCGCGACCGATTACTTCGTGCAGGATCGTCAAACCGACATCGCCGCATTTGCCACGCCAAAATTCGTCGGGGAAAAAATCGGCGAAGTCATCAAGCTCGGACGCATCAGCTTTGACATCAGCAGCAAGGACACTCTTCACAACGGTGATGGAATCACCTTTTTCAACGCCAATAACGAACTCGCCGGCATGCGCATCAACCTTGCTGAAGCAGCGGGTTCCGGCTACCGGCTTTCGCCGACGCTCGTGGATGGCCGGCTCCCGGCTGATTTGCTGGTCGGCACAACGATCTACCGCAACCGCGACCAACTGTTCGAGCGCCAACTGGAGAATAAATCGGCCGAACGACGCATCCCGGTTCAGTTGCGCTTTGAGGAAACGACGAACGGCTTCGCCCTGCACATCACCGACGATCAGGGTGTCAGCGCCTGCGCCGAGATTACGCAGACTAAGGAAGCCGCCCAGAACGCCGAACGCGCCATGACGACGCTGCGCGAAAACCTGGGCAAACTCGGCAACACGATTTACAGCCCGGAACGAATTGATGTGGCGACTGAGACCGCCTGGTTCATTCCGGCTTCCGCGCTCAATGCCTTGCGTCGAGCCGCTGTCGAAGCGCTGGATACGGCGCGGGTCGCTGCCTGCAAACGACCTGAGCGCCTCGCTCCGCTTGAGCCACCCGTCCCCTATCCAGACGATGCGCTGAGCTATCTGGGCAACGTCTTCAACGCCAAGGCACGCGCCTTCTACCAGAAGCATGGTGTGAGCGTTATCGAACCGGCCTACGAATGCCACGAAGAAAAAGGCGACGTGTCGCTGATGATCACCAAGCACTGCCTGCGCTACTCCTTCAATCTCTGCCCCAAACAGGTCAAGGGTATCCGCCCGGACCCGATGCTCCTGAGCAACGGCAATGAAAAGCTGACCCTGCGCTTTGACTGCAAACCCTGCGAGATGCACGTCATTGGCAAGCTCAAGAAGAACCGGACGATCCCGCTCACGATCCGGTAACGGACAGACGGGACTTAGTAGGCAGTCATGTTGAAACGCGTAGATAAAAACGCCGTCATTCCGGGCTCTGCACTTCCTCCGGTCGCTTTCGCCGGAATGACGGTTGCTATACGTTGATTTCTCCGTGACTGACTACTAGTCATCAAGGGCGATCCGGGCGTACTCGGCCAGATCGCCATCGCCGACTTCCCAATCCGGATCGTAAAGCTCGTCTTCATTCACCACAAGGCGGCGGCGGTCCTTGTTCCAGCGCCGTTCTTTCTCAATGGGGGTGTTAACCGAGAGATCGAACGTCCGCCGATCCGTACTGGTCCTGGTCGCATGTTGAACAGACATGATTGCCCTCCCCTGTGAACGTTTGAGGTTTACCAAACATAGCACGGATTTACGGAACATCTGGGCAAAAACCGGGCACCAGAGAAAAACCCTTACGCAACATCGACCTCCGTAAGTTATCCAGTGGTTTTCCACAGGTTTTACAGGGGATTCTGTGGGTAAAGCATGCCCTGGAAGCCAATGTTTACGCGGCTCTCCGGCATGGCACGTTGCAGAACGCCAATCCATAAGCCTTCCAGCCCTCCTCGATAACACGGCAACTTCAAACCGCCTGCGTAAAACAGCCACCACTCAAGTCTGCATTCCCGCAGTTCGCTGCCCAATAGCTGCAATTCGTCACATCGCCCTAGCTTGACCGGTCGCGTCTGGATACTGTGCATCTTCACCGTACCAGTATCGACAAAACGAGGTCATCCATGAACGACACCACCGGTCATCCGCCCATCCTGAGGCTACGCAACGTACGCCGCCGTTTCATGCTCGGCGAAACGACCATCGACGCACTGCACAGCATTTCGCTGGACATCCATGCCGGAGAGTTCCTTGCGGCGTGGGGGCCTTCGGGCAGCGGCAAAACCACGCTGATGAACATCATTGGCCTGATCGACGCGCCGACCGAGGGTGAAGTGCATTTCGAGGACCAGGACACGCGGGTCCTGTCAGACGATGCGCTCACCGAGTTTCGCGCCAGCAAGATCGGTTTCGTCTTCCAGAACTTCAACCTGGTGCCGGTGCTCTCGGCGCTGGAAAATGTGATGCTGCCCTTGCAGATTCAGGGCGCGAACACCAGCACGATCCGCCAGCGCGCCTTGGCCGCATTGATCGATGTCGGGCTGGAGCGCTTCAAGAATTCTTTGCCGGACAAGCTCTCCGGCGGGCAGCGCCAGCGCGTCGCCATCGCACGCGCGCTAGTGGTCGATCCAAAACTGGTGATCGCTGACGAACCAACAGCCAATCTGGATTCCGAAAACAGCCGCATGGTCGTTGATCTAATGCGCGAGATGAATCGGGCGCGCAAAGTCACCTTCGTGTTCACCACGCACGACCCGCGCCTGCTCGACCACGTCGACCGAAAAATCCTGCTGCGCGATGGCTGCATTGAAAGCGACGAGGTGATGGCATGAACACGTTCAAACTGGCCCTGCGCGGGCTTACACGCAACCGCCGCCGTTCGCTGGTGACTCTGTTCGCCATCGCCCTCGGTTTTGCGGCGATCACGCTGTTCGCTGGCTACACGCACAACGTCTATAGCGGGTTGACGCGCAATGCGATCCACGCCGAGTTGCTCGGTCACCTGACCCTGAGCAAAACCGGTATGCGACTGGAAGGCAAGCTCGACCCGGAACGCTATCTGCTCACTGCCAAGGAGGTCGAGACGATTTCCGGGCTGCTCAAGGAGGAAGCGCATGTCGAGATGGTTGCGCCGAGGCTGGCGCTGAGCGGGCTGATCAGCAATGGGCGCGCCAGCACCATCTTTGTTGCCGAAGCGATCGAGCCCGCCGCGATGGACCGCTTGCAGCAAAACCTCCTGACCGATGCCGAAGTGAAGAGCGGCCTGTACGACAACGTGAAGAAGAAGCTCGACCCGGCGCATGACGAAGTCGTGGAGCTCAGCGAAGGCCTGGTTGACATCCTTCATCTCACGGTCGGCGGTCAGGCGGCGGTGCTGACCAACACGCTGAACGGACAGGCCAACGCGCTCGACATCACCGTCGGACACAGCTTCAACACCGGCAACGCCGGGACCAACGACAAGTTCGCCTTCTTCCCGCTGGCATTAGCGCGCAACCTGATCGACGCCGAAGGCCGGGCGGACCGTTTGACGATCCTGCTCGACGATGCCAGCCAGACGCTTGTGATGCGCGACCGCCTGTTGCAAAAGCTGAAAGGGGCCGGATTCGACGTTGAAATCCAGACCTGGCAGGAGTTGTCGAGTTTCTACAACCAGGTGCATGGCATGTTTGACATGATCTTCGGCTTCATCTTCCTGATCGTGTTGACCGTCGTCTTGATGAGCGTCGCCAATTCGATGGGCATGACCGTCGTCGAACGCACGCGCGAGATCGGTACCTTGCGCGCCATCGGCCTCAAGCGGCGTGGCGTCGTGCGCCTATTCACCACCGAATCGATGCTGCTGACGCTGATCGGCTGCGGCGTCGGACTGCTGATCACGGTGGCCGTGCGCTGGGGCATCAACGTCGCGGAAGTGTCCTACATCCCGCCCAACAGCGTCAGCCCGGTGGCCTTGCTCATCGACCTCGATAGTGGCCGCATCATCTTCACCTTTGTGCTGATGGCTCTGGTCGGTACGATTGCCGCCTATCTGCCCGCACGTCGCGCGGCGAAGAAGCCGATCATCGATGCACTCGGCCATGTTTAAGGGGAATGCCATGAAGAGAATTACTGGATTGCTCGCCGTGCTTAATCTCGCTCTGTCCGGTCTTGCGTGGGCGGCTCCCGATGCGCAAGAAATCCTCAAGAATTCCGACCAGGCGCGCGGCGGCGGTCTGCCGGGCATCATCTGGGAGATCCGCCTCGTCTCGCGCGACGGTGAACGCACCGACGAACCGCAACGGCTGCTGGTCAAGGCGGTCGGCGAATCGAGCGTGGCCGAAACGCTGGAACCGGCGCGTTCCAAAGGCGGCAAGCTATTGCAGGTAGAACGCAACATGTGGCTGACGCGCAATGGCTTGTCCAAACCGATCCCCATCTCGCCGCGCCAGCGCATGAGCGGCCAAGCGTCGAACGGCGACATTGCAGCCACCAACTATGCCGGCGACTACGATGCGCAGCTCGGCGGCAACGAGTCGGTCGACGGTGAAGACTGTTACCAGCTCGACCTCACCGCGAAACACAAACGTGCGACCTACGACCGTGTCCGCTACTGGGTATCGGTCAAACGCGGCGTGGCGGTCAAGGCCGAGTTCTATTCGCTGAGCGGCAAATTGCTCAAGAGTGCGCGTTTTGAATACGACAATCTCATCGACTACGACGGCAAGCGCCTTCCCTTTGTCAGCAAAATGAGCATCCGTGATGCATTGATCGACGCCGAAACGACAATGACCTACACCACCGCGAAAGTCAGCAAGGTCGCCGCGTCGGAGTTTGATCTGGGACAGATGCAGTGAGAATTTCGCTTCTGGTTCTGAGTCTGCTCATCGGCACGGCTGCTGCCGAAGAGTCGAGCTGGAACGCCGGCTGGGATGCCACGCTCTACGGCTACGCCAGCCGCACCGAGTTGCGCCAGGGCAGCGTGCTCAATCCGGATAACCGGGTCGCGCGCATGGCCGAACGCAG
>JBBQAT010000216.1:0-6055 GCA_038316625.1 Burkholderiales bacterium
CGCCGACGGCCAGGAGGCCGAGTTGCGCCTGTCAACGCTGCCGACGGCGTTTGGCGAAAAGCTGGTGATGCGGATTTTCGATCCCGAAGTGCTGGTGCGCAACTTCACCGATCTGGGTTTTTCCGAAGAGGATCAGTCGCGCTGGAAGTCGATGTCGGAAAATCCGCATGGCATCATCCTGGTCACCGGCCCGACCGGATCGGGCAAAACAACGACGCTCTACTCGACGCTCAAGCAACTGGCCACGCCGGAGGTTAACGTGTGCACCATCGAAGACCCGATTGAAATGGTCGAGTCGGCGTTCAACCAGATGCAGGTGCAGAGCGCCATTGACCTGGATTTTGCGCAAGGCGTGCGGGCGCTGATGCGGCAGGATCCGGACATCATAATGGTCGGCGAAATCCGTGATCTGGAAACCGCCGAAGTGGCCATCCAGGCCGCATTGACGGGCCACCTCGTGCTTTCCACGCTGCACACCAACGATGCGCCGGCGGCGGTCACGCGCATGCTCGATCTGGGCGTTCCATCCTATCTTATCAGCGCCACGCTACTCGGCGTCATGGCGCAGCGTCTGGTGCGCGTGCTTTGCCCGCATTGCAAGAAGGCGAGTCCTGCGACCGCAGAGGACGAAGTCCAGTGGGATCGTCTGGTGGCCCCGTGGAAAGCGAATCGCCCGACCCGGTTCTACCAGCCGGTGGGTTGCCTCGAATGCCGCATGACTGGCTATCACGGGCGTATCGGCGTCTATGAAATCCTCACGCTGTCGCCGGACATGAAGCAGGCGATCAGCGACAACGCCGATGTGGCCAAGATTCGCGATCTGGCTTACCGCGAAGGGATGAAACCCCTGCGCATCTCTGGTGCGATGAAAGTCGCAGCAGGGACTACGACACTGGCTGAAGTGATTGGTCGGGCTACTCTCTGATCATCGCCTGCAAAGCGCATGAAATGGCGGTCTACGCAAGGCATGCCGTGGAATCCAATATTCATGCGCTTCTCCACGCATAGACATTGAAGATCGCCTATCCATGGGCGTTACGGAATTGGTCTAAACTTCCAGCGCGCCGATCAGACTCTTGATGTCGGCCACGCCGTTGGCCACCAACCAGGATTCCATCTCCTCGACAATCGTTTGCGCTGCACTCGGGTTGATGAAACTGGCGGTGCCGACCTGAACGGCCGTGGCACCGGCCAGGATGAACTCCAGCGCATCGGTGGCGTTCATGATGCCGCCGATGCCGATGATCGGCACTTTGACGGCCTTGGCGACCTGCCAGACCATGCGCAGCGCGACCGGCTTGATCGCCGGGCCGGAGAATCCGCCGGTGACGTTGGCCAGTACCGGGCGGCGTTTCTTGAGGTCGATGGCCATGCCGATCAGGGTATTGATCAGCGACAGCGAATCCGCGCCGGCATCGACGCAGGCTTTGGCCATGGTCACCACGTCGGTCACGTTGGGCGAGAGCTTGACGATCAGCGGCTTATTCGTCGCCGCGCGGCAGGCGGCAACAACGCTTGCCGCGCAGGCCGGGTCGGTACCAAAGACGATGCCGCCCTGTTTGACGTTGGGGCAGGAAATGTTCATCTCCAGTGCGACAACTTCGGGAATCTCATCCAGGCGACGCGTCATTTCGGCGTATTCATCGATGGTGTCACCAAAGAAATTGGCGATGCACGGCGTATTGACGGTGCGCACGAAGGGGATTTTTTTAGCGATGAAGGCGTCGATGCCGACATTCTGCAGGCCGATGGCGTTGAGCATGCCGCCGGGGGTTTCGACGATGCGCGGCGTCGGGTTGCCGGCGCGCGGTTTGAGCGACAGCCCCTTGGTGACAAAGGCACCGATGGTTTCCAGATTCACGTACTCGGAAAACTCCTCGCCGTAGCCGAAGGTTCCCGAGGCCGTCATCACCGGATTGCGCAGTGGAATGCCGGCCAGATTGACGCTCATGTCAGGTTTGACGATGCTCATTGTTAGGCTCCCCACTTCAGATCGCTGGATTCAAAGACTGGCCCTTCGGTGCACACGCAGCGATAATCGGGCGTTTCCGGCGAATGCCCTTTTCCGGGTGCCACGCAGCCCAGGCAGGCACCGACGCCGCAGGCCATGTAACCTTCCAGCGAAACTTGGCAGGGGATGTCGTACTGCGCCGCGATTTTCGCCACCGCGTGCAGCATGCCGTCCGGCCCGCAGGCGTACAGCGTGGCCTTGCCCTTGAGTGCGTCCAGCCGGCGTTTAAGGGCTTCAGTGACCAGTCCTTGCTCACCCAGCGAGCCGTCTTCAGTGGCGGTGTAGCACTCGACGCCCAGGCGTTCGAACTCGGTGATGCACAGAATGTCGTCACGCGTCCGGCCGCCCGCAAAGAGCCGCACCGGCGACTTGCGCGTCACCAGTTCGCGCGCCAGCAGGTAAAGCGGTGCCAACCCGATGCCACCGCCGACAATCAGCTTTTCCTCATCCGCACTGCCCTGGTCGAATCCCGTTCCCAAGGGGCCGAGAATGTCCAGCAGATCGGTTTCGTGCAGCGCTGAAAGCATTGCTGTTCCCTTGCCGACGACGCGGTAGAGCATCTCGAAATAGACCTGCGGCACGGCACCACTCTGCGGTGGCGTATGCACGCCGACGTCGAAGACGGCAAAGGGCCGGCGCAGCAAGGGGTCAATGGCGCCGCTGACGCGTACCATCACGAACTGGCCCGGTGTCGCGGTTGAAAACTCCTGCGGCGCGGTCAGGCGCATGCGCCAGTAACCGGGCGAGATTTCCGCGTTAGAAAGGATCATTGATGTGAACTGCATGAACATTCTCCTGGTCGATTGTCTTTTCGGACTCTGCTGAACTGCTGATTTCAGTTTCAGCCTGCAGCGGCGCGCCGTATGCAGTCCATGTATTTTTCTCCGTCCATCGCACCGCCCTCGCGCTGGGCACGCCAGAGTGTTTCGCCCAAGCATTCGAGGATCGCGTGTTCGGCTTCATGCACGTCAAGCCGCCCACGCAGCGTGTCGTAGGCCGCGCGAATTCCAGCCGGCTGATCGATGCTGATCTGGTCGGCGATGGCCAGGTGCAGCGAGAGATGAAGGAAGGGATTCATCTGCCCGTTTTCGGGCGTGAATTCCTGCTCGACGGCCGCCTCCGGGTTTTCCAGCAGCGCGTGGTATTCCGGATGCTGTTCGATCAGATCGGCGGCGGTAGCCTCGGCACCTTCGAGGATCAGGCGTTCGCGGTGTTTGCGCCAGGATTCGCAGAAGAATCGACGAACCTGTTCACGTGATGGATTGAACATGGGCTTCCTTCAGGCGTTTGCTGACAAGGGCGGTGACGACGGCATTCTGCAACTGGCGGTTTTGACCCTGCACGCCGGTTGTCGTTGGCGCAATCTGGCCAGTCCCGTAGGCACCAAGTACCGGTAGCCCGGGAAAGCGCTCGCACAGGATATCGCGGTCACGGTCTTCGCCGCTGTAAAAATAGGGTCCGCGGCCGATGCACGAGAACATCAGGGCGCAGGCTGGTTTGGCGGCAGTTTCGGCCAGGCGGTCAATCATTTGCCGCATGTCGGCTTCGGCGGCGAGGGGTTGCCGGATCGCCCAGGCCAGGAATTGCCCCGGTGCCACGTGTTCAGTCAGTGTCACCGAGTTATCGGAATTGGTCGCGATGATCGCCAGCGGACGGTAGCGGCCCTCGGCCAGCGCCTCCTTGGCGTGGCTGTCGTCATCAAGCAACACGGCGCTGAGGTGATGCAGTTGCTGCGCCATATTCTCGCGAAGCTCAAGTGGCAGGATCCGGACCAGACTATTTAGTGCCGCTTGGCCGCCCAGTCGCTCCAGGTCGTAACCGTTGCTGCGCTCGACACGCAGGGGGGCACCGAGGAGTTGCAAACCGCTGGAAACGCCGACTTCGACCTGGGCGCCCAGGAACTGAACGCTGCAACATTGCTGTTCGGCCAGCCTGCTCTGTTGCCAGACAACCGCCTCCGGTAAGCCGACACTTCCGGCGAAACTTCCGCCAAAGCGTGTTCCAGAAATGCTCCAGTCCGGCGGTAATCGACCACCGGCATAACTCAAAATAGGGAGATCACCAGGCCCTGGGTGCCCCAACGAGAGGCCGCCACCAATAACCATGACTGCCGCCGCAGGGCGATCAACGGCCCAGCCAGCCTCGGTAAAAACACCGGAAGCAATGCCACCCGCAACCTGGGTACACTGCGCCACCCGCGCGACGGCGGTGATGGTCGGCTGGGCGTGCCGGGCGAACTCGGGAGTCAGGAAAAGAAGAACGCCATTGGCATGCGTTAGCCCGGCCTTTGCCAGCGCCTGATGTACAGCCTCTTCGGCGAGTAGGGGCAGGGGGTCGTTGCCTGAAACGAGCGCGGTAGCGACGGTCATTGGAGTGAGAGGCTATTCAATTACAGGGTCGCTATTGTAACTCGATCCCCGCGTCAGCCTTTGTCCTGAAGGCGAGCGCGTGCCTATTCAAACGAGGCCTTACCAATAACCCCGGTATCTGGATTCCCCGGTGGACGGAGGCTTGCGGTTCCAGTCGTCAAGACGATTCCTTGATACCGGAGAGGTGGGCGAGTGATCTTCTCGATGTAACACAAGCTTAAAAAAGGTATGTCGAAATAGCCGACAGACAACGATCCTGTCAACCGCCATTCCAATGAGATATCGTCGCCACGTTACACAACGTCACAGAAAAATATCAAACTCGCTACAGCTAAATACACTGCAGTTCGGCAAAATACGTTTCGTCAGATGAAAATGTCTATCACATAATGAAAGGTAGTTGTATGAATGCAACCCAAATGGCTTCGATTGGTCTTATCGTTACACTCGTGTTGGTACCGCAGTTGATCGCTCTATACCTCAGCGGTCCGCGAGATCCGCAACCAGAGCATGACTACAGCTAGTCTCTCTTCCGAAAGGAAACCGAAATGAATGTGTCGCAAATTGCCTCACTCGGACTCGTCATCGCGCTTGTAGCCGTGCCGCAGTTACTCATCTACTACGTCACTCGTGATGAAGGTGCCTACGTTGAGCCAGAGTATGACTATGATATGCGCTAGCTCCTCCAAGCTTCTTGGACGGCTAGATTCTCATCAGTCTTCTTAAAAACCAGCCGATAAACAATCGACTGGTTTTTTTTCGTCTGCGGGAAAGCCACATCGAGCAACTTAGCCCCAACAATGCAAGCAAGTTTCAACAATGGCTTGATTCTCAAAAAGGTGTTGCTCTTTGATAAGCAGTACGCGGGTTTCTGAAATTCCTATGTCTCGCCACGTGTTTTCTCGCTTGATGTCGGATTGAAAGATCCGTCTTCAGCCTACTCTGGACAAAAAACCAGAAACCTTGTATTTACTTGGTTTTCTCGCCTTTGAATTACTTCTTTATGGCGGGGGGCGAACCCCCGTTACCCCTCGCCGTTGCTTGATCTTGGCGAAATCCTGACCAAACAACTCCATGGCGTGATTGCCAGTACCGGTATCTGCCTCTGGAATCGAGTGGCCGTATATTCCGCGGATCATTTCCCAATCGGCATGCCACATTTGATGAGAAACCCACATCCGATGCTCCACGGCAGGCAGCATCATGTTCGCGTAGATGTGCCGCGTCTAACGGCGTATGACATAAATATACTTGAGCAAAGAGTACCAACCTGATCTTCAGCCTAAGTTCATTGTTGGAAGTCACTGAGAACGCTGAAAAAAGCTGACCGTCAAGTCAAAAACAGCCAAAAAAAATAGCCAACTTCAAGTAGGCTAAGTTTCTAACCCATTGAAATTGGCTATCGAGTTTGGTGGAGGCGGGGGGGATCGAACCCCCGTCCGCAAGTCCTCTACAGACAGTTCTACATACATAGTCCGGTCATTTAGGTTTTAACCGTTGCACGCCGGCCGAACAGGCTTGCTTCAGGCGAGTCACCTTGGATTTAGCCCCGGCCAAAGTAACCCTGGCTGGGGCGAGCCTCTGTAAATGACGCTGCCGTGAGTTGCCTCACCTGACCCAGAGACCAGTCAGTACAGCGGTCCAACCGCCTAAGCGGCTAGAGCAAAACGCTCGT
>JBBQAT010000217.1:0-6055 GCA_038316625.1 Burkholderiales bacterium
TATGCCAGTCAGAAGCCACCTGACTGACCGGTTTATACTCCCGGGCATGAACCTTCGTGCCCTGATTGCCGGTTGCCTTGTATTCCTTCTCGCCGCGTGCGGAACCACACCGCCCGAGCGTGGGCGAGTGCCCGATGTGCCACTGACGACGCGGCCCGAATTGAGCGAAAAGGGGAATGAAGTCATGCTCTTCGCGCTCGGCCTGATCGATACCGGCTACCGCTTCGGCGGCAAAAATCCGGAAGCCGGTCTCGACTGCAGCGGCATGGTCTCCTACATCTACGACAGAGCGGTCGGTGTGAAGGTCGTCGGCAGTGCCGCCGACATCGCCCGCAAGGGACGCCGGATACAACGCGGTGATTTGCGTCCGGGCGACCTCGTCTTCTTCAACACTCGCAATGCGCCTTTCTCCCACGTTGGCGTCTATATCGGCGATGAGCGCTTCATCCACGCCCCGTCGACCAACGGCCGGGTGCGCATTGACCAGATGAGTGCCAGCTACTACGCTCAGCGCTTTGAGGCGGCGCGCTCGTATTTCGACTGATACTCGGCTCTCTGGCTGGTCCTGCGAAGCAATCAGGACGCGGCTCTCGCGCCATGATGCCCTGAAAGCCAATATCCGTGCGGATCTCGAAGCATGTATGCTTCAGATGGCCTATTGCCGCCGCTTGTGGATGGATAGGTATACTTGGCCATTCTTCCTGGCCACGACTCGCTCGTTTGAGAGGTCATGCAGCCCGGAGGGCTGCATGTGAAATCGAGCGTTCTGCGGCATATAAAGCGGGGGCATCGCACCAAGCGAACGCCCCCGACGTCGCCGTCACGCTCTCCGTCGTACGGAAAAGCGAACGACGACTACACTCTGAATCGATCCATCAATACGCGCAGATCCTGGGCCAGTTGCCGGAGTTGGTGAGTCTGGCTCTGCGTCTCGCGCACCGAAACGTCCGAGCTTTGCGTCATTTCATTGATGCGCTCGATGTTGCGGGCGATTTCCTGACTGGCGGAAGATTGTTCCGATGTTGCCGTGGCTATCGAGCCAAGAGCCTGCTCCACCGCTTGTGAGCTTTTCTCGATTTGTTCGATCGAATGCGTCACCGCCTGCGACTTCTGGACACCGCGCTCAACCTGGGCTACCGCTCGCTCCATGCTGCCGACGGCGCTCTTGGTCTCGTCCTGAATAAACCGGATCATGTTGCCGATCTCAACAGTCGACACACCGGTTCGCTCGGCCAGTTTTCTGACTTCGTCGGCGACCACCGCGAAGCCGCGGCCCTGCTCGCCCGCGCGCGCGGCTTCGATGGCGGCGTTGAGCGCCAGCAGGTTGGTTTGATCGGCAATTTCCTTGATGACGGCAACGATATTGCTGATTTGCATGGAACGGCTATCGAGCCCCTTGAGCACCGTTTCCAGTTGCTTGACCGTCGTCGAGATCAACGCAATTTCTTCGGCCGTCTCGCGGACTTCCCCAGCCAGTTGTCGGGACGCCTTTCCTGAGTCATGTGTCATTTGTTCAGCGCTGCGTGCAGAATCAGCGATGTGAGCAACACTGACCGTCATTTCCTCAATCGCTGCGGCCGTCGCGTTGGCAGCATTCGCTTGCTGGTTTGAACTGGCACTGATGTTGTCGGTTGCCTTGCTCACCGTTTCGATGCCGTCCAGCAAGCTGATCGAATTGCCCTTGACCTCGCTGACCATGTCTTTCAGCGATGCCAGGAATCGGTTGAAAGCATCCTTGGTCTGGCCAACTTCATCCCGACTATCGACCGGCAATTTGGCGGTCAGGTCGCCGCTTCCCACCGCCATGTTCTGCATGGCATCCCGCAGCAACGAGATGCCATTCATCAAGCGCGAGATCCCCACGGAGGTCACGAAGAAGCCAACCACCAGGGCTCCAACCATCAGGCCAAGCATTCCGTACAACAGTCGGCTGATCGATTCCGTGGCTTTGCCTTCGGGCACCACGACACCCATCAACCAGTTGGTTTTGCCCACCGGGAAGAGCGCGGTCAGAATTTTCTCCCCACCAACCGACGACGACTGAAGCTTGCCGTCCTTGCTCACAGAACCAAGATCAAATCCCGGAATAACCTCGGTGATCTTTTTCAGCCCCGAATCCTTGGTCGGGTGTGCAATGACAAGACCATCCTGCGTAATCAGGAATGCATATCCGTCACCCGGCAATTTGGCCGAAACGACTTCCTGAACGACCCGCGTGAGTTGAACGTCGCCGCCGGCAACGGCAACCACGTTCCCTCCGTCACGCCGGGCTTTGGCAAATGTAATGATCGGCAACTTGGTTGACGCATCAATATAGGGAGGGGAGGCAATCGCCTCCTGTTAAGCGATTGCGGCAACGTACCACGGACGTCCGGTGGGATCGTAACCCGGCGGCACCGGCGTCGCGGCAGTAAACTGCGTCATTTTCTTGTCGGGTTCGCCGACATACATGTCGTCGAAACCACCAGCATCCTTGGCCTGATCGAGAATCAGCTTCAGTTCGCCGGCGCCGAAACGCCCCAGAACCGATGCCACGACCATCTGCCTTGAAGACACCCATTCACTGACAAAACTCACTTTGGCGGATGCCGCCTGATCTACCTGACTGTAGATGGCTTCGGTCATCGCCTCTTTCATCTTCCAATAGGCTACGCCACAAAACAGGGCGGAAATGATGGCAATCATCATGAGAACAAACGCGGTCATCCGCGCCTTCAGAGAATCGAGCATGGTTTTCTCTCCTTAGATGAAATTGTTCGTATGCGATAAGGGTGCGCTCATTGGGCAATACAGCTTGTTCAGGCTAGCACAAAAGCAAAGGCCGCAATCTTGATTTTCGCGGCCTTGTTTTGGAGAGGTGGCAGATCAAACCCGCCGATAAACATCCGCTCCCGACTTTACGAACTCCACCGCCTTCGTTTCCATTCCTTTCTCTAAAGCCGCTTTTTCATCCAGCCCCTGTGCCGCCGCAAAATCGCGCACGTCCTGCGTTATTTTCATCGAGCAAAAGTGCGGGCCGCACATCGAGCAGAAGTGGGCGACCTTGCCCGATTCCTTGGGCAGCATCTCGTCGT
Organism: Burkholderiales bacterium; assembly: GCA_038316625.1. Classification (GTDB taxonomy): domain Bacteria; phylum Pseudomonadota; class Gammaproteobacteria; order Burkholderiales; family Rhodocyclaceae; genus Propionivibrio. The sequence goes on from JBBQAT010000217.1 coordinate 3,075, forward strand.
GGAAGCTCTTGGCTTGTCCGGGACGAGTCGGAGGCGTCCCTTTGGTGTGACAAAACCGGAAACACGAATCCGTTTCGGCAGGGTTACCCGAGAGGATTAATCCCAGATTATCCAATAGGCGAAATTTAGTGCGAAAGTCCGTTCGTGGTGAGCCTGTCGAACCATGAACAGCCCTTCGACAGGCTTAGGGCGAACGGATTTTGGGCTAATGGATAATCTGGGTTAATGAATGCGGATCTCGGCATGGGATCTCCTGCAAGTCAATAACCATGCGGATCTTCAGGCAAGCATTCTGTAGACTGCCTATCCATGCGGTTTTCGGGCTGATGCAATAAATCATCAGATCCTCCTTGTTCTGGGACAAAAAGAGGCGAAATTTCCGCATTTGTTCCCAGTCGCAAGAAAGAAGCCATGGCAACCGTACTCCACACCGGCCCAGATGAGAATCTGGCAAACCGCTACCTCGACGCCGCGCTGCAACACCACACGCAAACCGAGATCGCCCGGCACCTTAGCGTTTCGCCGCGAACTGTCCGGCACTGGATTGCCAAACAGTCTGTGCCGCAAAGCTATCTTTTTGGCCTGCAGCGGCTGTTGCCGCTCGAAATCACGCCGGAGGGCGATGCCGACTTCACGTTTTGTGATTTGTTTGCCGGGATTGGTGGCATCCGGCGGGCGTTCGAGGACATTGGCGGGCGCTGCGTATTCACCAGCGAATGGGATAGCTACGCGCAGAAAACCTACGTCGAGAACTTCCCGGATGGCCATGCCATCAACGGCGACATTACACAGATCGACGCCGCCGACGTCCCCGACCACGATTTGCTGCTGGCCGGCTTTCCCTGTCAACCCTTCTCGATTGCCGGTGTTTCCAAGAAAAACGCGCTCGGCCGCGCCCACGGCTTTTCCGACGAAACGCGGGGCACGCTCTTCTTCGACGTCTGCCGCCTCATCGAAGCCAAGCAGCCGCGCGCCTTTCTGCTGGAGAACGTCAAGAATCTCCTGTCGCACGACAAGGGACGCACCTTCGACGTCATCAAACGTTCGCTCGACGATCTCGGCTACGACATCCATCCACGCGTTGTCGACGGCGCCCATTTCGTGCCGCAACACCGCGAACGCATCCTGATCGTTGGCTTCCGCAAGGCCGACCGCGTTGCCTTCGACTGGAACGCCCTGCCGTTGCCAGCCAAAGGCCGGAAAGTCATGAAAGACATCCTGCACCGCACCGACGGCAGCGAGCCAAAATCACCTTGGGACGGCGACCGCTTTTTCGATCACGTCGCTGGGCGGGTCGATCCGAAATACACGCTGACCGACAAACTCTGGGCCTACCTGCAAGGCTACGCCGCCAAGCACAAAGCGGCCGGCAACGGCTTCGGGTTCGGGCTGGTTTACCCCGACAGCGTGGCGCGAACTCTCTCTGCTCGCTATTACAAGGACGGTTCGGAAATCCTTGTCTGGCAAGGTGAGGGCAAGAACCCGCGCCGCCTGACGCCGCGTGAATGCGCCCGGCTGATGGGCTTTCCGGATACGTTCAGGATTCCGGTGTCGGATACGCGGGCGTACCAGTTATTTTCGACGGCGGTCGTCGTGCCAATGATCGAAACAGCCGCTAAACTAATGGCTTCGTCATTGACCAAGAAGGACGCGGCAACTGCCTCTGCACTGGCCTTGCCCAAAGACATCATGAGTTCTGACCGCTGGACCAAGGAACAACTCAAACTTGCTTTCCACCTCTATTGCCAGCTTCCGTTCGGTAGGTTGCATTCGCTTAATCCAGAGATCATTGAACTCGCAAAACTCATCGGTAGAACTCCCGACGCGTTGGCAATGAAGTTGGGTAACTTCGCAAGCCTTGATCCCGCGATCACAGGAACCGGAAGAAAGGGATTAAGCAAAGCGTCAAATCTTGACCGGCAAATCTGGGCGGATTTCCACGCTGATTGGGAAGGCTTGGCGCTCGAGTGCGAACGACTTCGCGGCCAGTTGGGTTCTTCAACCGAGTTGTCCGCCGAAGAGGAGGAAGGTTCCGAAAAACTGCTAATCCCTGAGGACTTCACCGGAGAAACGCGCCGAGTCGTGACCGAGCAACGCATCAAGCAGCATTTTTTTCGAAGGGCGGTACTCAGCAGCTATCGGGGACGCTGTTGCATGTCGGGGTTGTCTGAGCCGCGACTGCTCATTGCCAGCCATATCGTTCCGTGGAGCAAAGACAAGGCGAACCGGCTCAATCCGAGCAATGGGCTTTGCTTGTCGGCACTACATGACCGTGCCTTTGACAAAGGCTTGCTGACCCTAGACGACGATTTCCGCATCGTTCTGGCGCAAAGTATCAGGCGAAGCGATGAGCCGTTCGTTCAGCAAGTCTTGAAACCGCTAGCCGGAAAATTGATCGAGTTGCCGGAGCGATTTGTTCCCGATCAGGCTTTTTTGGCAAAGCATCGTGAAATAATTTTTGCGGACAATCGGACATGAAAGGCTATGTAGTATTCGACTATATGTACTGCGATGCCGGGAACTACAAGGCTTGTGGCGCATTGCTTTTGAAGGACGAGGCGAATGAGGCGGATCGAAAATGCGTGGTATCGAAGCTTTCCGGAGGTAAATTCTTCATCGCGGAGCAGGTCGGTATTCCGGTCCTGTACGGCGAATTGTGGGAGTACTCGGGTGGTCCAACGGAGGATGATCACGTTTGGCATACCTTCAACTTATTTCGACCGCCAATGGAAGAAGACGCTGATTTGCCCGTGTGGGGCACGGTATCTGAACTCGTTGAGCGCTTCAAAAAAGTAAAATTCTGGCAGGAAAATATTTCACCGCATTGGGATATCTGAATGCAAGAAAGCTCAGTTTTCCATGAGGATGTCTTCTACGAATACTTTCGACCGTTCAAGCATCCGTCGGCCGGTTTTGACATCTGGGGAGGGTTCGGACTTGAAATCTTTGGCGACGATCTGAAAATCGTCGAAGGCTACGCG
>JBBQAT010000218.1:0-5981 GCA_038316625.1 Burkholderiales bacterium
GAGGACGGGCTCTAGGGCACCAGTGCTCAGTCGGTCTTTGTCCGAAAGCAACACCTCAACGCTACCACAGCCCTGTTTCTTGCCAACGCCTTTCGACCTGCGGGCGAATATCCTACTCAGGGCGAACGGATTTTTGGCTAATGGATAATCTGGGTTCAATTCTTCAAGACGTCCCAATTTTTGTCTTTTTGACGACGGCCTGGCAACGATTACGGGAATGCGGTCCGAATGTGAGCCACACGGTTTTTTGGCGAACATGCCTGAAGACCCAATATTCATGCGGCTCTCCAAGGCATTGACGGCGAGATCGTTTATCCATGCGCCTTCCGGGGCATGGACGGCTCGATAAGCGCGAACAGGGCATCATTCCCGGCAGCATGGGGGCGAAGTCCTATATCGTGCGCGGACTGGGCATTGCCTAATCCTTTTGCTCCTGCTCGCATGGAGCCGGGCGCCGGATGAGCCGCAGCGCCGCCAAGCACCGCTTCAGCTGTTTCGATCTGGAAGCGCAGACGGCCGGTGTCGAGTGTAGCAAGGATGGCATGGTGATCGATGAAACCTGCCGCCGCGTTCGCTGTACGCCGATCTGCCGCGCAAGTTCTGTTGCGGGACAAGTGGGCAAGTAAAACGCTACGGCAACAGACGGATTTATCGTTCTTTCAATTGGCTTGATCTTTGATCCGGCAATCCTTTTGATCGATGCGCTGCAAGGCGCATCCAGCGGCGAACCCGGAAGCATCACGTCGAGAATCGCCAGATCGTAGGACTCGGTCGACGCCAGATGCAAGCCATCCAGGCCGTTCATTGCCAGATCAACCACGAAACCGGCCTCGACCAGTCTTTGTCTCAGGTAAGTGCCGGTTTTGGGTTCGTCTTCCACCACCAGGATTTTCATCGTTTTATTCCGTCCTGGGCGCTTGATCGCTCGTTTCCCTACCAAATACGGGATGCGTAACAAATCTGTAACAAACACCGGGTAAGGTGAATAGGTTCGCCATCCAACACCCACCAGAAATGATGATCCGTCCTTTTCCAAATTCCACTTCAATGATCTCCGACAAGACACCCGAACGCCAGGACTACGAACGCCGCCTTCATGCGGACCTGCTGGACAGCTTTGATGAAGAGCTGGAAATGGAGATCGACGACGAGCGCATGAACGCGCTGTTCGCAGAAACCACGAGTGTTGGCGACGACGAATCAACGCTGGACCGGCGCTTTTACTTCAAGGAGCTTTTTCGGCTTCAGGGCGAACTGGTCAAGCTGCAGGACTGGGTGGTGCATAACAAGCTCAAGGTCGTCGTCCTCTTTGAAGGCCGCGATGCGGCGGGCAAAGGCGGGGTAATCAAGCGCATCACCCAACGACTCAATCCCCGCGTCTGCCGCGTGGCGGCCCTCCCCGCTCCAAGCGAGCGCGAACGCAGCCAGTGGTATTTCCAGCGTTATGTTTCCCACTTGCCAGCGGGCGGTGAGATCGTCCTGTTCGACCGCAGCTGGTACAACCGTGCGGGCGTCGAAAAGGTCATGGGCTTCTGTAATGACAACGACTACGAAGAGTTCTTCCGCACCGTGCCCGAGTTTGAAAAGATGCTCATCCGCTCGGGAATCATCCTGATCAAATACTGGTTTTCGATCACCGACGAAGAGCAGAACATGCGCTTTACGATGCGTATCCACGACCCGCTGAAACAATGGAAACTGAGCCCGATGGACATGGAATCGCGTCGTCGCTGGGAGGATTACACCAAGGCCAAGGAAACCATGCTGGAACGCACTCACATCCCCGAGGCACCGTGGCGGATCATCGAAGCGGTCGACAAAAAAAGAGCGCGTCTCAACTGCATTCATCACTTGCTGAATCAGATACCCTACGGTGAAGTTGATCGGGAACCGGTCGTTTTACCCGAACGCGTGCACAACCCGGATTACCTTCGCCATCCGGTCCCCAAAGAAATGTTCGTACCGGCAAAGTACTGATTCAGGGCATTCCTGTACGGAACACCAGGCGCCGCACCTCCTGTCAACGGGTGATTTTTGGTAGGTACCTGAAGAGCCCCTGTTTATGCGGATCTCCGTTGCATTGCCGCATGGATCGTTTATCCATGAGGCTCTCAGCGGCATGCAATGGATCAACGCGGCATTACAACGGCTGCAGCCCGATCGTACCCACCAGCCCGGCACGATACTCCGGCGAACCGACCCTCACCCGTTCCGCCTGCGCATCGGAACGGCGCGCCACAATCTTCAAGCGAGCCACCGCACCCGCGTTGTCGGGACGATCAACAAACTCGTAGAGCGAAGCGACGGCGCGCGTCATCCTCCCCTCGTCGGCATGCTGTTTGGCGTCCAGACGGGCGGCGTACCAGTCGCTGGCAAGCACGCTGTCACGGGTGAACATGACGCGCAACTCCGGTGATTCAAGGCCGTAACCTTCGGCACTGCGACCCTTGGCCATGATTTCGAGCAATGCCTTGAGTGGTGGGCAGGCCAGCGAAATTGTCCTGTCCGCAAAGTAGCTTTCGGCGACGCGCTGATGCGTGGCCACGATGTTGGCGACGCCGTCGGCAAACACGTCCAGATCCTGCAGTTCCGGGCGCAGCATTTCGTCGGTGAGGACCGAGTGTGGATGCAGGAAGATGCGGCCGAAATAGACGCTGGTGAAGCGCGAGGTCATGCGATAGCCAAGGCGACTGGCGAGAACGGGCTGGCCGCGATGCTCGAAGTCGTCGATCCGTTCGAGCGATCCTTCGTCAATCAGGCGCTGCGCATTGCGCTCGCTCGGGCTCATGCGCGCGAATATTTCCGGCACCAGCAGGCTGATGTCGTGATCGACACGCGTGTTCGGCCCGACATAACCGGCCGCTGACAGCCAACCATCGTGCCCGGTGAGCGCCAGCGAGACGAAGGCGGCGTTGAGGTCGATGATGGCCGGCAGCATGTTGAACGGCCCCTTGGTCAGGGCACCTTCGGAGCCGGCGCCGGTGGTCGAGGGCGATTTCCCGGTCATCGAGCTGATGTACTCGATGAAGAGCTCCGGCAGTTCCATGTAGTGCAGCGGGTTGTAAGGGCACAACGGGCGCACGCCATCTTCCGGCGGGTTGTTGCGCCGGCCGGTCGCCACCACATGCACCGGCGTAATCAACGGTTCGCGGCTCGACTGTCGCCGGAACAGGCGCATCGCCAGATCGGCCGAGGCCGTTTCCTGTGGGCACGCGATATCGGTGCGCAACTGCAGATAACGCGGATTCTTGGTCGGTTTGCCGTCGACCATGCGCGGGTGCGCCGACGAAACGAAATATTCCGGCGAAGTCCCTTCCGACGCATCGGCGGCGGCCTGGATCAGCCGCTGCATTGGCGCGGTGAAGGCGCTGAAACCGATAGCGTCCTCGACGAGTTCGCGAGCGTCGTCGGCGGTGAGCGGCTCGAAATTGGACATGAAGGCGTTGGGTAGCGCGATATCGGCTTCGGCTTGACCGTCGTAGCCGCGATGGATCGCGTCGTCAGGGCGCTGGAACAGGTAGCGTTCGCAGTTCTGCACGTATTTTTGCGAAGCCTCGCCGGCCTTGCCGGAAACAACGCCGGCCGGGACGACCACGCTGGCGGTGATGTCATCTTCGGTCTGCACCTTGATCGCCGGATGGAAGTCGTGACGCAGGCCGAAGACGCGCCAGGCACCGTCCTTCTCGAAACCGATGCGTAGCGTATTGACGATCAGCTTGCTGCCGTCGAGTTTCAGCGAATAGCCCTGACGGCCGTTGATGACGTCGACCGAGTAATGCTTGCGCCAGTCGTTGCCCCACTCGGGACGATGGAAGCGTTTGATGACGAAAACGAGTTCCTTGATGTGCTCCGGGATGGCGCGCAGCCAGGCGTTGTAGTCGTCGCTGTACTCGCGGCTGGACGGCGTCATCAGCTTGATGACGCTGCCCATCGAACGCTCGTTGCTCAGGATGAGGCGGTGATCGACGCCATTTTTGGCCGGGTCGCAGAAGCGATCCGAAAAGTCTCGCGCGAGAATGGCGGCGACCGCGTCCATGTCCGCTTCAACGTCGGGAACGTAGACATAGCCGACCAGAATCGCATCCGAAATGGCCTTCGAAATCTCCGACTTGCCGCCGCCGGAAACGGTCGCCGGCTTGTGGCAGGCGGTGACATCGGCTGCGGTGCCGACCAGACTCCATTGCCGGGGATCAGCGCGCAAGGGCTCCATGTGCATGCGATAGCCGTTCGGTCCAATATAGGTTTTTCCGGCCTGCAACTTGATTGATGCCGTCTTGCCGTCAGCCGCCGCCCATGACACGGTTTGCGTACGCAAGCTGAATGTGGACATGGCCGGCACCAATACAATGTGCGGCTGCATACGGTCAAGTGCATGGCCTTCAGCTTGCGGCGCAAAGCGGTCGGGGTCGCGCTTGAGCACTTCGTCCAGGGAATATGCATCGCCCGCCGTCAGATCGGTGTACTCCTGGCCCTCGTTGTAGCTAGGGAAAACCAGCGCGCCGCCGGCATGCTCTTCTTCGGCAAAGCCGTAGAGGTTGGCCGAAAAGCTGATCTGCGTTTTCACTTCCTTCTTGCAGTAGCCGAAGTAGTTGTCGGCGATCAGTGTCACGACCACGCCACGCGCGTCGCGCGCGCACAGTTTGAAGGCGTTACCGCCGTTGTAACGTTCCGACGGGTCCTTGTAGCACATGCCATCGCGGCGTTGCAGCGGCGTGGCAGCATCCCAGTGCGGCAGACCCAACTGGTACTTGGTTGCATGGACAAGATGTGGCGCAAGAATGACGCAACCGGAGTGACCGGTCCAGCGATCAGGGGCGAGCGACGCGTCGTTCTCCGGCAGATAGGGATCGCCGCCGTTGCCGAAGATGGATTCGAGAAAATCGTGATTGGCGACCATCGAACCGGGAATGAAAAAGCGGATCTCGCTACGTTTCTCGGTGGTAAAGCCCGGAACCGCCGGCACTACCAGCGGACGCAGCAGCAAGGAAACAAAACACCTGGCCGCTACCGGCTCGTTGGCTGTAAACGGCAGTTGCAGCGACTCGGCCGGCGGATTGAGTGCCAGTGCCAGCAAGCGCGAAAACGCCACTTTCGGCACAGCCAGTTTGTCGTCCGGAATCGGCAGCCCGCCCTCGACCAGATGGAAGACACCGGCCGTCGTGCGGCGGTCACTCGCCGGGTTGTGCAGCACGCCATTGCGCAGGCGATAACTGCTGAGCAGCGGCGATTTGAAAAAGTCCCCGTTCGCCGGTAGCGACAAGCCGCGAGCCAATCCCGGTTGGTCCAGAACCAGCGTCTGGCGCGGCAATTGTGGGGCCGGCCCGGTATCGGCCAGATAGTCATTCAGGAAATTCTGGATGCGCTGGTCGGCCGGGCACAGGCGATCAGCCAGACGGCGATTCTGTTCGCGCTGCCGCGCAAGGATCGGCTCCATCAAGCCGGTAATCGAAGCCCCTTCGGCGTCGGTAGCCTGAGGCAGGCCAAGCAGGGCGAGGCGCAGGTTGATCGCGGCGTTGATGTCTTTGGCAGCAATGGCCGCAGGGCCTTGCGAGGGAGCGGAATCAGAACAGTCGGTGGAGTTCATGGTTAACTCAGTAGTTGGAAGAGTGGTTTTCAGGTCAGAACGATTATCGAGTGAGGCCAGCATAAAATACAATTAAATAAATTCAGGCATTGCATTTGCGAAAGCTTATATGTACTCCGCCGACGAATCACCGTTCGCCAACGCATATCCTTTACAACCGGCACCGAACGGCTGCGCTGCGAACTTGAACCACCAACAAGGCCGATCAGCGCGATACGGCTGCGAGGCTCATGGACTGGCGATCTACAGGTCATTGGCCTGAAGAATGGCGTGTTCACTTGTTCCTAGCAATAGCCATGCCATGGATCGCCATTTGACGCGGGTTCCCTCGCTATTCAGTCGCGGATGCCAAGCGCCGCACGGCTCGACAGGGCGAGCGCGAGCACTTTTCCGTACT
>JBBQAT010000219.1:0-5646 GCA_038316625.1 Burkholderiales bacterium
CCGTTCGTGCAGTTGCGCCGCATCCCACTTTGACGAGGCGACGCCGACAACGGGAACATCGAGCTGGCCGCGTTTGGCCATCGCATAGAGGGCCGGGAAAATTTTCTTGTAAACGAGGTCGCCGGTTACGCCGAACAGCACAAGTGCGTCGGATCGCAGTTTGTCGCTATTGGATGTGTTCATGTTGATCACTCCCTTGTTGGTCGGCTCGGTTCGCAAAAGCCGTGGAGTGACCACGATAGTCGTTTACATTAGGGTCGTAAACCTTTCATAAGAATCATTAACATGCTCCAGCTTATGACAATTGTCCATAAACGGCTGAGTTGTTATCAACCGCTGTTCACGATGTTTGCGTAAGCGATTGCCGTGACAGGCGTGTAAATTGTGATACAGATTGAAAAATGTTGTACTACAATCAAGACTGTGTTGCCCCATTATGTCGGTGGGTCGTGTTCAAGAACGTGTCCGACTGAAGGGGGCTTTCAAGACCCAAGCGTTGTAATGGCTGAGGAAATATGAGTTCTGGACTGACTATTCTCCCGAATGGGGCGCTGGACTTTGTGTCGATAGGTGCTCTTATTCATCGCCTGGACACTGGGGTTGTCCCGTTTCGAAAAGCGACAGAATGCAAAATTCATGTCAGTGGCGGTGAGTTTAACTGTGCCGCAAACCTGGCGGATTGCTTTGGCTTGAAAACTGCCATCGTGACGGCAATGGTTGATTACCCCGTTGGCCAGTTGATCGATAGCGCGGTTCGCGCCATGGGCGTCAAACCGTTCTACAAGCATTTCGAGCATAACGGCGTCAATGGGCCAAATATGGCGACCGTTTACAGCGATCGCGGGCAGGGCGTGCGTCCGCCCGTGGTTTTCTACAATCGCGCCAATGAAGCCAGCGGGATGCTGAAAGCGGGTGACTTCGACTGGAAAGCCATATTTTCCGGCGGCGTCCGCTGGTTCCATAGTGGCGGGATTTTTGCAGCACTTTCCTTGACAACCCCCGACGTCATCGTTGAAGGAATGCAGGCCGCCAAAGCGGCGGGGGCAGTAATATCGCTTGACCTCAACTACCGGGCAAAACTCTGGAATGCCGCCGGTGGCGAGGAGCGAGCCGTTGCCGTGCTGGACCGCATCCTCAACTATGTCGACGTGCTTGTCGGTAACGAAGAGGACCTCCAGAAGAGCCTGGGCATTCGCGGACCGGAGGTGGTGGGTAAATCCGGGCTCGACCCGAGCGCGTTCCTCGGCATGATTGATCGCGTCATTGAGAAATACCCGCAGATCAAAATTGTTGCGACCACACTCCGCGATGTGCATTCAACAAATCGCCATAGCTGGAGCGCCGTGGCGTGGATCAATGGGAAAACCTGTGTCGCTCCGACCGCCGAGTTGGACGTTTATGACCGGATAGGCGGCGGTGATGGTTTCGCGTCCGGATTTTTCTATGGTCTATTGACCAACGAGGCACCCGAGGAAGCCCTGAGACTCGGTTGGGCGCACGGTGCTTTGATAACGACGTTCCCCGGCGATATCACCATGGCTAGCGTTGAAGAAGTTCGCGCTTTTGCCAAAGGCGGGTCGGCCCGTGTTCAAAGGTAAGTTAATTAAAACAATGTATTAAGCAATTAAACTAATGTAATACATAACAATTGTCTTCGGCAAGGATGGCTAATCATGAGCAAATTGAAGATTGCAATTATTGGCTGCGGGAAAGTCAGCGACCTGCACGCAGCGGCGCTTAAAAAAACGTCGGAGGCGCAGTTTGTTGCGATATACAGCCGCAGTCCGGAGAAGGCAAAAAAATACGGTGAGAAATATGGCGTTCAGGGATTTAGCGACATTCAGGAAATGATTGTCGCCGCCGGAGTACAAGTCGTGATTATCTGCACTCCACACCCGGCGCACCGCGACGCGGCCGTCATTGCCGCCGAAGCCGGAGTCCATGTCCTGGTCGAAAAGCCTTTGGCGTCGAGTTTGCAGGATTGTGACGACATGCTGGCCGCAGCCAGAAAAGCCAATGTAAAGATCGGCACCGTGTGCCAGCGCCGTTTTTATGCTCCGGTCCAGCGTGTGCGCCAGGCCATCGATGCCGGAAAGATCGGAAAGCCCGCATTGGGCACCGTCTTGATGCTCGGCTGGCGTGACCAGAACTATTATGAAAGCGATCCGTGGCGCGGCCAATGGCGATCAGAAGGGGGCGGCGTACTGGTCAATCAGGCACCACACCAGCTGGATCTGCTGCAGTGGTTCATGGGGCCGATCACCGAGCTATTCGGCGTCTGGTCAAATCTCAATCACCCTTACATCGAAGTGGACGATACGGCGGTTGCAATCGTTCGCTTTGAGAGCGGCGCGGTTGGCAACATCGTAGTGAGCAATTCACAGAAGCCCGGTATTTACGGCAAGGTTCACATTCATGGGCAAAACGGTGCGTCGGTCGGTGTGCAAACCGATGGTGGAGCCATGTTTATCGCTGGCAGGTCGTCGATTCTGGAACCACCCGTGAATGACTTATGGACGGTGCCGGGTGAAGAGGCGTTACTTGAAACGTGGAAAGAAGAGGACAGCGCGCTCTTCAACGGCCTGGACGGTGCGATGGATCACTATTTCCATCTGCAGATACGCGACTTCCTGCAGGCCATTATTGAGGATCGCCAGCCGCTTATTAGCGGAGAAGATGGCCGGAAGACGGTGGAGATATTCACGGCGATCTATCGTTCACAAAAAACGGATGCACCGGTTAAATTCCCGCTAAAACCAGAAGCAGCCGACCTGGACTTTCGCACGTATACATCGGTACCGCTGAAATAACCCGAATTCAAGGAGAAAGATTGTGAAGGCGCTTGTTCTGACGGAATACAAAACGTTTTCTTATGAAGAAGTTCCGCTGCCGGAAATCGGTCCGGACGACGTTCTGGTTCGAGTGAAGGCCTGTGGCATCTGCGGCAGTGATGTGCATGGCATGGACGGTAGTACCGGCCGGAGAATTCCCCCGATCATCATGGGGCACGAAGCCTCTGGAGTGATTGAGCAGATTGGTCGCGGTGTCAGTGAATGGCATGAAGGTGAGCGCGTAACCTTCGATTCGACCGTGGTGACCCGACAAGATTTCTATTCGCAGAAAGGGCTGTTCAATCTGAGCGACTATCGCAAGGTCCTGGGCGTTTCTTGTGGTGACTATCAGCAGCACGGTGCTTTTGCAGAATACGTCGCTGTGCCGCAGTCGGTTCTCTACCGCTTGCCCGACGGTCTGAGTTTCGAGCAGGCCGCGATGACGGAGCCTGTTTCGGTTGCCTTCCATGCCGTTAATCTTTTTCCAAGCGATATTGGCGACAGTGCCGTCGTCGTCGGCTGCGGCATGATCGGGCTGTTCGTCATACAGGCGCTGCGCATCAAGGGCTGTGGAAAAATCATTGCGATAGACCTCGATCCGTCTCGCCTCGATATGGCTTTGAAGTTTGGTGCCGATTACGCAATCAAGTCCGAGTCCGATGAGGGTGAAACAGTCGAGCAGGTAAAAAACCTGACTTACGGCCGAGGAGCCGACATGGCTTTTGAAGTTGTCGGCATCACGGCGACGGTCAGTCTGGCAATAAATGCAGTGCGCAAGGGCGGTAAGCTTGGTCTGGTCGGCAATCTATCGCCCAAAGTCGAATTGCCGTTGCAGACTGTGGTGACCCGACAACTCACGCTCTACGGTTCATGTGCTTCAGCAGGAGAATATCCGGCCTGCCTTGAGATGATCGCAAATGGTCGGGTGAAGGTGGACGAGATGATGTCTGCGATTGTTCCGCTCTCGGAAGCGGCATCCTGGTTTGAACGCCTGTACAAAGGTGAGCCCGGGCTCATGAAAGTCATCGTCACGCCATAAAAAATGCGTGAGCACTGCTGTTTGATCGGTTCCAAGCACCTTTTGAATTCAGTCGAACGGAGTCTGGATTTGTCTTCGGCAGTGATTTGGATTGATTGTCATACAATCATTAATTTATTGTACTTCAATGTTGTTGACATTGCCCCATTCAAGTAACAGACTGCATGAAATACCAAGTCGACGTTCAAAACCAAACAGGGCGGGGTAATTCAAGATGACAAAGACTGATCGACTGACCCGGTTATTCGGGAAGCTCATCGCACAGGGCGAGTATGAGTCTGGATCGGCTCTGCCATCTGAGGCTGAATTGTGCGAACGCTTTGATACGTCACGAAACGTCTTGCGCGAGGTTGTGAAGGTGTTGTCAACGAAGCGTCTGATCGATGCACAACGCCATCGCGGGCTGTTCGTCATGCCGCGCGAGCAGTGGAATTATCTGGATGCAGATGTGCTGGCCTGGGTGCTGGAAAAAGGGAGTAATCCTGAACTGATTGCGTCTCTAGTCGAGGTTCGTTCCCTGATCGAGCCAACGATTTCGCGGTGGGCCGCCGAGCGGGCAACAGCGGTTGATCTGGTGGACATCGAAGCCAGTTATAACGAGATGGTCGCCAACCCGACGGATCCAGCGGTGTTTCATGAGGCCGATATCCGTTTCCATAAGGCGATTCTGTTTGCTACTCACAATGTAGTAATCCAGCAAATGAGCGATGCTGTCAGTGCCCTGCAGCGCGCCATTTTCGATTACACCTTTGCTACGGGTATCCCGCACATGGAATTGACCATGAGAGAACACAGAGATTTGTTTGACGCCATCAGGCGCAAGAATCCAGAAGCGGCGGAACTGGCCTGTCACGACATGGTGCTGCGTACGGCTGGACGAACAAAAAAGACTGAGTCGGTAACTGGTTAGGCATGATGGTCTTAGTGAAGTAGGGAAGGCAGCACAGTGGTTGTGCGTTTGGTTTCTCATTCCTGATTCTGAAAAAAGGTTGGTGACATGTCCAGCGTGACTCTGAAGAATGTTGTCAAGCAGTTTGGTTCGGTTACGGCGGTTGATAATCTTTCGATCCAGATTCAGGACCGGGAGTTCGCGGTGCTGGTCGGATCATCGGGATGCGGAAAAACGACTGCACTGCGCATGATTGCCGGACTCGAATCGGTAAGCTCTGGCGAAATCCTCATCGGCGATACATGTGTAAATGACATGGCGCCAAAGGATCGTGATATCGCCATGGTCTTCCAGAACTACGCTCTTTATCCTCACATGAATGTCCGCGACAACATGGGCTTTGGGCTCAAGATCCGGATGATCAGCAAGGAAGAGATTGACACACGGGTTGAGGAAGCGGCGGACATTCTCGGTATCCAGGCGTTGCTCGATAGAAAACCAAAAGAACTTTCCGGAGGGCAACGGCAACGCGTAGCCGTGGGGCGGGCTATCGTCCGCAAGCCCATGGTGTTTCTTTTCGACGAACCGCTGTCAAACCTCGATGCCAAACTGCGTGTGGCGATGCGGGCCGAGATCAGCAAACTCCATCGTCGACTCGGGGCCACCATCATCTACGTCACGCATGATCAGGTGGAGGCCATGACCATGGCCGACCGGATCTTCATCATGCACAACGGCGCACTGCAGCAGAACGGTGCGCCGATGGACGTGTACCGACAGCCGGTCAACAGCTTTGTTGCCGGGTTTATCGGTTCTCCGGCGATGAACTTCATTGATGCAACAATCGTTGTGGAGGAAGGTGCCCTGTTCATTGACACGGCAGGCTT
>JBBQAT010000220.1:0-5573 GCA_038316625.1 Burkholderiales bacterium
AAGTCGCCTGCTGGAATGGGCGCGGCTGGCGCATGAAGATCTTTTTACGCCGCTTGGCGAACGTATCGCCCAGGCTTACGAGCAGCGCGCGGCCAGAGTAGCGTGGCGTGAGGAAGCCGTCGAGGACGGGGAATGACCTTATACACCATTGGTTTTTGCGGGAAGAGTGCCGAGCATTTCTTTACGCTGCTGCGTGAGGCGGGCGTCCGTCGCGTTCTTGACACGCGGCTCAGCCCGGCGGGGCAGTTGTCGGGTTTTGCCAAGGCACGGGATCTCACGTACTTTCTGACAGCGTTGTGCGGCATCGAGTATCACTATCTGCCAGTGCTTGCGCCGCCTGCAGACCTGCTCGCAGGTTACCGTAACAAGCAAGTAGCCTGGCCAGCTTACGAACTGATCTACCAGCGTGCGCTGGAGGATCGTGCGGCTGAAAATTGTGTGTCCGGCGATTTTCTCGATGGTGGCTGCCTGCTGTGCAGCGAAGACCAGCCTGCGCGCTGTCATCGGCGCCTGGCGGCGGAATATTTTAAGGTGCATCATCCCGATCTCGCGATCCGGCACCTATGAATAACAACAAACAAGGGCAATTCAAGGGGAGCCCCTACATGACCGATCCCAGTCACTTTCGCCGACGTATTCTGGTCGCCGTCACCGGTCTTTCGCCGCAGATCGTCACGGAAACAATTTATGCGCTCGCAGTCCAGCAAATGCCTGCTTTTGTGCCGACCGAGGTGCATTTGATAACGACGAGAGAGGGCGCCAACCGAGCGCGACTTTCACTGCTCAGCGAATCCCCCGGTGGCTTTCACAGCTTGCGCAAAGATTATTCACTGCAGGGCATCGCCTTTCCGGACAGCAATATCCATGTCTTGGTCGGCTCCGATGGAAAGGTTTTGGATGACATCCGAACGCCGGAAGACAACCGGATTGCAGCGGATTTGATCACGTCGATACTGCGCGAGCTAACCGCCGATCCGGAATCCGCGCTGCACGTGTCGATCGCTGGCGGTCGCAAGACCATGGGGTTCTTTATCGGCTACGCGCTTACGCTCTTTGGCCGCCCGCAGGATCGACTGTCTCATGTGCTTGTTTCTGCGCCCTTTGAATCCAGCTATCAGTTCTTCTATCCGACTCCCTATCCAAGAGTCATCGAGATTGGCGAAAATCAGCTCGCTGATACCGCTACGGCGCAGGTGACGCTGGCCGAAATACCGTTTGTCAGCCTGCGTCACGGACTGCCGCAGCCTCTACTTGAAGGTCATGCAAGCTACAACGAGACGGTTGATGCCGCACGGCGCTCACTCGGCCCTGCGGAACTGGTCGTGGATTTGAGACAACGCCGCGTCATTGCGTCAGGCACGTCATTTCGTATGGCTCCTGCTCAGCTTGCGCTACTCGCTGTTTTCACGCGTCGGATTCTGGCTGGCGAGCGATCGATCGGGGCACCAGCAAAGGACGTTCCGGAGAAGGACTGGGCAGACCGCTATCTGGCCGAACTGCGCGGTATTGCGGGCCACCTGGGCGACATTGATGGCGCCGAGCACGCCCTGAGGCACGGGATGGACGGCAACTATTTTTCAATGACGCTCTCTCGTCTGCGTGAGGTAATGAAACAGCATCTCGGTAACGCGGCGACGCCGTATCTTATCGATGACGGAGCCTGTCGTCCGCGACGTTATTCATTGGCGCTTACGGCCGCGACAGTGAGCCTGCTTGAGTGAGCTTCCGCGCGACTGCGCACGGTCGCTGAGAGAGGGCTTTTACAAGCCTTTGTCGATGATTCTTTTCCTCACCAGGCAGCAAGCTTGCAGTTTCCCCCACGCTGATAATGTAAGAAGAAAATTGCGCTGAAGTGTTCGTCGAGTCGCATGACATGCGCCTTCGATGCTGAAGAATGACCGATCAACCCCTTACCGGAATATTCAATCGTGGCTTCGATCAACAAGGTAATACTCATCGGCAACCTCGGCGGCGACCCGGAAATCCGTTACGCGCCGAGCGGCGATGCTATCTGCACGCTGAGACTGGCCACTACCGACAAGTGGCGGGACAAGGAAAGTGGCGAGGCGCGCGAGGCGACAGAGCGGCATCGCGTCGTACTGTTTCGCCGTCTGGCCGAAGTGGCCTCCCAGTATCTCAAGAAAGGTGCTCCGGTCTACGTCGAAGGGCGCCTGCGTACGCGCAAGTGGCAGGACAAGGAGGGCAGGGAGCGCTATACGACGGAGATCGAGGGTAACGAAATGAAGATGCTCGGTGCACCAGACAGCACGTCTAGTCCAACGGCGGAAGCCAAACAGAAACGCACTCTGGCGATCGATCCTTGGAACCCGACGGAAGCCAACTCGCTGCCCTACGACCCGGACAATCTTCCGTTTTAAAACGACGCTCGCACCGAATGCTGATCATCGATTCAACGGTCGCGCCGGCGTGTCACATCGACGTCGTCATGAGCAATGACTGGCAGCAATCGCCCAAGGGAAATTGATTCCCTTTCTCACAGCAAACTGGTCAAGCAACCATGCCTGAAAGCGAGCACCGCCAACTTGCACAATGGCTGAATCCGAGTCGGCAGATCGATGCGCCGCTCGATCTGGGCAAGTTCAAAGAACAACTTGCGTGCCAGGCCATCAACAGCCGCGGTTGGCGTCTCTACCTCGATTATGGAGATGCGCTCTTCCTGCCACTGCGAAGCCCGTGGATTCGCCCCGATCAGCCTTATACCAATGGCCTCAATGCAATTGTCTATCTGCGCTTGCTGCAAGCCTGTGAAATGGACGTCCTGCCTCCTCCTGTCTTAGTGGCTTCGCTGCCGCTATGGGGTTTACCGGATGAGAGGCTAGACCAAGTGCCACCACTCTACTTTCGTGCCGCGTGGAAAGCCGCCGTGGCCAGCCAGTACGGCCAGTGCAGCGTTGCCGATTTCACTGAAGAGGTGGCTTCGGTGAGCCGTTGGTTCTTTGCCAGTCGCATGTACGAGAACGCCGAGCCAGGATTACTCAAGGCCGGCTGGACAGCCTTGCTGCGCCGTAAAAATGAATGGGCGATGCGACAGGAGCCCACGACTTCGACCATCGGAGAGTTCCCCGGAGACGAGTGGAATCCGTACATTCGCCGCGTCGAATGGGGGTCATACCGTTTCGAGGCGCTGACCAATGCCAAACAACTGCGCGAGGAAGGGGAGGCGATGCAGCATTGTGTCGGTTCCTACCACAACTACTGTCGGGCAGGCGCGAGGCGCATCTACTCGGTACGAGGGCGCAAGAACGGGAAGCGGATGGCAACGCTTTCGCTCGAGTACAGCGCTGACGCTGACGGCACACTGAACTGGCAATGTGATCAGCTTTCCGGTCTCAAGAATGCCGAAGTATTGCCACCGGACATGTTTTTATCGGCCGATGCCGTACTGCGTGCCTATTTCGATCTCCCGGCTGATGCCTTTACAAAGCCTGGCCCGTCTGCTCAGGCAACCGATGAAGTAGAAGAGGAGTGGGATTGTGACTTCTAATCGTGACGTCCACCCGCCCATTGCGCAGTTGCAACGTCTGCGCGCGAAGAATATCTATGACGAATTAGTTTTTGCGCTCTCGCGCACCGACGGTGCAGTGCTTAGAACTTGGGGCATGCGTGCTGCCGGTCGCTTGCCATACCTTGGCGCTCGACGGGTCAATGGTCTTGCCAAGCTGGCAACGGGGCTAGCGAGGTTGGGCGGCAACGAATTAGTCGGTTTCTACAAGGCAGCGCGTACGGGAGGTTTTGGTGGTCATTTTGGGCAGCGCACCGCCGCCGCCATTGACGGCACGCTGGCGTTTGGCAGCGAAGGCGCGCGTTATCTGCGCGCAATCGGTCGCGATTTGTTGCGCGATCCGCGAGGAATGGCGCCACGGGTGCTAGGTGCCGTTCTCGGTTTTTACACTGGGTCGGGGGGCATCGACGGCAACGGGGGACTCCCAGATCTGGATCTGATGGCGGGGATTGGCCACCATCGTTCGCCCCTGACGCACTCGATTCTTGCCGGGATAATGGCCGAGGGCGCATTGATGGCGCTGGTCGACCTCGCGGCCGAGATTCAAGACCGCCTGCCGTATGATCACGACATTCTGTGGGATGGCATGGCACGCGTTGGCCGGCCCTTTATCCACTCTGCATCGGTTAGCCTATCGGCAGGCGTTGCCTGGCATTTGCTGGTCGATGCCGGCATTCAGCCGGCGCCATATCACGACCTGCCGTTCTCGATGCCGATCGAGGCGCATCAGGCGGCGTTCGCTGTCAATGGCACTGCGGAGGGCGTGGATGCAACAGTCCGAGCGGGGCGCGTGGCCAGAGGTGGCGATCTTATTGAACCCGCGCAGGAACAAAAGCCGAGTACCGGCGAACGGGTTGTGACTAAGGTGGTGGGCGGCGTGCAACGTGCCGCCGCGGCTGCGCGGGCGATCGGAGAATTGATAACAAATCGCAAATCGATTCCAGTTCCTCGACGTTCAAAAAATCGCGTTCCGGGTGAATGCCATAGTGCTCGAAGTCACACCCGTAATTTTCAGGATAAGGGTTAGTGTCCTGGAAGCTTGCATTCTAGAAGTTTCCGTCGACGTTGCTGGTGAACAAGAAAAGTGGACCGGCTGCGGGAAAGACAGCCCTGCGCAAGGCCATGTTCAAAAAAGGCTGAAATCGGTGGCGGTTAACTTCACTAATTAGAGGATGTCTTCATCTGCAGCCATGCGAAACGCATTGCTGCCGGCAGGCAGCGCGCTCTTTTTTCCGAGAGAAATAAGAGCGCGTTGATTCACGCATTCGCTCCGGCACTTGTCCGCTATTCGGTCGCAGGCGAAGTGCTCTCGGCGGGAACACTTGCAGTCGACATCGCTTCCGCAGAATCCGACACCGGCGTGGCAACAATCGTCGGTTTGGACCTCACTAGTTTTGCCTTGGCCGCCAGCTTTTTGGTCGCCGCAGAAGTCTTTTTGCTTAACGGAGCCTTCACTCGAGCGGTGGATGCACTCGCCGCTGCACCGGTTTGGGCGGCGACTGTCTTATTCGGTGCCGAGGCTTTATTCACCACTGACTTTGCCTTCGTGGCTTTCCCTTTTTTTGCCTTGACGTCTACTGCTGATACAGCGACCGGTTTCGTGATTAGAAAGGCGTCTCGTTTGTCAAGCTTTGTCGCTTCGACAATCCAACCGGGAGGCTTACCATGACCGTTCCAGGTTTTTCCTGTTTTTGGATCTTGGTATTTGGGTGGCAAAACCTTTTTGGCGGGCTTTGCTTTGCCAGCAGGAGAAGACGACACCGGAACGACAATCGGCGCTTGACCAAAAATGTCGTCAGGCTTTAGATCGAATTTAGCCACCTGGGCGCGAATCTTAGCGATGATGCGTGCCGCTTCGATTCTTCGAGCCGCATCCGCTTTTTTCTCCAATTCCGCAATCTGACTTTTGATCTGACGATAGGTCGACATGATTGAACTCGCTATGTTATTGGAGTAGCGATATTAACCCGCGGCGAAGTTAATTGGTGTTCCTGTTGATTGTTACGAACCGTGGTTCAAATACAACTCGCCGATTCACATCCAAAAGGAA
>JBBQAT010000221.1:0-5567 GCA_038316625.1 Burkholderiales bacterium
CAGTGCGTCGCCGGAACCGTCGACTACGTCGTTGCCCTGATCAAGGAAAAACTGCTGGCGAAATATCCGGGCGTCGACGACGTCGTCGCCCTCAATCATACCTACGGCTGCGGCGTCGCGATCAACGCGCCAGGTGCGATCGTGCCGATCCGCACGCTGCAGAACCTCGCTTTGAACCCGAACTTTGGCGGCGAAGTCATGGTCATCGCGCTCGGCTGCGAGAAGCTGGAGCCCGAGCGACTGCTGCCCGCCGGGGTGATTCCGATCAACGCCGAGAAGCCGCCCATCCTGCGCATGCAGGACGAGCAGTTCACGGGCTTCAGCGAAATGGTCGCCGCGATCCTCGCGATGGCCGAGCAGCGCCTCGAAGCGCTCAACCGCCGGCGGCGCGAGACCTGCCCGGCAGCCGACCTCGTCGTCGGCTTGCAATGCGGCGGCAGCGACGCTTTTTCGGGAGTCACCGCGAACCCCGCGGTCGGTTTTGCCGCCGATCTTTTGGTTCGCGCCGGCGCGACAGTCCTGTTCTCCGAAGTCACCGAAGTTCGCGACGCCGTGCACCTGCTGACGCCGCGCGCGGCGACCGAAGACATCGCGCGCGCGCTGCTCCGCGAGATGGACTGGTACGATCGCTATCTCGCAAACGGCGGCAGCGACCGCGCGGCGAACACCTCGCCCGGCAACAAGAAGGGCGGACTTGCCAACATTGTCGAGAAAGCGCTCGGGTCGATCGTCAAGTCCGGGACGAGCGCGATCGTCGGTGTCCTCTCGCCCGGCGAGCGCGTAACGCAAAAAGGCCTGATTTTCGCCGCGACGCCGGCGAGCGATTTTATCTGCGGAACGCTGCAGCTCGCCTCGGGAATGACGCTGCAAGTATTTACGACCGGGCGCGGAACGCCTTATGGCCTCGCCGCCGCGCCGGTGATCAAGGTCGCCACGCGCACCGACCTCGCCGAACGCTGGCACGATCTGATCGACGTTGACGCGGGCCGCATCGCAACCGGCGCAGGGACCGTCGAAGACGTCGGCGGGGAAATATTCAAGCTGATTCTTGAGGTGGCGAGCGGCCGCACGAAACCGTGGTCGGATCGATGGGGGCTGTACAACGCATTGGCCCTGTTCAATCCGGCGCCGGTGACGTGATCGCCGTGAAATTGAAGGAATCAACACCGCAGTGCGCGTGAAGAAAAAAGAAATGAGGAGATGATGATGAAGACTGCTGTCGCATCCGATGACCGAATCGCATGGATCAGAGTTTCTTCCTGCTTTCTTCCACTCGCGAACCCGATCAGCGATGCGAAGGTGTTGACGGGTCGGCAGAAGCCGATGACCGAAATCGCGATCCTCTTTGCCGAGATTGAAACCAGGGATGGACACGAGGGCTTGGGGTTCAGCTACGCCAAACGCGCGGGGGGTCCGGGTCAGTTCGCTCACGCCAGGGAAATCGTTCAGACTCTGATCGGTGAGGATCCTAACGATATTGCAAAATTGTGGGACAAGCTCTGCTGGGCGGGTGCCTCGGTTGGGCGCAGTGGATTGTCGACGCAGGCGATCGCTGCCTTTGATGTCGCGTTATGGGACATGAAGGCGAAACGCGCTGGCCTGTCGCTAGCCAAGCTCCTTGGTTCCTATCGGGATTCGGTTCGCTGTTACAACACGTCCGGAGGCTTCCTGCATACTCCTTTGGATCAGTTATTGTTGAACACGACGGCATCGCGTGAAAAAGGCATAGGCGGGATCAAGCTCAAAGTAGGACAACCGGACTGTGCGCTGGACATCGCTCGTGTCGAAGCCGTTCGCAAGCACTTGGGTGATTTCCCCTTGATGGTCGATGCCAACCAGCAATGGGACCGTCCGACCGCGCAGCGCATGTGCCGCATCTTTGAGCAATTTAATCTGATATGGATTGAAGAGCCACTGGATTGCTACGACTTCGAAGGCCACACTGCCTTGGCGGCCCAGTTCGACACACCCATTGCGACCGGGGAAATGTTGACCAGCGCAGCGGAGGTGGCCGAGTTGATCCAACATCGTGGCGCAGATTTCATTATGCCCGATGCGCCTCGCGTTGGAGGTATCACTCCTTTCCTCAAAGTGGCCGGGCTCGCCGATCACGCCGGACTGATGCTCGCGCCGCACTTTGCCATGGAACTGCACGTCCATCTGGCCGCAGCTTATCCCCGAGAACCGTGGGTAGAACACTTCGAATGGCTTGAACCGCTATTCAACGAGCGGCTGGAAACAAAGGACGGGCGGATGCTCGTTCCGACTCGTGCTGGTATCGGGGTCAGCATCAGCGATCAGGCGCGCGCCTGGACTCGCGAGCAAGTTGAAGTCGGCAGTCGTGCGTAATGTTATGTCACGATTCTGAGGCGACATCAAGAGTAGCGGATTCGTAGTACTTTGTTGTTCGTGGAGCCATGTGAGAACTTTAATCTTTCAATTCCGAGGTGGTGATATGACCGTTCTGAATCGCACGAAAATTGCCCGTTCGCTTTCTGCTGCTTCACTGGCAGTTGCCTTATTGATCTCGCCTTTAGGCCATGCCGCGGATGAGTTCAATCACACTGTTCGAATCATTGTCCCATTTGCTCCCGGAGGCTCGTCCGACATTCTTGCCCGGATCATTGCTCCCAAGCTTTCAGCGGCAATCGGCCAGACGGTGATCGTCGAGAACAAGGCCGGAGCAGCAGGAAATCTCGGCGCCGACGCGGTCGCCAAAGCACCCAAGGACGGTCATACCCTGCTGCTGACAGATGTCGGTTCATTGGCAACTGCACCCAGCCTTTTCAGTAATCTCACCTACGACGTGGAGAAGGATCTGGCGCCGGTTGGCATGGTGATGTTTGCCCCGTATGTCCTGGCCATACATCCTTCGGTACCGGCCAAGAGCGTCGCGGAATTTATCAGCTACGGCCGCGCCAATCTTGGCAAGTTGGCGATGGCCAATTCCGGCATCGGTGGGACCAACCACATTACCGGGTTGATGATGGCGAAGGAGCTTGGAATCACCTGGAAAAATGTCCCGTACAAGGGCGGTGCAGCGGCGTCTCGTGCGGTTGTCTCGGGTGAATCGACCGCGATCGTCAATGGGGTTTCCGGAACGATGTCCTTTGTCACCAGCGGGCAACTCGTCGGCCTGGCCGTAACAGGCAAGCATCGCCAAAAGAATATGCCTAATGTGCCCACCTTCCACGAAGCTGGTTTGCCGCAGTCGGAAGCGGGATCTTCGCAGGGTCTTATGACCACGGGCGGCACACCGCCGGCTGTCATTCAGAAACTTTCCGAGGAAATGCGCAAGATCCTGGCCCAGCCGGACATCCAGCAGAAGATTTCCGATCTGGGAGGCGAAACTCAGAGCGCCAAACCGGAAGACTTGAAAGCCTGGCTGCAAGCAAATACCAAGACCTACGGCGAAGTCATCCGGGCCAACAACATCAAGGTTGAATAATGACCGAACAACCCGCAATGAAAAGTCGGCCGGCGATGGAAGACCTGTTGTTCGGGCTCTTCCTTGCCGGAATGGCTGCGCTCGTTTTTGTCTCGACGGCAAAGCTAGCTACCGGTACCGCTGCCGACATGGGCGCCGGATATTTCCCGAAAGCCATTGCGTGGGGGATGGTCGCTTTCGCGACCTTCTTCATCATCAAGTCGTTTGTTGTCCCGGGCGAAAAAATCATTCCTCCGTTCTGGCGTGGACTAATCCTGATTCCGGCCGCCGTTGGAATATTTGCCTTGCTGCTGAACACCGCCGGCCTGGCCCTGGCCAGCTTTCTGTGCATGGTGGTCGTCAGCTTTGCCAGCACGGAAACCCGCTTGATCGAGGCCCTTCTGTTCAGCGCCAGCGTCTCGGCGGCGTCCGTCCTCTTGTTCGTCAAGGCGCTGGCGCTGCCAGTGCCAATTCTTCCCTGGTAGGCACAATGGAGCTCTTCGACAACTTGATGATAGGGTTCTCGACGGCCTTGCAGTGGAACAATCTGCTCTACTGCCTGCTGGGCGCACTGATCGGTACGATGATTGGCGTCCTCCCCGGTATCGGCCCGGTTCCCACGGTTGCTCTCTTGTTGCCTTTTACCTTCGGCATGGCGCCAGCTTCGGCTTTCATTTTACTCGCCGGGATTTTTTACGGCGCGCAATATGGAGGATCAACAACGGCAATTCTGGTGAATATTCCCGGCGAAACATCGTCGGTGGTCACTTGCCTTGACGGGCACCAGATGGCGCGCCAGGGTCGCGCCGGAACGGCACTGGCGATTGCAGCGCTGGCGTCTTTTTTTGCCGGGACCGTCGCCACTTTTGTGATTGCCCTGTTGAGCTTGCCGCTTGCCCGGCTGGCGCTAAGTTTTACTGCCGTCGAATTTTTCAGCCTGATGGTTCTGGGTCTCGTTGCAGCGGTCATTCTGGCGCACGGGTCGGTGCTCAAGTCACTGGCCATGGTCGGCCTCGGTTTGCTCCTCGGCATCGTTGGTATTGACGTCAATACCGGTGCCGCGAGAATGACCTTCAATATTCCTGAATTTGCTGATGGTCTTGGCTTTGTCTCGGTCGCCATGGGTTTTTTCGGGCTGGCGGAAATCATTGCCAATCTGGAAAAGCCCTCGCAGAGAATTGTAGTTTCCCAGAAAATGAAAGACCTGTTTCCATCCTGGAAGGATTTGAAACAAGCCTTCCCGGCCGTAGTTAGAGGAACAACGATCGGTTGTATTCTCGGGGTACTGCCCGGCGGTGGCGCGGCATTACCTCCGTTTACGGCCTATGCCGTAGAAAAAAAATGGGCCAAGGATCCTTCGCGCTTCGGTAAAGGCGCCATCGAGGGGGTCGCTTCGCCCGAGGCAGCCAACAATGCCGGAGCGCAAACGAGCTTCATCCCCCTGCTGACCATGGGCATTCCATCGAATGCGCTGATGGCACTGATGATTGGTGCGCTGATGATTCACGGCATCCAGCCCGGACCGCAAATCATGAGAGAGCAGCCGGAACTGGTTTGGGGGCTCATTGCCAGCATGTGGGTGGGAAATCTGATGCTGGTCATCATCAACCTGCCCCTCATCGGAATCTGGGTTTCCTTGCTCAAGGTGCCTTACCGTCTGCTCTTCCCGGCAATTCTTCTCTTTTGCTGCATTGGCGCGTACGGCACCAACAATAGTGTTGTCGATGTGTGGTTGATGCTGGTTTGCGCCGTCGTCGGCTATTTCTTTATCAAGATCAAGGTGGAAACAGCACCCCTGCTGTTGGGGCTGGTGTTGGGGCCACAACTGGAAGAAAACCTGCGTCGAGCGCTGTTATTATCTGACGGCGATTTCAGTGTATTCGTCACCCGGCCGATCAGTGCCGTCCTGCTTGGCACCGTGACAGTAATCCTGGTCGTCATGCTGTCACCCGCCGTATTTCGCAAGCGTGCCGAGATCGTGGAATCGGAGTAGGTGCTGCGCCGCTAACTCTTGTTTTCGAATGGGCCGCGAACCCCGCTGATCGCAACGACTTCGATGCCGTACTTGCGCGCCACCTGGTGGTAGATTTCGCGCGCTGAAATCACCTTCACGTTGCGCAGGTCCTTGGCCTGCGCCATG
>JBBQAT010000222.1:0-5529 GCA_038316625.1 Burkholderiales bacterium
CGCCGCGTGTAGGGGTTGGCACCCTGCAGGCCGGCGGCTCTGCCGCTATCCCACACATAACAGAGGGTGGCGGCGGGCAGCGACTCGCCGCTGGTGCTGCGCGCAAGGCTCAGCATCATGCGTTCGACGAAGGGTACGCGCTCCAGCGGGTGCTCGAACAGGGCGCAGACCTTGAGCGCGGCGTCGTCGCCGGCCTTGGTGGTCAGGTCGGGCACCGACTTGCCCCCCGAGAGTGGCTGGTCCAGTCGCCAGCGCCATTGCAGTCGTTCGGGAGGGGTGTCTTTGAGGTCGTGCACCAGAGTGCCGTAGGATGCGGCGGTGACGACCTTGACCGCCAGTTGCCCGTCGACCTGACCCGCCTCAAACAGCGTGGCCGGCAGGTTGGCCGCTTTCTTGGGGAAGCCAACGTGGCGCCACGCAGGGTTGAGCGCGCCGTCGGGCTGGGTCAGTGGTGGCAGGCTCTGCGCGACGGTGGTCAGCGGAAGCAGGGCGGCAAACGCCAGACAGCGGCGCATGCCTCAGCGCCCCGCGTCGTTGAGCGACCAGTCGTAGTCGAGGTGGCTCACGGCCAGGGACTTGGTCTGCAACGCGGACTGCTCAGCGGGCACATCGCTCAGCTGTTCGGCGTATTTAGCCAACAGCTCTTCGACTTTGTTGAAGCCGCCGTGGCCCTTCTCGAAGTCTTCGCGGAACCACTTGAAGATGCTGCTTATCTCGGCTTTATCGCCCTTGACCCGGTTGCGCGTGCGGTCGCCCATGAAGCGGCGCATGCCGTCTTCGAGCTGGGCTTCGAGTTTCGTGGCGGTGAAGGCCTCGTCGCGCAGCGCCGGGCAGCCAATGCTCGCGCAGTTGACAGCGGCGTGGATGCGCGGTTCGTTGTAGCGTGGGCGCAACTGCTCGTGCTCGATCCAGTCCAGGTGGCGCTCTTCGCCGAGCAGGGTGAAGAACTTCATCTTCCACGCCGATTGCACGATGGAACCCAGCTCTTTGATGGACTTGAGGTTGGGGTACTTGGTCAGGATCAGTTCGACAGTGAAGGCGTTGTAGGCGTTGATCAGAAAGGCCATCTGCTGGGGTTTGCTCCAGCTGTCGAAGGTGGCTTTTGGCACGGCGCTCATCGTGTCGAGCACGGTCTTGAGCGCGGTTCGGTCGGCGGCGAAGCCCTTGTAGTTGGCGCGCGACTGTTTGTCATCGGGAAGCCAGCTCACGTGTTTTTTCAGCAGGGCGTCCCAGGCGGCGTAGCTGTGGTCGAAGGCGGCTTGGGCTTGGACGGTCAGCGGGGCGAAAGCGGCAGCGGCGAGCAGGGCGAGGAAACGGCGGCGTGTGTTCATGGTTTATCGACATCTTGGGATTCAATGAAGTTCCACCCCCGTTTCGAGTGCCGGAGCTTCTTTACACCGGCCAGCAGCCTCCCCGACTGGTGGGCGCGCTCCTGATCGCTGGAGGCGTATTTGTTGGCTTCGGCCAGCGTGGGTTGGTGTGGATGGCGCGCAAGGCAGTGTTCATGCGGACCTTGAAGCATTGTTGCTCCAAGGTCGTCTATTCAAGCGGTCTTCGGTTGTTCGGGCTGATCGGGCTGATCGGGTGTGGAATCGTGCCTAGTAGGCAGTCATGCTGAAACGCGTGAATAAACCGTCATTCCGGGCTCGACCCGGAATCCAGCGGTGCACTACTGGATTCCGGGTCGAGCCCGTAATGACGAAGCTTTGTGTCTATCTGTTTCAACATGACTGACTACTAGTTGACCACGTGTTCTGGTCAGGCATGACCAGTGATTCTCGATCTTTTGACAGCTATCGACCCAGAAGGGCTATATGGCCGCTTAATGATCGTAAACCTGTCGGTCGAGTAGCCGGCATGACCGTCTGTACCATCAGGCTAAGCATGATGGGCGCAACCGCGTCTGCCTACTTGACACTGGCGAGAGCCAGCTTATGTAACTGTGTTTGCAAGTCATCTCGCAGAACATGAAGTTCATTCAGTCTTGCCAACACCACGGATTGACGTCCATGACTCCGCAATTCGCAGAGCTCTATCGCGAGCGCATGCACCTGTTGGTGAGTCCGTTCGATGGCTTGAAATCCGGTTTGGCGACCATGGCGAACCAGGCCCTCATTATCCAGCCATGCGCTGAAACGGCATTGATGAAAGTCCAATCGTGGGCGAATGCTAGCTTCATCCCGAAGGTGGTTTTCCATGGCGATAATCCAGGCGCGATGCTCGACGCTGGCAAAAAGCAACGACAGATTATCGCGATTGATGGCCATCACACGGGGCCATGCCGGATCGGGTTGCCAAGCGAGCGCCCAAGCGGGAAAAGCATCGCCCGGCATCGGACGGGCAATGCCGTAGCCTTGCGCCAGTTCGCAGCCAAGCTCCAGAAGCATCGTTCCGTGTGCCACGGTCTCCACACCTTCGGCGATCACCTGTCGCCGGAAAGCCGTCGCTAAACCAAGCACACCGCTGAGGATCGCGAGGTCGCCTGGATCGTCTAGCATATTGCGGACAAAACTCTGGTCAATCTTGAGCTGGTTGACCGAGAGTCGTTTCAGGTACGTCAATGAGGAATAACCCGTACCAAAATCATCGAGTGAAAAAAGCACACCGAGCTCCCGGCATGCCTCAATCACGTCGGATGCGCGTGCGACGTCTTCGAGTGCGCTGGTTTCCAGCACTTCCATCTCCAGATCGCCGGGCTGAACGGTCGGATGCGCCGCTAGAATTTCACGCAGACGGTCAACAAAATCTGCCTGCTGCAACTGGCGCGCACCGACATTCACACTCACCGGGATCTGCAGACCATCCGCGCGCCAGACTTCCACCTGGCTCAACGCGGCATTGATTACCCACTCGCCAACCGCAATGGCCAACGGGTGATCCTCAATGGTTGGCAGGAATGCAGCCGGTGGCAGCATGCCTCTTTCCGGGTGCTGCCACCGGATCAGGGCTTCAGCGCCAATCACCGTCCCCGTGCGCATATTCACCTTGGGCTGATAATGAAGAACGAATTCGTGCTCGTTCAAGGCCCGGCGAATGTGTTCCAGGTCTTCGTGATGACTGCGGGCGCTCCGGTCCTGCACCGCGTCAAAGATGTGGTAACGGTTCTTGCCCGCCACCTTGGCCTGATACATCGCTTGATCGGCCTGACGCAATAGTTGGTCGGCATCAACCGCGTCAGCCTGGGGGTAAAACGTGACGCCGAGGCTAGCCGAAACCTGGAACAACAGACCGTCGACAGTTGTAGGCTCAACCGCTGCCGCCAGCAGACGCGTCAGCATCGGCATACAATCGCCAACGCCCTTCAGGTCGAGGAATACGGCAACAAACTCGTCGCCGCCGAGACGAGCAAACGTGTCGCCATCGCGCAGGGTTTCTGCCATGCGGCTGGCCAGCGCGACCAGCAACTTGTCGCCGGTGTCGTGCCCGTAGTGATCATTGACGGCCTTGAAACTATCCAGGTCAAGATAGACTACCGCCAGCATTTGCTGGCGACGCTCGGCTTGTGCCATCGACTGATGCAAGCGATCGGCGAGAAGGGTACGGTTGGGCAAGTCCGTCAGCACGTCGTAATGGGCGATATGCTTAAGCTGATTCTCGTGTTCGTTGCGCTCGGTGATGTTGTGGCCGATTCCAAGGATCCCGAGCAGATGTCCCTGAGCATCGAACATCTGCAGTTTCGTGGTTTCCAGCAATTCACGATGGCCATCGTCAGCATAGACGATCCACTCCTCGTTTACACTGGGCGCGGCGGACGCCATGGCCGTCTTGTCGTTCTTTCGAAAGGAGTCAGCCAGCGCCTTGTCGACAAAATCGTAGTCTGTCTTACCGACGATATCTTTCTCTAATGCGCCAAAGAAACGTTCAAAACGATGGTTGCACGATAGGTAGACACCATCCAGATTCTTCAGCCAGATCAAATCAGGAATTGCGCGAGTCAGGCCAAGAAGGAACGACTCGCTGTCGCGCAGCTCGTCTTCGGCCCTTCGACGGACTTCGATCTCATCGGAGAGCTGGCGCGTCCGCTCCGCAACCTGCCGTTCAAGCTCGGTGCGTTGACGTTCGATGATCTGCCGCTGCTTTCGCTCATCCATGATGACAGCCAGCATGAAAGCGAAGTTCTCGATGTAGGCAACATAGGGTGCGAACAGCTCAGGATCTCTCACGCTGAACGTCAATTCACCGTAACTATTGACGCCCATGCCAACCCTGAACCGCTGGATGCCGCTTCCTTCGCAAACCATCCGGGCATCCAGCCCGACACTTTTCACACCCGGTATGTCAGACAATCCTTGCGTGACGAATGATTCGATCGCCTGCTCAGGAAGCGAGGCGACCATACTCTGCATGAGCAAAAGCTGCCCGAGAATTCGCGCATCCATTCCGGCCGTTGTAACCATCGCCTAGTCTGTGAACGTTATTGGCAAGA
The DNA here is from genome assembly GCA_038316625.1 of Burkholderiales bacterium. Classification (GTDB taxonomy): domain Bacteria; phylum Pseudomonadota; class Gammaproteobacteria; order Burkholderiales; family Rhodocyclaceae; genus Propionivibrio. Next base: position 4,427 of record JBBQAT010000222.1, read on the forward strand.
CGCCAGGAAATCTTCGGGCGGAACATAGAAGGGGTTATGCACGACAGTGCCGCGCACAACCATCAGCGGATGAACCTTGAGAACCTTCATGATCGTCGCGCCATCAAACGTGTTGGCATTGTATTGGCAGACGGAGGTTACCGGGTGGTCGCGCAACAGCAGGCTGATGCGCGACTCATATTCCATCAATCGGGAGCCTCCGGGAATCCGCTGTACGTCGGCTGACATCTCGCCGATAACTCGGGCGGAGGGGAATCCATTGGCAACCGAATCGTCGTGGTACTGCTTCAAGACACCCAGCATGCGATCCGGGTCGAAGCAGCCATCCGGAAAATAAACTTCACTCGTTCTTGCCCAAGAAAAGGCTCCGGACGCTTTGCATCCGTCGTACGACAGGCCGGTGTCGGAAAGGTAACCGGCTAGTTGATTCTCGTCGAAGGTCTCGGTAAAGCATGCGGCTCGTTCCCCAGCTGCAAGTCCGCTTTGTAAAAACTTTAGGATGGACTCAAGCCGCTCTTGGTCATGACTGAAAACCTGGCAGATATGAACTCCGGCTGGAAACGTTTGCTTGGTGAAGCCAAGAGACACCATAGGCGATTCATTCAACATGACTATTTCCCCTTTAAGAAATCTGCCCGTGATGAAAAATCCGTAAATCACTCGTGAGACTGTTACCAAATATTCACGCTTTTTAATCATGCTCGCGTCGCCAAGGCAATACAACTCAAACTTGAACGCAACATGGTAATGATCCAAAAGATTAGCGCTCGATTGGATGGGCCAAACGCGAAGTGCACCTATAGAGCCGCGTCGTGGGGACGCTAAACGCTTGGTTAAAGCGGATAGGTCGAAACAAGCTTCCGCTTCTCGTCAATCTGGCTCCGTTTACCAGAGGGCCATCCCTAATGATTCCCGTTTATCTGAAAACCTATCTGAGAAGCGGCAAATTAGACCGACCTAGCGCAGGGCAATTGCATGAATCTTATACAAGACCGAGGAGCTGAGCGCGATAAGAATCGGAGGTTGAGGCGATAAGGCGACGGACCTTGATCCCGCCCTTGCGCTGGACTGGGGCCAGACGGATGAGATTCAAAGCGATATGA
>JBBQAT010000223.1:0-5423 GCA_038316625.1 Burkholderiales bacterium
GCCAAGCCCGAGCGCTGGCGCGGCTCCACTCGGAACTGGGAACGCCCGGCCACCGTCTGGCTCAATCCGGTACGACAAGAGAATAAAACAGTAAAACTGGCCGCGTGATGAACGTGACAACTATCTTGACAAATAACGTCCCTAACAGCCTGAAGCCGGGGGGGGGCGCTAAAAAAGTTCTTTATCAGACGTGTTTTTCGTCTTTACCCAGCCTATTGGCTTGCTTTGGTGCTTATCCTTGTTTCCGCCCCGTATCTAGAGCATTCCAGCACGACTTATTCGCTTGCACAGTTTCTTGCGAACGTAACAATGGTGCCCAAATTGTTCGGCTTCAGTGAAATGAGCGGTGTTTTCTGGACGCTATTCATCGAGATTGTCTTTTATGGGTGCTGTACGGCACTATTTCAGTTCAATTTTCTCGATAAGCCAATTGTCATTGCGGCGATTGCTTTGGGCCTTAATTTGAGTACGCCGCTGGCGATTTTGCTCAACAAGTACTTTCAGCTTGGCATACCTGTTCAGTTCCTTCTGTTTCACCTTTCATTTCTTTTTGCAGGGAATCTGTTAAGGCTTGCCTTTGCCGAAAAAGCCCAGGCTGCGATGTACGCCGCCGCGCTATTTGCCTTACTGAATGTATTGACGGTGCCTGTTTCGTCGGGGATCTGGTTCTCCGTTCCGGAAGCTGTGGACAAGGGTTTCGTGATGTTCAACCCTGAGTCGGTTGTCTGCGCCTATATCTTGGCAGCATGTGTTTTCATGGTTGCGCTTCATTACAAATCAGCGGCCAGCAGATTCATGGTTCGCATGGGCGAGGCAAGCTATTCACTTTATTTACTTCATATGTTTTGTTTCGTCCTAGTCAAGCAGTTTGTTTCTCCGGAAACGACTGTCGGCTTTTTTGTCTATTTCGTGGCCAGTATTGCGCTGGCAATCGTTGTTGCGAGATTGTCGTTCAGATACATCGAATTCTCGGGAATTGAAATCGGTCGGAAAATCACCCGATCGCTCGGGTACGCCTGATTGACAGTGTTTTTTTGATTGAACCACTTCGCAGGAAAATGCGATTAGTCATGATTGCAATCGTTTACCCCCAGTTCTACGGCGTTGGCGGAATTGCCCGCTATCTCGACTCGTTCCTCTCCAATCTACCTCCCGATCATCCGCCGATCTATCTGATCACCGGCGACGATGATCGCGAGGGACGCAGCTATCCGGGCGTGGAGATCATGCATGTGTCGTCTGGCCGGGGGCGATTCAACCTGTTCGTCTGGGGAATGCGGGTGCGCGAGTTGGTCGACAAGCTTTTCCGCGAAGGGAAGATCCAGTGGGTCAATCTGCATTTCCCGCCGCTTATTCCAGGCTTGTTTCTGCCGCGACATGTTCCCGTGGTCTTGACCGCGCATACGACCTACCTCGGCATGTCCGGCCGCTTTTATGAAACCAGGCATTTCGACAGCCAGTGGAGCCCGACTTCCTTGGCGATCAAATCGTGGATGGAACGGCGGATTTTTGGCCTGACAAGCAAGGTGATCACCTTGACGGAACAGGGGCACCAGGAGGTTCTGGCCTACGGCTTCAAGGGGCCGGTGACGGTTATCCCGAACGGTGCCGATACACGGTTGTTTACGCCGGATATGACAGTTAACAAAGACATCGATGTCCTGTTTTGTGGGCGCATCGAGTTCCGCAAGGGCAGCCGACCAATGGTCGAACTCTGCCGCAAGTTGATTGCCGTGCGGCCCGACATCCAAATTGCCATTGTCGGCTATGGGGATGACGATGCGTGGGTTCGCGAGTCGTTGGCTCCGTATTCACGCAATGTCCTGCTCTCCGGCAAGGTCCCGTTCTCCGAAATGATTGGCTACTACAACCGCAGTCGAGTCTATGCCTCGACGTCCTACTACGAAGGATTGCCGGGTACGTGCCTGGAGGCGATGGCGATGCGCTTGCCGTCAGTTGTCTGGGATTTTCTCTTTTATCGTGGCTTGGTCGTCGATGGTGAGACCGGGTATCTCGCGGCACCAAACGATTTTTCGGGGATGACCGCGAAAATCGTTTCCCTGCTCGATGATCCGAAGGTGACCGCGCGTATGGGCGCGAGAGGACGCGAATTGCTCGAAGCGGAGTACGACTGGGCAAAACTGGCGCGCAGGATACTGGACGTATTCATGGAGGCGAGCCGGTGAAGAAGCGGCCAATTCGCTTGACGATGACGATGCCGGGATTGCGCTGTTTTCCCGGCGTTCAGGGCGGGGTAGGGTGTCCGGAATTTTGTGTAAACGGGGTTGTGGTTAAAGAGTGTTCATCCGTTCGCCAAACTGGATAGCACAGCAAGTCCGCGCGGCTTTCCAATCTCGAATCGGCATAGTCCATTTCTGGCTGATGTTCCGCAACGCCAGATAGAATTATTTCAGTAACGCCTAATCGCTTGGGAACGAACCGCGATTCTTGGTGATTTTGCGCAGGCGTATGTGCACCGACTCGATCGCATTGGTTGTATCGATCACCTTGCGGATCTCCGCTGGATGCCCTTGAGCGTCTTCTTGCCGTTGCCGGTGTTCCCTGCCGGGTTCTCGACTGGCGCGCTCTTGCCGTGGCCAAGGTGATTGTCCATCTCGGTTTCCAGCGCTGTCTCGACCAGCAGATCGCAACGCTGGCCTGAATGCTGCCTCGCCGACTGTGGAATCAGACTTTCGGGGCGTACACCTTGCCTTTCCTTCTTCCGGACAGTGCGTACGGATGTCCTCGACTCGTCTGCGCAATGTATTGAAGCCGCCAATCACGGCGGGGCACACGTCACCAACGTGACCATGACTCCGAAGTAGTCTCCGTCGCTGCATTTCCTCCCGACCCATCAGGTATTCGAGCGAATTCCCACACGAATTCCCACACGATTTCTCACACGATTTCTCACGCCATGATCCGTTTGGCCTATGGCTTTTGGGTTGGCGATGATAAGGCGGTCACAGTCGCTCGGCACTATGTGTCCCTGTGCAGGTCGGGGCCAATTCGAATCGCTGTAAAGGGTTTCCGATTGGTTCAGAAGACGCCCTCCAGACGATTCGCCAGTGGTAACGGTCGCGATCGGCTCGAATCTGGCGCACAACATTTTGAATGTACGTTTGGAGACAAATTGATCATGAAATGGCCAATTCGGTTGACGATGCCTGGCTTGCGCGGTTTCCCCGGCGTTCAGGGCAGCGTGGAAACGCATGCCGCCCAATGGAGCATGAAACGGCCAATTCGGGTGACCATGCTGGGCTTGCGCGGCTTCCCCGGCGTTCAGGGCGGGGTGGAAACGCATGCCAGCCATCTGTGCCCGCTGCTGGTGGGGATGGGGTGCGAGGTGACTGTGCTTGTCCGGGCACCGTATCAGCCCACGGAAATCGGAAAGCAGTGGAACGGTGTGAATTTTGTGCCGCTGTGGACGCCGAAATCGAAAGGGCTTGAAGCCATCGTCCATACTTTTCTCGGCGTGCTTTATGCCGGCCTGGTTTTCCGGCCTGATGTGCTGCACATCCAGGCCATCGGACCGGCTTTGATGACGCCGCTGGCGCGCCTGCTCGGTTTGCGGGTGACGGTAACTCACCACGGCCCGGATTATGATCGTCAGAAGTGGGGGCGCTTTGCCAGATTTGCACTTCGTCTTGGCGAGCGCTTCGGTATGCGCTATTCAAACGCCCGCATCGTGATCTCTCGGGTTATCGCGACGATTGTCAAACAGGCACACAGTTGCTCAAGCCACCTCGTTCCGAACGGCGTCGTGTTGCCGGAGATTCCGGCCTCTTCGGACGCTCTGAACCCCTTCGGTCTTGAGTCCGGGAAATATGTTGTTCTCGTCAGCCGGCTGGTACCGGAAAAGCGCCACCTTGATTTGATCGAAGCCTTCAACCGGGCGGCGATCCCGGGGTGGAAGCTGGCGATTGTTGGCGCGTCCGACCATCCCGATGCCTACGTACTGGATGTTCTGGCCAAAGCCAAAGCGTCACCGAATGTGGTTTGTACCGGCCTGCAAACAGGAAGCGTGTTACGGGAACTCTACGGCCATGCCGGCTTATTTGTATTGCCCTCGTCGCATGAAGGGCTCCCGATTGCCTTGTTGGAAGCCTTGTCCTACGGTTTGCCGGTGATTGCGAGCGACATTCCGGCCAATCTTGAAGTGGGCCTTCCCAGCCACCAGTATTATCCCCTGGGTGATGTCGCCGCACTTTCGAGCCTCATGCAGGAATTTTCCAGGCATGAGATTTCAAAGGACTCGCGCGAGACCCTTCGTACCTGGGTTGCAGGCCGTTTCGATTGGAAAAAAATAGCGGAGCAAACCCTCGGCGTCTACCGATCCATTGTTTAACGGATGGGGATCGAATATGAACAGTGACGGCGAGGTTTACAGATGATCGACCTGGACTGCCCGTCAATTGGCGATCTACAGGCTTAGAGCCTGAAGAATGGCGTAAAAATTGGCTTGCAGGCATGAGCGCCTGAAGATGGCCGTATTTGTTGCCTTTTGAGGGCGCTCTACTTTTTAACTTCATCTGTGACTTTTCGAGATTTAACATGGCTAAAGCAATGATCCTGGCCGCTGGCCAGGGAACACGGGTGCGCCCGCTGACGAAGGATTTGCCGAAACCGATGGTGCCGATTCTGGGCAAGCCGGTGATGGAATATCTGATCGAGCATCTGGCGCGCTATGGCATCACGGAGATCATGGTCAACGTGGCTTTCCACCACAAGAAAATCGAGGAGTATTTCGGTGATGGCCGCCGTTGGGGGGTGAATATCGGTTACTCCTTTGAGGGCGTGTATGACCACGGGGATATTCTGCCGAGGCCCAAGGGATCGGCGGGTGGAATGAAGGCGATTCAGGATTTCAGCGGGTTCTTTGATGAAACCACGCTGGTGATCTGCGGCGATTCGATTGTCGATCTCGATCTCGGCGCGGCACTGTCCGAGCATGCGAGCAAAGGCGCGCTGGCCAGTGTGGTGGCGCTTGAAGTGCCCAAAGATCAGGTGCAGAACTACGGGATCGTGGTGGCCGATGGTGCGGGCCGCGTGCTGTCCTTTCAGGAAAAGCCGAGCCCGGCGGAAGCTAAATCCTGCCTCGCGAGCTCGGGTATCTATATTTTCGAGCCGGAGGTGCTGAACCTGGTGCCGTCGGGTGTTACCTTCGACATCGGAAGTGAACTCTTCCCGCTGTTGGTGGCGCAGGGTTTGCCGTTCTACGCGCAGAGCCGCTTTTTCAACTGGATCGATATTGGCCGGGTGACGGACTATTGGTCGGTGTTGCAGCGCGTGCTGAGCGGGGAGGTGGCCGAGATGTCGATGCCCGGCAAGGAGGTTCGCCCCGGCGTCTGGGTTGGCCCCAATACATCGATCAGCTGGGAGGGTTCGACAATCATCGGGCCGGTGTATATCGGCTCCGGTGT
>JBBQAT010000224.1:0-5359 GCA_038316625.1 Burkholderiales bacterium
CCGATGGCGCTGATCTGGGTGTGCGGCCGCCTGGGCGTTTCGCCCGCCGACGCGCTGTTCATTGGCGATTCGGTCAACGATTTCCTCGCCGGTCGTGCTGCCGGTTGTCATGTTTTTCTGCTGCCTTACGGCTACAACGAAGGGCGGGATGTACAGGAGCTTGATTGCGATGCTATAGTCCCAACCGTTGAGTCCGCCGTAGAACACATCAGGTACCGCAAATAGCACCCATGAAACCACTTCACCACAATCTGCATCGTGAGCCCGCATTCTGGGCGGAGGCGTGGCCCTGGCGTCCCTGCCAGTAGCCTCCTGTCTCGTCTCGGCACACCTTGCGGTGCCGTGTCTCATGTTGCAGTAATTGCTTGTGGAGTTTGTCATGACTGAATCCGTATTCAACCGGCTGGCCGCTGAAGGCTATAACCGCATCCCCGTCACCCTCGAGACCTTTGCCGATCTCGACACCCCGCTCTCGATCTACCTCAAACTGGCCAACGGCCCTTACACCTATCTGCTTGAATCGGTGCAAGGCGGCGAGCGTTTCGGCCGCTACTCGATCATCGGCCTCGCCAGCCCGACGCGCATTGTCGTCAACGCGCACCAAGTTCTGGTACTCACCGGCAACCGCATCGCCGAGCGCGAAGACGATACCAACCCGCTCGAATTCATCGGCAAGTTCATGAAACGCTTTCGCGCTGCACCGTCGACCGGCTTGCCGCGTTTCTGCGGTGGCCTCGTCGGCTGCTTCGGTTACGACACCGTGCGCTACGTCGAAACGAAATTGACGCGGACGGCCAAGACCGACGAACTCGGCACGCCGGACATCGTGCTGCTACTTTCCGAAGAAATCGCCGTCGTCGATAACCTCTCCGGCAAACTCACGCTGGTCGTCTACGCCGAGCCCGGCGTTCCCGGCGCCTACCAGAAAGCACAGGCCCGGCTGAAGGAGTTGTTGTCCAAACTGCGGGAGCCAGCCTGTATCCCGGTCGAAACGCCGAAGCCATCGCAGCCTGCCGTTTCCCTTTTCGGCGAAGCGCACTTCAAGCAGGCCGTGGTCAAGGCCAAGCACTACATCACCGAGGGCGACGTCATGCAGGTCGTCCTCTCGCAGCGCATGAGCAAGCCGTTTACCGCCAGCCCGCTGGCGCTTTACCGTTCGTTGCGTTCGCTCAATCCCTCGCCGTACATGTTCTACTTCAATTTCGAGGATTTCTACGTCGTCGGCGCCTCGCCGGAAATTCTCGTGCGGCTCGAAGGCGATACCGTTACCGTGCGGCCGATTGCCGGCACCCGCAAGCGCGGCTCCACCTTCGAAGAGGATCAAGCGCTGGCCGCCGAATTGCTGGCCGACGAGAAGGAGCGCGCCGAACACGTCCAGTTGCTTGACCTCGGCCGCAACGATGCCGGGCGGGTTGCCAAAGTCGGCACCGTAAAACTCACCGAAAACATGACGATCGAGCGTTACTCGCACGTAATGCACATCGTCTCCAACGTCGAAGGCAAACTACAGCCGGGCCTCAATGCCCTCGACGTGCTGAAAGCCACCTTCCCCGCCGGCACCGTTTCCGGCGCGCCCAAGGTGCGGGCGATGGAAATCATTGACGAACTGGAGCCGATCAAGCGCGGCATCTACGCCGGTGCCGTCGGCTATCTCGGTTTCCACGGCGACATGGATCTGGCCATCGCCATCCGCACCGCCGTCGTCAAGGACGGCAAACTGCTCGTCCAGGCCGGTGCCGGCATCGTCGCCGATTCCGACCCGTCGTCCGAATGGCAGGAAACCGAAAACAAGGCGCGCGCCGTACTGCGTGCGGCAGAACTGGCTGAACAGGGGCTGGATACGCGGCTGGATTGATCAAAGGCGAACCACCAAGACACCAAGGACACAAAGATGCACCAAGAAGTTCCACAAGAACTGGATAGCTTGGCCAAGCTTGTCGTCGATGCTGCATTCAAGGTTCATAAGGTTCTGGGCCCAAGGTTGCTGGAGTCGGCTTATCAAGCATGTCTTGAAATAGAAATCGAAAAACGAGGTGTTTCCTGCTCTTCACAACTGTTATTGCCGATCTGTTATGAGGGCATTACGGTCGACGGTGCTTACCGGATTGATCTCCTGATTGAAAATCAATTGGTTGTGGAGTTGAAGGCCGTCGAACAACTACTTCCCATTCATTCGGCGCAATTGATTACGTATTTGCGGCTCTCGGGAAACCGACTCGGGCTATTGATAAATTTCAACACACCGCTCATCAAGGATGGCATCAAGCGAATCGTTCTTTGATTTTCTTGGTGTAACTTTGTGTTCTTGGTGACTTGGTGGTGAAAGGTTTAAAAATGCTGCTGATGATCGACAATTACGATTCCTTCACCTACAACATCGTCCAGTACTTCGGCGAACTCGGGCAGGACGTTAAAGTGTTCCGCAACGACGCCATTTCGCTGGCCGAGATTGCCCGGCTCAACCCCGCGTATCTGGTGATTTCTCCCGGCCCCTGTGCGCCGTCTCAGGCGGGAGTCTCGCTCGCGGCGATACGCGAGTTCTCAGGCAAGATTCCACTGCTCGGCGTTTGTCTGGGCCACCAGTCCATCGGCGAGGCGTTTGGCGGGCGTGTGATTCACGCCAAGAAGCTGATGCACGGCAAGGTTTCCCCGGTGCATCACACCGATAAAGGTGTCTTCCTCGGATTGTCCAACCCGATTACCTGCACCCGTTATCACTCGCTGGCGATTGAACGCGAAACGCTGCCCGATTGTCTGGAGATCACCGCCTGGACGGACGATGGCGAGATCATGGGCGTGCGCCACAAGACGCTGGCCGTCGAAGGTGTGCAGTTCCACCCGGAGTCGATTCTTACCGAACGCGGCCACGACATGCTGAAAAACTTCCTTGAGGAGCACGCCCGATGAGCCATGAATTCAAGCCACAGGACGCCTTGACGCGGGTCATCGAACACCGCGAAATCTTCCACGACGAAATGATCTCGCTGATGCGCCAGATCATGAGCGGCGAAGTCTCGCCAACAATGATCGCTGCCATCATTACTGGCCTGCGTGTCAAGAAGGAAAGCATCGGAGAGATCGCGGCGGCGGCACAGGTCATGCGCGAACTGTCGACCAAGGTCATCGTCAAGGACGCGACGCATCTGGTCGATACCTGCGGCACCGGTGGCGACGGTGCGCACACCTTCAATATTTCGACGGCGGCCATGTTCGTCGCCGCTGCGGCCGGGGCACGCATTGCCAAGCACGGTGGCCGTTCGGTGTCGTCGCAGTCGGGCAGTGCCGATGTGCTTGAGGCTCTCGGCGTGAATATTAACCTCACCCCGGAACAGGTCGGGCAGTGTATCGACGAAGTCGGTATCGGCTTCATGTTCGCGCCCAATCACCACAGCGCGATGAAGCACGCCGGGCCGGTTCGTCGCGAACTCGGCGTGCGCACCATTTTCAACATCCTCGGCCCGCTGACTAATCCTGCCAACGCCGCCAACCAGTTGCTAGGCGTCTTTCATCCAGATCTCGTTGGCATCCAGGTGCGCGTCCTGCAACGCCTGGGCAGTCTGCGGGCGCTCACCGTTTTCGGCCGTGAAGGCCTCGACGAAATCTCGATTTCCGGCGACACACTGGTTGGCGAGCTGAAAGACGGGCGCATTGAGGAATACGCCGTCCACCCCGAGCAGTTCAACCTGGCCGTGCATGACCCCAAGGTGTTGCGCGTCGCCAACGTTGAAGAATCCAAAGACGTGCTGCTGGCTGCGCTCGACAACAAGAACGGCGCTGCGCGCGACATCGTCGCCCTCAATGCCGGGGCAACCATCTACGTCAGCGGTCAGGCCAAAACGCTGGTCGACGGCGTGCTTGCCGCCTTTGAAACAATCGCCTCGGGGGCCGCACGAGCCAAAGTGGACGAATTGGCAGCGTTAAGCCAGCGGTTTTCGGCATAATTGCCGAGAGAACAGCGGTCAGTTCCGTCATTCCCCCCCTTCAAGGGGAGGGCTAGGGTGGGGATGGGGTAAATTATCGGATTTCCCCCTCCCAACCTCCCTCTTAAAGGGGAAGAGAAAGCAGGTGTGTGGTTTCACACCACGCAAAGGAGTCTCAATATGGCTTTGCCGAAAATCGAAAGCGGCTTTGACGCCGCCGCCTATCTCGCTTGGGAAGAAGCTCAGCCCGAGCGCAACGAATACATCGCCGGCGACGTGTTCGCCATGGTCGGTGTGCGCCAGTCGCACAACGTGGCGACTGGAAATCTCTATAACATTCTGCGTCGTGAACTGAAAGGCAGCCCGTGCCGGGTCTTCATCGAATCGGTCAAAACGCGTGTCGAAGCGGCCAACTGCTTCTTCTACCCCGACGTCGTCGTAAGTTGTGATCCCCGCGACCGGCTCACTCCGGAGTACATCAGCCATCCCGTGCTGGTCGTCGAAGTCCTTTCCGATACCACGGCCGCTTTTGACCGAGGGGCCAAGTTTGCCGCGTATCGCAAACTGGAGAGCCTGCAAGAGTACGTTTTGGTCGATGTGGCAGCACAGCGCATCGAACTCTTCCGCCGAAATCCCGAAAACCACTGGGTGCTTTACGATGTGGGTACGACGCTTGAACTCGCCTCGCTCTCACTGAATCTGGACGTTGGCGAACTCCTGGACGATACGCAAGAAGAGCTTCCCCCACCGAACAACGCCATTACCGGAAAACCATGAGCGACATCCTGAACAAGATCCTCGCCGTCAAGCGCGAGGAAGTTGCCGCCGCATCCACCGTCAAGCCGTTCACCGAAGTCCGCGCCGAAGCCGAGGCGCAGCCAGCGCCGCGCGATTTCGTCGGCGCCATTCGCAGAAAAATCGCCGAGGGTAAAGCCGCTGTAATCGCCGAGATCAAGAAGGCCAGCCCGTCCAAGGGCGTTATCCGTGCCGATTTCCGACCGGCCGAGATCGCGGCGAGTTACGAGCAGCACGGCGCGGCCTGCCTGTCCGTACTGACCGACCGCCCGTTCTTTCAGGGCGCACCCGAGTATCTGCAAGCCGCTCGCGCCGCCTGCCAATTGCCGGTTCTGCGCAAGGATTTTCTGGTCGATGCCTATCAGGTCTATGAAGCCCGCGCCATGGGCGCCGACGCCATCCTGCTCATCGCCGCCGCCCTTGATCTGCCCGCTCTGCGGGATTTCGAGTCAATCGCTCAAAGCCTGGGTCTGAGTGTACTCGTCGAAGTCCATAACGGCGAAGAGCTTGACCTCGCCCTGCAACTCGATACGCCGCTCATCGGCATCAACAATCGCAACCTGCGCACCTTCGACGTCAGCCTGCAAACCACGCTGGACCTGCTGCCGCGAATCCCGGAAGGGCGTATCGTCGTCACCGAAAGC
>JBBQAT010000225.1:0-5345 GCA_038316625.1 Burkholderiales bacterium
TTGGCCAATGATCTGGCGAAGGGGAGCAACAGACACGCGCTCTTTGAGATACGTAGTCAACATCTCCTGAATAACAATCCGGATATCCAACAGGTGATTTGGCTTGATGCATCTGCACAGGCGATCTCCTTGCTACCCACCCAGAAACTCCCTCGCCTGGGGTTTAACGAATTGGGTGATGAAATTCAGTCGCGGTCAATTGAAATGGCCAGCAAATTGGGGAAGACCGTTTATACCGACGCGTATCGCACCTTGGATGGCAACCAATTCGAAGTGTATTCCCCCATATTCGAGAATGGAGACTACCGAGGTGTCGTGGTTAGCGTTTATTCGCTCAACTCGCTGTTGAAGCACATGATCCCCTGGTGGTTCGCCGAGAAGTATCAAGTGCGCATTCTTGACGGCAATGGCAAATCCTTGGCGAGCAAGTCAAAAACCAGCGACTCGGGAACAACCATCAGTTATGTCGTCCCGTTCGATCCACCTGGTTTTGGTATGGGGCTTCAGGTTGAGTCGTATCGTTCCAGCATAAGTTTTGTGCAGTCGATGATATCTGCATTGATCATCTCGCTTGCGGCCGCCGTTCTATTTAGCTTGTGGGTTATGCGCGGTCATATTCATCGCCGTATTTCCGCCGAACAGGCCCTGCGTTCCGAACACGCCTTCCGCAAAGCGATGGAAGACTCGCTGACCGTTGGCATGCACGCACGCAACCTTGAAGGCCTCGTCACCTACGCCAATCCAGCATTTTGTCGAATGATCGGTTTCAGCGCTGAAGAACTCCTGAGCGCCCGGCCGCCCATCAACTACTTGGCTCCGGAAGAAACGGACAGAGCCAAGGCGTTCAATGAAGCGGTTACGGAAGGAAGAGCGCCACGCGAAGGGGTTGAATTTCGTTTCGTCCGCAAGGACGGAAGCCAATTTGATGCGCTTATTCACATAGCGCCACTGATTGACGCAGACGGTCAGCACACCGGATGGATGGCCTCGATCGTTGATGTTACGGCACGTAAACACATCGAAGAACTTGCACGTCAGCAGCAGGAAAAACTGCAATTCACTTCACGCATAATCACCATGGGTGAAATGGCCTCCACCCTAGCGCACGAGCTGAATCAACCGCTCGCCGCCATCACCAGCTATAACACGGGGTGCATTAACAAACTCGAATCAGGTCAGTTCACTGCCGGTGAAATCAAGAATGCGCTCGAAAAGCTTGGAGTTCAGGCCCAGCGAGCCGGACGCATCATCGGGCGCGTCCATAATTTTGTTCGCAAGAGTGAACCTAAATTAGCACTCTGCGACCTGACCGAGGTCATTGACTACAGTGTAAGTTTTACCGAAGCCGCTGCCAAACTCCTCAATATACGCATCGTGCGCAAGATTCAAGGCATGCATCCTGAACTGATGGCTGACCGGGCCATGCTCGAACAGGTACTACTCAACCTCATGCGTAACGGGATCGAGGCCATGAGCAACGTCAAACCGGAAAGACGGTTCCTGACAATAGAACTGAGTCAAAATAGTGACCAGATGGAAATCCGTGTTACTGATTTCGGTTCTGGCATATCTCCCGAGATCAAAGAAAAGCTTTTTACGCCGTTTTTCTCGACCAAGACCGAAGGGATGGGTATGGGGTTGAACATCTGTCGCTCGATCATCGAATTTCATCACGGTCGTCTGTGGGTTGAGGACAACCCGCAAGGCGGCAGTATCTTCGTCCTCACCCTTCCGCTCATCTCGCCATGACCCAATACGCCTACATTGTCGATGATGACGAAGCCATCCGTGACTCACTGAGCTGGCTGTTGCAGTCACGCGGCATTCCCAGCTTCACGTACCCCTCGGCCGAAGCATTTCTTGAGGCCTGGACGCCCACGATGGCCGGTTGCATCCTGCTTGATATCCGCATGGAAAACATGAGCGGAACCGAGCTGTTCGAGCGCTTGCTCGAACAAGGTTGCCGTATACCGGTCATCTTCCTGACCGGGCACGGCGATGTACCAATGGCGGTTTCGACCCTTAAAAACGGAGCTTTCGACTTCGTTGAAAAGCCGTGCAACGATAATCATCTCGTTGATCGCGTGGTCGAAGCACTCAAGCTCGACGAAATCCGGCGCGCCGCCAGCCAGTCGGCCGACTCGATCAATTCAAGACTCGCCCAGCTCACCGCGCGTGAGCAGCAGGTCATGGAACGGGTTCTCGCCGGCAAAATGAACAAGATCATTGCTGACGAACTTCAGATCACCATGCGCACCGTTGAAGTACATCGCGCCAGCCTGTTTGACAAGATGGGCGTTAGAACAGCGGTTGAACTGGCGCAGAAGCTCGCTGCGACAGACCGGCGATAAAACGCTCAAGCAAGAAATACGCTTTTCACTCCAACGACAACCGCGCCCACCGGGCTCACCCCTACCACATCGTCCTTATGTGGACTCGTGATTGGTCCGCTGTAAATACCTGATCCGCCTTCTTTTTCGCCTTTTCAAAGAACGATTCGAGCCCACTACTCAAGCTCTGGAACCAACGTCAGTCCATCGGTTGCATCTGGCGACGAGGTGCTCAAATCAGCGGGAGGAGCGAACGCACAACGGTTACGCCCACCTGCTTTAGCGAAATAGAGTGCTTTGTCTGCGCGTTTGATCCAGGCATCGAGGGGTTCGTCATCCTCCATTTCCGCAATTCCAATGCTGAGCGACGGAGAAATCAACCGTCCGTCGCCATCAGACAGGCGTGTATCGGCCGCACGCTGTCTCAATCGTTCGGCTAATTCCATAAGAGCCGGCTTCCCGATCAGTGGCACAACGACGAGGAATTCATCACCACCCCGCGCAACAGGTTATCGATGCGTCGCTTGGCCATTTTCTCGTGGGTATGGCTCGTATTCTTCATGCGAATCGACTTTCTTGCGGGTTTGCCGAGAGCCCCGGTTTGCTTGCTTAAGTCTGAATTTACTGGAGCAATGAAGGCATTTTAGCGCAGACACGAGTCACCTTTGACCAGTGAGTGTTTCGAAACATATGACTCTGAGATGGTGAAAAGACAGATTGAGCTCTGAGGATCAAGCCGCCCGCTTGACTTGCTCCGATCGCATCGACTGATCGATTCGCTCGCGCATTTCTTTGCCTGGCTTGAAATAGGGGACGCGTTTGGGTGCAACGAGTACAGTTTCGCCCGTTTTCGGATTGCGGCTAGTGCGTGCCGGACGATCATTTGAACTAAAGCTGCCAAAACCGCGAATCTCGATTCGATCTCCTCGTGCGAGGCAGTGACCAATGCCATCGAGCAGTTCTTTGACTGCAATCTCCGCATCCTTTGCCATCAGCGCAGGAAATCTGGCGGCAAGGGTTGCAATGAGATCAGAACGATTCATCGTGGTTTGTAAGCTTCGGCATCAGCGTAACAAGTATCAGCATGGCCGAAGCTTGCACGGCGATACTGAACAGGTGCCACAACGGAACATCGTTTCCTTCGATTATGTCTTGCATGGCAGGCTCCGAGAAAGCACCAATCTACCTTGAGCCGTTTGGCGTGTCAGTGAACTAAGTCACAGCGAAGAGCCCTTATCGTAACCACGCAGCGGACTTTCCAGGAGCGCGAATCTCAGGCGTAATAGCCCGCCAAATAGTCCTCAAACCGCGCCTGCGGCAGCGATTCCAGTCGCTGCTGCTCGATCAGGGAGGCTTGAGCGCTTTCCTCGAACTTAGCCAAGGTGGCCGCAGCCAGTGGCTGGGTCAGCAAGCTGTCGTGGTGTTGCCGGGACTGCTTCATGGCGAATTTGAAGAAACCATTGTGTTCTGTCGCAGCCGCCAGCACCTGGGCCGACGGCGTGGTTTCCGGGTGGTCAATTCGCGTGCGCAGGCTGGCCAGCGTCCTGGCGTAGTTGTCGCCGCCGTAGGCCACATCCAGCATCTGGGCAAACGGCTGCATGTCGTCAAACAGGGCGTGGGCAATGGGTCGGAACGGTTGTTCGCGGTTGTGCACCAGCAGATTCAGGTCTGGCTGTCGGCCACGGCTGACGATACGAGCCTTGTTTTCCTCATTCTCACCCTGCTCGCGGGCCGTAATGGGCGGACTTTGACGGAAAAGGCACATCAGCAACAGAATGTCGGCAAAGGTATTTTGCTCGGGGACAATCCCGATGTCCACGAACGGGTTCAGGTCAAACAGGCGCATCTCTATGTATTCAACCCCGTATTTGGCCAAGGCCAGCGCCGGGCGCTCGCCTTCCTTGCCGATGCGCTTGGGCCGAATGCCGGCATAAAATTCGTTCTCGATTTGCAGCAGGTTCGCGTTGAGTTGCTTCCAGTGATCGCCTTCACGCACACCCAATTCTTCGTAGAACGGGTCAGGCGTGCGAATCGCCGTCTCCAGTGCCCGGGTATATTCGGCCAAGGAATTGAAACTGACGTGCAGTTGATCCTGTGCCCGGTTCTGATAACCCAGATCGCTCATGCGCAAGCAGGTCGCGTAAGGGCGGTACAGGGTGCCTGGCACGAGTTCCTGGAGGTCTGAGCGGCGGCCTTGCAAGAAGCTCTGACAAATCGCGGGCGAGGCACCGAACAGGTAGGGAATCAACCAGCCAAAGCGCAGAAAATTGCGAATCAATCCGAAATAACGCGCACTGACAAAGTCCTGCATGCTGCCGGCTACCGAGCAGCACTCTTTCAGGATTGTCCAGAATTCGTCAGGCAAGGACCAGTTGTAGTGGGCGCCGGCAATCGTTTGCATGTGGCGACCGTAACGGAGGCCCAGACCTTCGCGATAAACCGCCTTCATCCTGGCGGAGTTGGACGTGCCGTAGTCGGCAATGGCGATGCTTTTGTCGTCACCGACAACGCAGGGCATGGAGCCCGCCCACATGGATTCTTCCCGCAATTGCCGGGCTGTAAAGCGGTGAATGTCGCGCAGGAAATCCAGCGGGAACGCCGGATCTTGTGACGGTGGGGTAATGAACTCCAGCAGAGCTTCCGCGTAGTCAGTGGTAATCCAGGGATGGGTGAGCTTGGAGCCCAGCGTTAGTGGGTGAGGGGTCTGGGCCAGACGGCCGTTAGCGTCCACGCGCAAGCATTCTCGCTCATAGCCCCGCGTGATGCCGCGCAGAACCTGCGCCCGGTCTGTCAAGAAGAACTGCCGAATCTCATCGCAACAGGTGAACTTCAACATAGGTCGTACTCTCTTTTTTCGGTAAATTAGTATGCAGTATCACTGCTGTCCGGTTAATAATCGAATAGATTCAGTTGGTTGCAAGGCACCCCCTCGAGGGTTTCGTAGTCGTTGCCCGGAAACGCTTGCTGCAAGGGCATCTTCTCGAACAGCGTGACCGACAATATCTGTAACAAAGT
>JBBQAT010000226.1:0-5093 GCA_038316625.1 Burkholderiales bacterium
CCGCCGATCACCCCTGGCACCGACCCTTCAAGCCCGATTCAAAGGCCGGCCAATTGGCCGGCCTTTGAATCAAACCCAAAACAGCTCACCGGACATTTCTATCTTGCCCAATCAGCGGACATTTCTACTTTGCCTTGACACTCGCCTGGAGCGCCCCTTACCGTGTAGGTTGCATGTCGATAACCTCAGCGCTGGCCTTTGGCTTCAGCGATGATTACTGCTCGCCAAAGTGCGGGCCGACCAAAGCCAGCCCCTATTTCAACTCACCCAGCCTGTACCCGGCCAGCGACCACCAGATGCGTCCGGCAATGATGCTGGCCGGTAGCACCTTCGAGCAGGTGAAGGCATTGATCGACCGTGGGATTGCCTCGGACCAGCAGTTTCCGGTTGGGCGAGCCTACCTTCTCAGCACGCCGGACAAGACGCGTAGCGTTCGTGCGGCCTATTTTGATCTGACCGCCAAGGAGCTGAAAGGCGTATTCCCGATCGAGATTCTTGAGACCGGTGCCATCGAAAACCGGGACGATGTCCTCTTCTATTTCACGGGCCTGCCACAAGTTCCGCAGCTCAAGACCCTGGGTTTCCTGCCAGGAGCGCTGGCCGACCACCTCACCTCCTTCGGCGGTCAACTGACCGATTCAAGCCAGATGAGCAGCCTGCGCTGGCTCGAAGCCGGGGCGACGGCCAGCTATGGAACTGTCATGGAACCGTGTAATCACCCGCAGAAATTCCCTTTTCCCGCGATGGCCATGTTTCACTACGCAAGTGGGGCCACGGCCATCGAAGCATACTGGAAGAGCGTCGCCTGGCCGGGAGAAGGTGTTTTCATCGGAGAGCCTCTGGCCCGGCCCTTTGCCCCGAAACTACGGGAAGTTCATCCCGGTCAGTTTGAATTGACTATTTTTTCCCCGCGCGAAGGGCAACTTCGACTAGAGCGATCCCGATCCGCCATTGGCCCATTCACCCCGACTGCAGCGCAACAGCCAATCCATCGCGGGCGCAATCAGCTCCGGTTTTCCCTTCCAGAAAACGCGAGCGGATATTTCCGGCTGCTGGTTTCCAACCGCGATACCGGGGCCAGACGATAGCCTTACCCTGTGCAGACCCAATAAATCGAACTGAAGGGATCACCCGGCTGACAAACAATTGCAACAATAAACCGATAGAGTCGGAGGCATTCAAACATCAGGACGCTATCGCATGTTCTCAAATGAGCGCCGCCGCCACCCTCGGTTTCCGTTTCACTCGAAAGCCGAGATCCGTATGACTGCCTCGGCTTACCGTGGCAAGCTGATCGACATCTCGCTGTTCGGTGCCTTGTTTGAAGCGAAGTTGTTCCATTTTGAGTTCGCCCCGCGAGAACACTGCACGCTTGAAATACTGCAGTTGAATGACGACGCCTTGTTCAAGGTCAACGGGGTAATCGCCCATAACCGGATGAACCTGATCGGTATCCAGTTCGCGCCGATTGATATCGAGCGCCAGAACATACTTCGGCATATCGGCCTGCTCAATCTGGCTCCCCCGAGCCTCCTCAACAGAAAGCTCCCTGCCCTTTTTCAGGCCTGGCAGAGCTGACTGCACCAGGCAGGCAAGCTCAAGCGCCACTGGTTTGCGCGCGCTAGACGTTCGCTGTCGTTGAGCGAGCCGTCGGTTTGCTGTGACGGCGGGCAACGACGCCGATCAAGCCAAGGCCGGCAAGCAACAAGGCATAGGATTCCGGCTCCGGAACAGCGGTTACGACAACGCCATCGATGAAACCACCGTAGCTGTCGGATATCCCTGCAGCGCGAAATTCCAGACGCGTACTTGGGCCGGCAAAAGCCGAGAGATTGGCGAACTCGACCTCAAGCCATGGCCCCAGCTTGCTTTTGCCTGTAAATGTGCCGAGCTTGCTGCCCCCCCAAAACACTTCGATCTGGTTGCTGAGCGAACCGCCCGCATTATCGGGTCGTGGCATGTAGGCGAAGCTTAGCGTATAGGTGTTGCTTGCCGTCGTGCTGAGATCCTGCCACATGCTGCTATTGGCCGTCGTATCCAGCTCCACGTACTGATTTCCATCGAAAGCGCTGACGCCGCTCACGGTGCCGTTTGGCTGAATCTCGATTCCGTAGGCACCGCCTGTCCAACCCAGTATCGACGACTGATTTCCCCAGGAAGACACACCAGGGTTTTCGAAACTACCGTTAGTCACCAGAGCCGAAGCCTGGGCACCGCCAGCAGCAATGAGCAAAGCCGCAACCGCCACAATTTTTCGTGTCTTCATACAATTCCCTTGAATTTGTCATGCCCGCTACACGTGCCAAAACGACCAACACGCTTAAACAAAAGATTCATCAAAATTTCATGCAAAGAGCAAATATCGCCAGGAAAATTCACCCGAACGACCCTTTGCTTGCTATACGCAGAAGACGCCAGTGTGCTCTATAGCGACGCTATTTTGCCGTCGAAAGATGACAGCAATAAGGACGTCTGACACGTTTTCGTAGTCCGAAAGGATCAGCACCATTGCCCCGTAGAATTTGGGCAGAACTAGCCTAAACCCACGCCAGCTGCGAAATGCCGGAACCAGAGTTCACGGCACCCGCAATGATCGAGCGCTTAATAAGAAACATGGCATCAGGCGGCCATTTTTCTGCGGCGCGCAACGACACCAATGATCCCGAGACCGGCAAGCAGCATGGCATAGGACTCAGGTTCCGGAACGGCGGAGACAGTCAAGCTGGCATATTTCTTTTCGATGTAGGCATAACCAGACTTCGAGCCAGCGTTTGCAAACAGGAGGTTCTCTATCGTGAAACGTACCTTGGTCGCACCGCTCTCGAAGGTCTGCGTTGAAACAGCTTCCCAGTTGGCAAGTTTCCCCTTGGTGACTGATTCATAAGTCACGCCAAGATCCACATCCTTTGAAATACTCGGATTGCGCCAATCGATAACGCGCGCCTCACCCGCAGCAAACGCGTCCGCCGACTTGCCCAATACGCCGTAGTCACCGCCCTCCAGGAGCGTAGCGCCGGTCAGGTGGTGACCGGCATCGGCTTCGATCCAGAAAGAGAATGTGCTTCTGGCGATATCCCATTTCTTGGAGGTCGACTCGGCAAAATAATCAATCGGCTCAAATACCAGGGTGTTGCCAGCAAGCGTCAAATCACCGAACAAGCCAAGCTTGCTGTCGTCGTAGATCACATCGAAATAGTTGCCATCGAGGCGTTGCGTTGCGGCCTGGGCATTCGCGGAAAGCAAAGCCAGAGCGAGAAGCGATATCTTGAATGCGTTTTTCATGGGAAGGACTCCTGACAAGGTAATAGGAAAAAATCAAATCGCGAAGTTGGGGCGGAATTTCCGCCGACCATGAAGCCCGTCCATCGATTTACCGAGCACCCCTTGATGCAAAAACCCATCTGCTTCAGGAAATACCGAATAGGACGCAACTTCATTCACGAACTATCATAGGGGCCGTTGATGACGGTTATCACCTTGCCCTGCAGATGCCTCGTAGTCCGTACGACTCATTTGCAGGAGTCCAAAAGGACCTAGGGCACGCTGAGACGTGCTGCTTCACACCCATCGCGTTCTCCGGCGCTATTTATCCTGGCTATCCCGGCGAAAGAGGGTGGCCCGCCTGTTAATGTTCGAAGCATATTGAGATACCGGCGAGGGAAGTAACGATAAAGTCACACAAGAAGCGCATGCTCGGAAAAATCTTTCCACCTTCTGCACATCTGACATGGATGAAGTACGTTCTGTTCCGCCACAACAGGAACCAATTGCCAAGGAACCATCACGGCATCCTCGTGGCCTGCTGGCAGCACTGGCAATCTTTCTGCTTTCCTTCGCTGTTCTGCAAGGACTCTACAGCCAAAATTCCGGCGGGTTGGTTGAGCGCATTTTTGTCGAGATCCTCGGCAGCCATCCAGCAGTGGTCTTGATCAATGTCATAACGCCCGATATACAAGCCCAGGCCAAGGGCGCGCGTATTCTGGCCACGGGGGGCGGCATCAACATCCGGGCAGGTTGCGAAGGGTCCGAAGTCTTGTTCCTGCTGGTTTCTGCCTTCCTCGCCGTGTCCCTGCCCTGGCGTCGCCGTCTGACCGGTCTGATTACTGGCGCGGTGCTTGTCCTGGTGCTAAACCAGTGCCGGATTCTGGTGCTCTTCTATTCCTTCCGCAGCAACCGGGAACTGTTCGATCTGCTGCATACGATCATTGCCCCGATCATGCTCATCAGCCTCACCGGTCTCTTCTTTCATGTCTGGCTCAAGCACACGCCGCGAGCCGGCTGAAGCGACTGGTTCGGCGGCTTTGGCTACCCGCCTGTTGCTGGCCTATGGTGTCCTGATCTGGCTGACATATCGCTTCGGGCGGGATTTTGTCGATTTGCTGCTGCCTGCGTTCAGCAAGGTATTCGGAATGCTGGACAATCACTATCGAATTCTTTTGCTGAAGACAGGGACCGAGGGCGCCGATACCGTCGTTCGTTTGGACGTCACCCTGGCGAAACCGATCTTTCTCAATGGGCACCTCATCATGCCCCATGCCAAGGGCCTCGCTACGGCAACAACGACCATAGGAACGATCCTCCAGATACCGCTTGTCAGTCTGGGGCTGATCCTGGCCTGGCCGGTTCGGGGTGCGGTCGAACACTTGCAGCGACTGGGAATCGCTCTGCTGCTGATCCTTCCCGTCCTCCTGCTGGATACTCCCCTCATTCTCTGGGCAAGCCTGTGGGATCTTCATGTTCATGCCATGGAACCCGACCGATTCTCGCCGCTGCTGATCTGGCAGCGCTTCCTGATCAGCGGCGGACGACTGGCAATCGGCATCGCCCTAGGAATTACCGCGATTGCGCTGGCAAAACGCTGCGCAGGCGCAAACAGTCGCTTCAGATTCTCAAAGCCTTGATCCTGGAAAAAGCGTAGTAGTCAGTCACGGAGAAATCAACATATAGCAACTGTCATTCCGGCGAAAGCGACCGGAGGAAGTGCAGAGCCCGGAATCCAGTAGTGCACCACTGGCTCTGCACTTCCTTCGGTCGGATTCCGGGTCAAGCCCGGAATGACGGCGTTTTTTATCTACGCGTTTCAACATGACTGC
>JBBQAT010000227.1:0-5090 GCA_038316625.1 Burkholderiales bacterium
ATGGCGATGCAGAGCATAAGCAAGCGGGAGCGGTTAAGAAAGAGCAAAAGGCATGGGGCATCGCAGGCGATGCCAAGCTGGTCAAGCGAACCATCGAAATCCGGATGAACGACAACATGCGCTTTACACCCGACCATATCGAGATCAGGCAGGGTGAAACTATCCGCTTGGTGCACTTTAACAAGGGTCAGGTCATGCATGAATTCGTATTGGGTACCAAAGCGGAACTGGATGAACACGCTATTCTGATGAAGAAATTTCCCGCTATGGAGCACGACGAACCCTATATGGCGCATGTACCTCCCGGTAAACAGGGTGAAATTGTCTGGACCTTCAACCGGCCAGGAGAGTTCGATTTTGCCTGCCTCATACTGGGCCACTACGAGGCGGGAATGGTAGGGACGATCAAGGTCGTCGCCGCCGAAAAAAACGCCAGTACAAAGCGCTAAACTTTTTCACTGTCACAAGGAATTAACGATGAAACAGGTCAATGGAATTCTGGCCGCAGCCACACTGGCCATGACCACCCTGACAGCGCCCGGAAGCTTCGCCCAATCCAGCACAGCCCCCGTTGCGATGCAGACGGTTGACGCGACCGTGCTAAGCGATGGCGAGATACGTAAGATCGACAAAGAAACGGGCAAGATCACCATCAAGCACGGTCCGATCAAACACCTGGACATGCCGCCGATGAGCATGGTCTTCACCGCCAGGGACAGGACCCTGCTCGATAAGGTGAAAGTCGGCGACAAGATTCGTTTCATGGCCATCGAGGAAAATGGAAAGATGGTTGTAACGGACGTTCAGGCCGTCAAATGACATTTTTCTGAACGAATAATATTGAGACGGATAGCGGGCAAAAGCAGGTCGGTTCTCGGCAACATTTTTCTCCAGAGTTCGTACATCCCGCAGTGCCATTGGGGTCTACCATCGATTTTGTTTTCTAGTGGAAATTAAATCGAAGCCCTTTTGGTTTGCTTTTGGTTTGAAAAATACCTGCCATAACCGCACTGACCCTGACCAAGCTGACCCAGTTCGGCAACTTCGCCCAGATCAGGCACAACACCCGGCGCTATGAAGTCGGCAGACGCCACGCCAAGCGTCGGGTTCCTCAAGATCGACAAGGACAAGGCAAGTTCACCCTCAGGCACAGCCCGTACAGACATCAGGACATACGGCTTAACATGCGGCTCATGAGCATGGCCTTCACCGCCAGGGGCAATGCCCTGCACGACAAGGGCGGATTCGCCGCGTAACCAGCCGTTCAGGTTGAGAATGTCAATGAGTGCATAACGGCCATGAACGGACGGGCGGGTGTTTAGAAGTTGGGGGCGCGAATGCCCGCTAACTGATCAGAAACCTGCCGCTCTATTCAGCGGAGAGTTGGACCGCTACTCGGCCTGACCGGACGGTGGGCTTTTTGGACAGCAGGTCCGCAATGCGGCGGTTACCTGCCGGTGGTCCAGATATTCAGGCCGAACGGCAGGTTTTTACTTTCTCGTTGGCCGGATCCGACCCTCAGCGGCCTGATGACGATTTCATGCGCTACGACGGCTTACTGATTACAAAGCTGCCGCCAGTTGAACTCTGACGGCTGCTTGCTGTGCGGTCTTCGCGGTCACACGCGAATACACGAAATCGGATACATACTCCCGAACGATTCTCGACCCGCAACTCGCCGCCGGCCACGGCACCACCGTAGAAGAGCCGCGCCATCTGGTCGGTGAAATTGCGCGTCAGGTGCAGGATTACCCACACTAATTTTTTGGCCTACCCCGTTGCTCACCAAACCGGTATCGCTCAAGCGGAAACGCAAGACCCGGTAGGCCGCGCCAACCCTGGCCATCCAGCCACCATCGAAATGGTACTCAAGCTCAAGTCCCGCCGGGCCAGTCGGACCGCTGGCGAGGGGATTGATTACCCCACTACGACGAGCAGCTGCAGTGCGACGTTCCGCCCAGATCAAAGAACCTCTCGTCTTTCTTTTTGTAAAAAAGCGCCGCCACCGCCTCGGACTGTTCGCCGTACGGGTCTTCCAGCACGTTGTGCAAGCGCTGCACTAGGCTGTAATCCCCTGTGTCCGTGGCACTTCGATACGCCTCTACCATCATCCACTCTCTTGGAATGTACTTGGGGTTGATTCGCCTCATTGTCTCCGACACACCCGCTGGGGCGCGCCCCTCTCGTTCCAGCGCCGCGTGCCATTTTTGCAGCCACTTCGCCCAGCGGGTCTCCATCGCAACGCTGCCCTTGCTGTATCCCCCACGTGTTTCATAGAAGGCGGGACGCAGGGCCGCCACGTGCCTAGGCAGGCTCGAGAGCTCCCGCCAGAAGATCGTATAGTCCACCGGCGTTTCTGCCATGAGCGCGTGAAGTTCCGCGAAAAGTTCCTCACTAAACTCGGCAAGGCCCATCTTTTTTGCCCACATAAGATTCATCTCACGGCGCATGGTCTCCGGCATGGCTTCCAAAATCTCACCTAGCCCCTGAACCGCGTTCGCGTCGTGCGCTAGCAGCGGCATTAGGGCCGTGCAGAACATCTTGAAATTAGCCATGGCGGCCATCGGCTGGTTCATGAAGGAAAAGTGCTCTCCGCCGCCGATCCACATCTGAAACATCGGGTCATACGCCTCGATGAAGCCAAAAGGCCCGTAGTCTAGCGTTCGCCCCCCTAGAGAGCAGTTGTCGCTGTTGAAGTTTCCCTGACAATACCCCACCCGAATCCAATGGGCGGTCAACCGGGACAGGCGCGCGCCGAATTCCCGCGCGACTGCGAAGACTTTGTCGGTGAGCGTAACTTCGGGGTGGCAAAGCCTGGCGGCGATATCAGGGTACTCACGTTCGAGCGCATGCAGGAAGATCGCCTCGAGCTCCTCGATGGCATGAGGGTGTTCGTTTTTCCTCGCCCGTCGCCCGAATAGTTCGAGCTGCCCGACGCGGAGGAAGGAAGGGGCTGCGCGCGTTGTAATGGCAGCCGGCTCGTCTACCATGCGGTCCGGCTCTAAAGTTATGACGCCTGGGGAGTACCAGGGACGCGAGATGGTTTCGCTGTGGGAGACAAAGAGGCAGAGTGCCCGGGAGGTAGGCACACCCAGCGCTGCCATCGCTTCCGATGCCAGAAACTCGCGGATACTGGATCGCAGCACCGCACGTCCGTCGCCACCGCGGCAATAAGGGGTCGTGCCTCCTCCCTTGAGCTGGAACTCCCAGCGCTGGCCGCTATGAAGAAGTACCTCGAGCACGGAAATGGCTCGCCCGTCCCCGTAACCGTTGCCGTTTTTGAAGGGGCAGTTATGGTACATCTCTCGCCCGTAGATGCTAAGGGCGTAGCCGCTCGCCCAGCCGCCGGCAAGAACGCGGGGGGGCGCGAAATCGGCGTTTGCGGCGGCCACGGCCCCCATCGGATCGCCAGTGAAGAATTGCATGAAGGAACCCTCACTGGCGACTCTTTCAGACAGGTTTAGCTCACGGAAAAAGCCCTGGCTGTGTATGACGTAGTGGGGGTTGGGCAGAGGCGTCGGGAGAACCTCGACATAGTGGCCGGACTTGACTTGGCGGATCGTCTTGTTGGGGTCGTGGCGGGCTTGCTCGGGATCTGCGCTGAGGCATCGTAGCAGCGAGTAGTCTGCGTACCGGAGAAAGGTGGTGAAGGAGTGCGGGGCGGGAGAATCCATTTTTTTGCGATCACAAAAAATCAAAAGCTAAAAGGCGTGTTATTTGGCTGACAGAAACACGATAAAAGTGAAACGAACATACGACTGTGGCACTCACTGGCCGGTTATGGTTCCTCATGCTATTCATAAGCGGGCCGTGGCAAAATGCCGTCGCTAAGGGTTAAATGAAAGGAACGCTATTCCTTGTCCGTCATGCCAAGTCGAGTTGGGATGACGTTACGCTGCCTGACAAGGAGCGGCCATTGGCCGACCATGGAAAGCGTGACGCGCCAATGATGGGAAAACGCTTGGCGAAGCGCTAAGTGAGACCTGACTTGATCTTGTCTAGCCCCGCGCGCCGCGCCCTTTCGACGGCGGGAATCATCGCCAAAGATCTCAACTACAGGGCTGAGGACATCGTTGTGAATGAGCGGCTGTATGCCACCGACGCCGATATGCTGCTTGGTGTGATTGGCGAGCTCAGTGACAAGCTTAAGTGCGTGATGCTCTTTGGCCACAACCCCGAGTTCGCCGCCCTTGCTCAACGCTTATCCAACAAGCCCGCCCTTATGCCAACGTGCGCGGTTGCACAGTTCACGTTCGAGTCGACGTCATGGGCGTCCATCGGTTCGACAAAGCCAACGGAAGTCCTCCTCGACTACCCGAAGAAAGGGTAGGCAAAATCGCTCGGCAGCAGCACGGTGTCACCATGCGGCGGCCGAGTACATCGCTAGATTTCAGTCTGCTCCGATATCTCAAGGGCGTCATCTACTTCGATTCCGAGATACCTGACTGTACTTTCCAGCTTCGAGTGCCCCAGTAGAAGCTGAACGGCGCGAAGATTCTTGGTCCGTTTGTAAATCAGCGTCGCCTTGGTCCGTCGCATGGTGTGCGTACCATAGACTGTCGGGTCGAGTCCGATGGCAGCAACCCACTGATGAACCATCCGGGCGTACTGGCGCGTCGAAACATGCGGTGACTTGGAAAGGCGGCTCGGAAACAGGCATTGCTCGGGTTTCAGTTTCGCCTTTTCAACCCAGGCGGCGACCGCACTCCTGGTCGGCTCGGTCATCTCGAACTGCACGGGCCGCTGGGTCTTTCGCTGCAAGACCATCGTTCGCGCCATTATCTGATTGCCATGGGTGATGTCGCGAACGCGCAGATTGACGAGATCGCAACCACGCAGCTTGCTGTCGATTGCGAGGTTGAACATGGCCAGGTCGCGGACCTGATGCGCGTTCTGTAGCTGAATCCGGATTGCCCAGATGTCCTTGGGCTTCAGCGGCGGCTTCTGGCCGACTAGCTTTCCCTTATTCCAGGGTTCCCGGTGTTGATTGGATTCCATGTCAGACTCCTTCGTGGTTGATGGAGTCTGATTGTGTTTCCGAGTCGCGGACGACCGCTTCAGGGGGCCAGCTGAATGGGTGCTCCCGGCCA
>JBBQAT010000228.1:0-4923 GCA_038316625.1 Burkholderiales bacterium
GGGGGCCAAAGTGCTAAAATGCTCGGCTTTATTATCAACCATTTGCGGCAATCTTTGTTATCCCGGCATCCTGCCAAACAAGCTTGCTCAAACACAGCACAAAGACGAGGTTAGCATGGCCGGACACTCCAAATGGGCCAACATCCAGCACCGTAAAGGTCGCCAGGATGAGAAGCGCGGCGCCACATTCTCCAAGATCGCCAAGGAAATCACCGTGGCCGCCAAGATGGGTGGCGGCGAAATCGGCTTCAACCCGCGCCTGCGTCTGGCCGTCGAAAAGGGCAAGAGCGTCAACATGCCCAAGGACAAGATCGACAACGCCATCAAGAAGGGCACCGGAGAACTCGAAGGCGTCGACTACATTGAAATCCGTTACGAGGGTTACGGCATTGGCGGCGCGGCCGTCATGGTCGATTGCCTGACCGACAACCGCACGCGCACCGTCGCCGAAGTTCGTCACGCTTTCAACAAACACGGCGGCAACATGGGCACCGACGGTTGCGTGTCCTTCATGTTCAAACACTGCGGCCAGTTGCTGTTTGCTCCCGGAACGGATGAAGCCGCGCTGATGGACGCCGCCATCGAAGCCGGCGCCGACGACGTGCTGACCAACGACGACGGTTCAATCGAAGTCATCACCCCGCCCTACGAGTACGTGACGATCAAGGAAGCGCTCGAAGCCGCCGGTTTCACCTCGGAATTTGGTCAAGTCACGATGAAGGCCGACAACGAAACAGAGCTGGCCGGCGAAGACTCGGTGAAAATGCAAAAGCTGATCGACGTTCTCGAAAGCCTCGACGACGTGCAGGAGGTTTACACTAGCGTCGTGCTGGAAGAATAAGATCCCATCACTGATCAGGAAGAATCGAGAACCCCATGAATACCACCCTGTTTGTCATCGCCACAATCACCGCCAACCCCGGCCACGCACAGACCGTGCGCCAGGCCATTGAGCTGATCGTTCCACCGACGCTGGCCGAAGAAGGCTGCATTCGCTACGACTTTCTTGCCGACAACAATAACGACCACGGCTTTGTGATTCAGGAGCAATGGAAAAGCAAGGCAGCACTCGATGCACACATGCTCACCGAACACTTCAAGGTTCTGGTTGCAAGCATCGGATCAATCGCCAGCATCAACGTTTCCGAATTCAGCTTGCAGGCTTGAGGCAACACGCAGGGTGCGCTGGATTATCGAATAGCGCATCCTCGAAAAGCCGCATGGATAGGCGTTCTTCAAAGGCATATCGTCGAGATCCGCATGGATATTGGCTTGCGCCGCTAAGCACCTGAAAACCGCCGTATTTATTGCCTTGCAGGACGATCAGCCATGCTCCCGCCCAATCACCGCTATACGCTGCAGGATATCGAAGCCAATTTCTCCGAGCAGGCCTTGCGCGCTGCGCCGGCCCTGATCGACAGCATTACCAAGGCCGAGACGAGCGACGATGATATGTGGTGCGAGCTGCGCGGCAAGGGCGGATCCCGCATTGAAGTCGACATCTTTCTTGACGAGTTCGAGTTTCACGGCGAGACCAAAATCGCCATCGAAAGCGAGTGCAATTGCTCGACCGGACAAAACTGCGCGCACGCCGCTGCAGCGCTGCTGTTCATGCTCGAACAACGCGCCGCCCTTTCAACGGTCTTACGCAAGCCGTCGGTCAACCCGACTTTGCTGCACTGGGTGGAAACCCTGCGCAAAGCCAGCCAGACGGCCGCCAGAAAACCCAAAGCCAAGCCCAAGGCAAGCCAGGCGATCTACTACCTCCTGGGTTACTCCAGCTATTACGACAATTACTCACTGAAGACCGTCAAGGGGCGCATCGAGCCGGATGCGCCGGACCGGCGCAACACCACGGATTGGGCCAACGCCGAACGCGCCCTGTTGTCGCCGCCGCAGTTCACCGACGACAGCGACCTCGACGTCTTTCGTCTGATGCTGAAAATCTGTGGGAAGAACTATCTCGGTGACTCCTCCCAGCTATCCGACAAGTTCGGCGCGCCCCTGCTTGCGGCCGCACTGGCGACCGGGCGCTGTTACTACTGTGTCGACACCAAGCACCCGCATACCGGCGAACTCAAATGGCTGCGTGCGGGACCGGGCCGCCACGGCGAAATCACCTGGCAGGCCAACACGCGGCAACAAACCATCCCGCACCTCGTCACTCAGCCCCCATCGAGCATCCTGCTGTTCATTGATCCGCCGTGGTACGTCGACCCGGACACGGGTGAAGCTGGCCCGGTCGAAACGAAAACCCCCGCGCCGCTGCTTGAAGCCCTGTTTCGCCTGCCGCCGCTGGAATCTGTTGACCTGCCTCTGGTCGTCAGCGCCCTGGCCGAACTGGCACCGGGCATTCCGCCGCCGGATACGGACGTACTTGAGCGACTGCGCGAGATCGACGCCCCCTTGCAGCCGATCATCACCCTGCACACGCTGCGCTGCTGGGCGGTCTACAAGCACCGCAAGTACGCCGGCACGTTCAACAACGGCTACTACGACTATGCCGAGATTGACTTCGGCTATGGCGAAATGCTCATGTCTGCCAGCGATCCGCAGGATTTCGGCACCGTTGGCGGCGGCGAGACCGTCCGCATCCGGCGTAAGCCGGAACAGGAAAAGGCTTGCCTCGGCTTTCTCGCCTCACTCGGGTTCGCGCCGATCCAGTACGGTTCGGTTTCCGTTTCCGGCGGCTTCGCCCCGGCCGCGTACGGTCTGGAGAGTGAATCGGCCTGGCTTGATTTCTCAAGCGAAATCGCGCCAAAACTGCGCGCGGCCGGCTGGCAAGTGCTGGTCGCCAGCGAATTCCGCCATCACGTGCTTACCGTCGAATCCTGGGATGCGGAACTGTCTGAAACGGAAGCCGGCTGGTTCGGGCTGGACATGGGCATCGTCGTCGACGGCGAACGCCTGCCGTTGGCACCGCTCTTGCACAGCCTGTTTCGCAGCGATGGGCGCTGGCTGGACGGGGCGCGCATCGCCCACATTGCCGACGATGAACAGATCGAGCTGGATGGCCCGAACGGCGGACGCATCCGCATCGCCGCCGAACGCATCAAACCGCTGGCGCGCACGCTGATTGACCTGTTCGACGGCCCGTCCGGCGAAACCCTGCTGCGCCTGCCGCGCGCCGATGCTGCCCGGATCACCGCACTGGGTGATTTGCCCGACTGGACGTTGCACGGCACGCACGCCGCCAGCGAGCTGGCCCGCCGCCTGGAAGGTGCGGGCAGCACGCACACCGCCGAACCCCCGCACGGCCTGGCGCTGACGCTGCGCCCCTATCAGCTCGAAGGCCTCGGCTGGCTGCAATACCTGCGCGAAAACGAACTGGGCGGCGTTCTGGCCGACGACATGGGGCTTGGCAAGACGGCGCAAACGCTGGCGCATCTGCTCGTCGAAAAGGAAGCCGGTCGCCTCGACAAACCGTCGCTGATCATCATGCCGACTTCGCTGATTTTCAACTGGAAGCGCGAAGCGGAGCGTTTTGCGCCGGGGTTGAAGGTGCTCTCACTGCACGGCCCGAGTCGCGCCGAACGCTTCGCCGCGATTCCCGAACACGATGTCTGCCTGACCACTTACCCGCTGCTCTGGCGCGACCAGGAGGCACTCGGTGCGCACGCCTACCACTTGCTCATTCTCGACGAAGCGCAAACGATCAAGAACGCCGCCAGCCAGGCCTCGCAAGCCGTGCGCCAGTTCCAGGCCGCCCATCGCCTGTGCCTGACCGGGACACCGCTCGAAAACCATCTCGGCGAATTGTGGGCGCTGTTTGACTTCCTGATGCCCGGATTCCTTGGCAACTCGAAACACTTCACCAGCACCTGGCGCACGCCGATCGAAAAGCAGGGCAATACCCTGCGCCGCGCCCTTCTCGCCCGTCGCATCAAACCCTTCATGCTGCGCCGCAAGAAAGACGAGGTGGCCAAGGAACTGCCGGAGAAAACCATCATCGTGCGCAGCGTCGAACTCGAAGGCAGTCAGCGCGACCTCTACGAGACCGTGCGCAGCGCCATGGACGCCCGCGTGCGCGAGGAAATCGCCGCCAAGGGATTTGCGCGCAGCCAGATCGTCATCCTCGATGCCTTGCTCAAGCTGCGTCAGGTCTGCTGCGACCCGCGCCTGGTCAAGATCGACGCGGCGAAAAAGGTCAAGGAACGCGCCAAGCTCAACCTGCTGATGGACATGCTGCCGGAAATGGTTGAAGAAGGCCGGCGCGTGCTGCTCTTCTCGCAATTCACCTCGATGCTGGACCTGATTGCCGCCGAACTGATCCAGCGCAAACTCGATTTTGTCACGCTGACCGGCAGTACCACCGACCGCGAAACACCGATTCGCCGCTTCCAGGCGGGCGACGTGCCCATTTTCCTGATCAGCCTGAAAGCCGGCGGCACCGGCCTCAACCTGACAGCCGCCGACACGGTCATTCACTATGACCCATGGTGGAACCCGGCGGTCGAGAATCAGGCCACCGACCGGGCCCACCGCCTCGGACAAAGCAAGAACGTTTTCGTCTACAAACTCGTCGTCGCCGGCAGCATCGAAGAGAAGATCCTCGCCTTGCAGGACAAGAAAGCCGAACTGGCCGCCGGAATCCTTTCCGTGGATCACGAAGGCAGCGTCAAATTCGGTGACGCGGATCTTGCTGCGCTGCTTGAGCCGATTTCGGATAATAGCGCTTGATCCATGCGTATCAGGTCAAACTCCCGACCCCGGGTGCAATCGAAAGTGGGGGAAAACCCCGTTCGTGGTGAGCTTGTCGAACCACAGCTTCCTGCACCAGCAAGCCCTTCGACAGGCTCTCAAGAAACAGTAATTTGTTCATTTAAATTCAGTGGGTTAGAAATGCATATTGGGAGATTGTCGGCATCATGCGGGAGCGGGAACAGGCTGAGGGGAGAGCACCAGGCCGAGTTCCTGTGCACG
>JBBQAT010000229.1:0-4887 GCA_038316625.1 Burkholderiales bacterium
CGCGACTGATCCTCTTCGGAAAAACCCAGATCGGTGAAGTTGCGCACCAGCACTTCGGGATCGAAAATCCGCATCACCAGCTTTTCGCCAAACGCCGTCGGCAGCGTTGACAGGCGCAACTCGGCCTCCTGGCCGTCGGCGGTGCGTGTCTTGATCCGACCGTCCTGCGGACGACGCTTTTCCACGAGATCCATGCGACCGAGAATCTTGATGCGACTGACCATCGCCGCCATCACGCTCATCGGAATCTGATAGACCTGATGCAAAACGCCGTCGATACGGAATCGCACAATGCCAAGTTCGCGCCGTGGTTCGATGTGAATGTCGCTGGCACGCTGCTCGAAGGCATACTGCCAGAGCCAATCGACAATATTGACGATGTGCTGATCGTTGGCATCAAACTGGCGATTAGTCCGCCCCAATTCGACGAGTTGCTCGAAAGACGACAGACCCGAGCTTTGCCCGCCCAGTTGCGTTGCCTTCTTGACCGAACGCGCAAGATTGTAGAACTCGACCAGAAAGCGCGCCACATCTACCGGACTGGCAACCACCCGGCGGATTTTCTTCTTTATGATCGGGCGAATCTCTTTTTCCCAGTCCCGCAAATACGGCTCGGTGGTCGCAATCACGACCTCACTGGCGTTAACCTGCACCGGCAGAATGCCAAAACGCGTCGCATAGGCGCTCGACATGACGTCGGTCACCGCCGTGAAATCAATCTTGAGCGGGTCAATATGGTAGTACTCCAGCCCGACTTTGGCCGCCAGCCATTCACCCAGATCATCAAGGGATAACTGGCGATGGGGAGGCTGCAACGACTTCCACTTCTGGTCAGAAACAATCGTCAGCGGATGTGCCACCAGCCGCTTTAAACGGCTCTCCTTAACCAGCGCCTCGGCATCCGCTTGGGCAACCAAACCATCGGCAACCAGAAGGCCGAGGATTTCCGCAACGGTCAGGCGATGTTCAAGTGCGGTATTCACCGTCTGATCTGGCATGGTGACATTCCAATGAGGTAATGCACAGACTATACCCGACAAGCCACCAGTGGCTCAATGCCCACATCAACAGCGCGCTATAATGGGCAAAACAATCAGCCGACGAAGCGACCATCCGCCCGCCTGATTATGAATTTTCTTATTTCCTTTGCTTTGTAGACCATCACCCGAGATTTCCATGAAAACCCTATTGTTTATCGCTTCACTGGCCGCTGCGCTCTTGGCCGAACCGGCCGTCGCGCAACTCGGCCCAGCGGGCGTCCCCGGTGCCCCTGGACTTGCCGAAACAGACCCGTCGGTCAAGCAGCGAGCCCCAGCCCCCCCGCCGGCCGCGCCGGTTCAACAGCAAAAAGCCGTTGCCGCCGATTGCAGCAAGGCCAAAAACGTTGCGCAATGCAAGAAGCGTCAGGAAACGCGCAGAAAGGCGCTGGAGAGTGAATGCAGCAAATCGGCCGACTCAGCACGCTGCGAGCAGTATCAAAAAACGCGCGCACTCTGCAAGGACAAGCCCAGCCAGGAATATCGCCAGTGCCTGCGTGATAACCTCGCGCCGAAAAAATAATCGGCGACTAATCAGTCGTTGTACGGAATTATTCTGACCAGGCTGCGCGCCACATTTCAAGTTTGCGGTCGAACGCCAGCGTATAGGCCGGACTGGTCGACGGCAGAACACGGGTAGCGTAGCCTGCATCGCGAAACCAACGTTCGAAAATGCCGGATGTCTTGCCGTTGAAGCAAACGCGTTGCAATCGTGGTGCCGTTATCTTGAGCAGCGAGAAGTCGTTCGGTTCAGCCGCTTGGATCGCTGAATCGAGCGCCCCTTCGCGCTGACACCGCCGATAGACGTCCCAGACGCCAACGCGGTGCCTGAGCAGGCAGCGCTGCTTTTCGGCGTAATCGAGATCGGCTAGCGGCTCACCGAGTAACGCCCCGAGCAGCCGCCAGAACTGGTTCTGCCGGTGGGCGTAATACTGCTGTGCGGCGAGCGACGCGGGCGACGGAAAACTGCCGAGTATCAGCGTTTCCAAGCCCGCATCGAGGATTGGCGGCAAGCCGTGAAGAAGCTCTGAATCGTGGCTCATTTTCCAACCCAAAAAAGTGCATCACCACAACGAGCACAACGGGCGCAACGAGAACCTTGTTTTGTTCTTCCGTTGTGCCCGTTGTGCTCGTTGTGGTTAAGCGTCTTTTACTTGCACGACAGCGCCAGCATCAGATCATTGATGCGCTTGACGAAACCCGCCGGATCGTCGAGCGTACCGCCTTCGGCCAGCGTCGCTTGCTCAAGCAACAGGTTTGCCCAGTCGTCGAAGCGTGACTCTTCATACTTCAGTCGCTGCACGGCCGGATGCTTGGGGTTGATTTCGAGAATCGGCTTGCTCTCCGGTGCCTTCTGCCCAGCGGCCTTGAGGATGCGCGCCAGATTGCCGCCCAGGTCATGCTCGTCGGCGACGATACAGGACGGTGAATCGGTCAGCCGATGCGTCACACGTACATCCTTGACCTTGTCGCCCAGCGTCGTCTTGATCTTGTCGAGCAGTTCCTTGTATTCGTCAGCCGCTTGTTCGGCTTCCTTCTTCTCGGCTTCGTCTTCCAGCTTGCCCAGATCAAGACCGCCCTTGGCCACCGACTGCAGTTGCTTGCCTTCGAACTCGGTCAGGCTACCAGTCACCCACTCGTCGACACGGTCGGAAAGCAGCAGCACTTCGATGCCCTTCTTGCGGAAGATCTCAAGATGCGGACTGTTCTTGGCGGCGGTGAAGGTTTCGGCGGTGACGTAGTAAATCTTCTCCTGACCCTCTTTCATGCGCGAGACGTAATCGGCCAGCGACACCACTTCGTCCGTCGTATCGGCATGCGTCGAAGCGAAGCGCAGCAATTTGGCGATACGCTCCTTGTTGGTCGCATCTTCGCCTGCACCTTCCTTGAGCACGCGGCCGAATTCCTTCCAGAACTTGGCGTACTTTTCCTTTTCGACGGCATCTTCGTTGTCCGCCATGTGCTCCAGCATGCCGAGCACCTTCTTTACGCAACCGCCGCGAATCGTTTCAATGTCACGCGATTCCTGCAGGATCTCACGTGAGACGTTGAGCGGCAGGTTGTTCGAATCGACGATACCGCGCACGAAGCGCAGGTAAAGCGGCATCAACTGCTCCGCGTCGTCCATGATAAAGACGCGCTTGACGTATAGCTTGACGCCGTGGCGAGCATTGCGGTCCCACAAATCGAAGGGTGCGCGCTGCGGGATGTAGAGCAGTTGCGTATATTCCTGCTTGCCTTCGACCTTGGCATGCACGTAGGCCAGCGGATCCTCGAAATCGTGGGCAACGTGCTTATAGAATTCCTTGTACTGTTCATCCGTGATTTCGGCCTTGGGGCGCGCCCACAAAGCGGACGCCTGGTTGACGGTTTCGTCCTCATCGGTCGCGACCTGCTCGCTTTTCTCCTCGTCCCACTTGTCCTTCTTCATCAGGATCGGCAAAGTGATGTGATCCGAGTACTTGCGCACCGTCTGGCGCAGTTTCCAGCCCGAAAGGAAGTCATCTTCGCCATCACGCATATGCAAAGTCACTTCGGTCCCGCGTCCGGCTTTCTCGACCATCTCGACCGTAAACTCGCCCTCGCCGGCCGATTCCCATTTGACGGCCTGATTGGCTTCCAGTCCGGCACGACGAGAAACCACCGTCACCCTATCGGCAACGATATAGGAGGAATAGAAACCGACTCCGAACTGGCCGATCAGATGCGCGTCCTTGGCCTGGTCGCCAGTCAGCGCGGAGAAGAACTCGCGGGTACCGGATTTGGCGATGGTGCCGAGGTGCTCGACGGCTTCGTCACGCGAGAGACCGATGCCGTTGTCGGTAATGGTCAGCGTACGAGCTTCCTTGTCGAAGGCAAGACTGATCTTCAACTCGGCATCATCGCCGTACAAACCAGCGTTGTTCAAGGCTTCAAAGCGCAGCTTGTCGCAGGCGTCGGACGCATTTGAGATCAGCTCGCGCAAGAATATCTCCTTGTTGCTGTACAACGAGTGGATCATCAACTGCAGCAATTGCTTGACTTCAGTCTGAAAGCCCAGGGTTTCCTTGTTGGCGCCCATTGAATAACTCCGTAAAAGCGTTGATTTGAATAGATTGGTCAATGCCGGGTACTTCAGCGCACTCGACAACGTCGAACCGATATGGGGACAGATGCAGCAAGTTCAAGTCATTTGCTGCCTTGCAGAGAGATACTTTTGTTCACTGCTGTCCGGTTAAATGAAGGGGCGAATCGCTGAAAGCCAAGACTGATGCGGGATTGCGAGCGATGAAGGGTATCTCCGACTTGAACGTCGGATTGTTGATCGGGCAGACTTCCGGTTTTTATTCCGCCGGAGGCTCCGATGTATCTTGGCAAAACGCTGTTCGCTCAACTCATGGACTTTCTGCCTTGGAAGACATTTCATCGCATTGTCGATCGGTGCGATGGCGACCGCTATGTCAAGTCGCTGACCTGCGCCGAACAATTCCGCGTGATGGCCTTCGCGCAACTGACCTACCGCGAAAGTTTGCGCGACATTGAGGTCTGCCTCTCGGCGCAATCCTCCAAGCTTTACCACATGGGATTCCGGCAGGAGATCAAACGCTCGACGCTCGCCGATGCGAACGAGGCACGGGAGTGGCACATTCATGCCGAGTTTGCCCAGTGCCTGATCGTGCAGGCGCGCAAACTCTACCTTGGCGACAGCTTTGGCATAGAACTGGAGAAGACGACCTACGCACTGGACTCGACGACTATCGACCTTTGCCTGTCGCTCTTTCCTTGGGCGCTGTTTCGCACGACTAAGTCGGCGGTAAAGATGCACACACTGCTCGACTTGCGCGGCAACATTCCCAGCTTCATCCACATC
>JBBQAT010000230.1:0-4879 GCA_038316625.1 Burkholderiales bacterium
GCCCTCAGGCGAAGTTTGAAGAAAACGGAAATAAACCCGAAGAAGACGCGTCAGATACGATTATCTGAAGAAGACGGACGACAAAGAAAATGCCCGTTCGTCACGGCTGGAACAAGACAGATTCAGCTCGGCGGCCACACATTGCCAAGCATTACAGGAGTTCAGGATGGCACGAAGCGATTGGCTCTTCCGGCTCAGCGCGTGCGATTGCCGACATTCTGGAATTGAACCGCCTCAACGAAGCTGGAGGTAGCGGCATTACTCGTCAAGGTCTGGAAAAACTACGTGGCTTGATGATTCGTGCCGGCTCACCCGAAGCGATGAATCTCGTCGGATTGCCCGTTGATCGCCTGGCCGTTCTGCCGGGTGGTCTGGCCATCATGTGTGCCGTTTTCTCAGGACTTGGCATTGAGCAGATGAACTATTCCGATGGTGCCCTGCGTCTGGGTGTGCTCTACGACTTGCTGGGGCGCTTTCATCATCACGACATGCGTGATTCAACGGTGCAGCAGTTCATGCGACGCTATCAGGTTGACGCACGACAGGCTGGGCGTGTCGAGAAAACGGCGTTGACCCTCCTTGCCCAGTTAATCAATATCGATGCCCCCGAACATGAAAACAGCTTACGCTTCCTGAGGTGGTCCGTGAGTCTGCACGAGATTGGCATCTCGATTGCCCATAATAGCTATCACAAGCACGGCGCTTATATTTTGAGCTTCGCTGATATGCCCGGTTTTTCGAAGAAAGATCAGTTCTTGCTGGCTCAACTGGTGCTCGGCCAGCGCGGAAAACTGGAAAAACTGATGGCATTTCCCAAGAGCAAGGTGACGTGGCACCTGATTTTCTGCTTGCGACTGGCGGCGTTGCTTCATCGTTCGCGCGATGAAAGTGCTTTGCCGGATTTCCAACTTGGCTGTGGGGCGGATGGCTACCAGTTGGACGTGCCGGGAAACTGGCTGGTGGCTAATCCATTGAGTGCAGCGGCGCTTACTGACGAAGCCGTGTTCTGGCAGCGAGTCGGTTCCGGTTTACATGTCATGCACCGGTTTTTGCCATCGGCCAATAGCGACTGCTTGACGACCTACCGTTGGGCATGAGTTAACGTATTGGTGCAGGGTTCAGGTTGTTGCTTGGAGCGTCATCGGACGGTTGTTTATCCGCGTGCTCGTTCGCTGGTGCCGAGAAAATGTTTTCCAAGGGAAGTCCGAGATTGAAAGCGATGGCACCGCGTGCTGCCTGCGCCAGTTCGCGTCGTTGCCTGGCGTTCGGATCGAGCGGAGGCGTTGGACGCAACCGGACGGTTAGCGAACGGCAGGCGAGAATCGCAGCCAGGCATTGACCCATCGTGGTTTCGCCAGCATAGGCCGGTGCCAGGCTGCGGCGCCCCTCCGCATCACAATAGGACAGCGCCACCGGTTGCACCGGGCGTCCCGTTTCCACCGCCGGCTGTAGCAACGCGCTGTGAAAATTCAGTAAATGGGTGCCATCCGTTGTTGTGCCTTCCGGGAAGATCGCCACATCCTTTTCAGCATTGAGCAATCCATCAATTTCCGAATTGACGATTTTGGCCGCCCGGCCCGTACCCCGGCGCAGAAACACCGTATCAGTGTTTGCGGCCAGCCACCCGATAAAGGGCCACTGCCGTATTTCGGCTTTGGCGACGAAGGCCATCGGGCGTGCCGCGTTCAGTGCATAAATATCAAGCCACGAAATATGGTTTGCAACAAACAGGCTACCCGGCTCGACGCCCGCCAACTGAGCGTCGAGCCGAATGCCAAGAATACCGAGTAACTGGCGCGACCAGTTCTGCTTGATCCAGAGTCGGCGACTGTCACGGATGAGCGGATAGACACAGGCCACAGTAGCTACACCCCGCAGCAGGTGCAGCCCAAGTCGAATGCAGCGAAGGAGTTGAATCAGGCGCGGTGTCGGCATATGTTGGTCGAGACAAATCAGTCCTGTTTCCCGGTGAAGTGTCTGGCGTAGCGACTGTTCATGCGCGACATCGGCATCAGGATCGGGAGATCCGCCGTGTTGAAATCCGGATCCCAGGCCGGGTCACCGCAAACGTAGGCCCCGGCACGCAAATAGCCCTTGATCAGTGGCGGCAACTCAGCCGGGAGGTCGTTTCTCAGTGCGTCCAGGGGCAAGGGGCAGCGCGGAAAAACCCGATACTCGAGCGGGCTCATGCTTTCGCCAAGTCGCGAATACATGCTTGCCGCAGCATGGCCACCGTCGGCCATGCTGATGCTGGCGCAACCGATCAGGTGCTCGTAGCGATTTTCAATCATGTACTTGGCCAAGCCAGCCCAGAGCAACGTGATCGTGGCTCCGGTGCGATAGTCGGCATGCACGCAGGAGCGGCCAATTTCAACCATGCGCGGGCGAAGATGCTGCAATCGCGTCAGGTCGAATTCGTTCTCGGAATAGTAATTTCCGACCTTGCGTGAGTTTTCCGGCGACAGGATGCGGTAGGTGCCGACCACGGCTCCTGAATTATCATCGCGGACGATGAGGTGCTCGCAGTATGGATCGTAGATGTCCTGATCGACGCCCGGCGTGCGGGTCGGCAGATTGG
This sequence comes from Burkholderiales bacterium, assembly GCA_038316625.1. Classification (GTDB taxonomy): domain Bacteria; phylum Pseudomonadota; class Gammaproteobacteria; order Burkholderiales; family Rhodocyclaceae; genus Propionivibrio. The sequence continues at coordinate 2,579 of JBBQAT010000230.1, forward strand.
CGCCGAGTTCGCCAGCGAAGATGCGGTAGCGCAATTTCTGTGCTGCGATAACCTCCCACTCGCTCTGGGCGAGGCTGACGGAAAGTTTGTGGCGTGCGGGCTTTGCTTGTTGCTGTGTATGAACTTGCAGTGTCGTCATGGTTTATTCCTCCTTTTGTTCGGAATAAACTTTAGGCGCGCAAGGTTACAGTGGGATTTCGCTCCGGTTAAATTTCGGTGTAAGGAGATTCAGCCGCAAGCCAGAGATTAACCTGCCTGACTACCCAGTCGCCGTCGTCGAGCGGGAGGTCGTGTCCGGCAGATGGATGCTCGGCAAAGTCCGTATCCCAGTACACGGCGAGTTGGCGCGAGCATGAAGTATCGACCAAGGCATCCTCTTTGCTCGTCAGGACCAGAATCGGAAGTGGCGGTTTGGCACGTGGTGCGCTGTAGCGTGCCGCCGCCGCAATCTGTCTGAGCGCATTCCTGAAATTGACCGGGTGTTCGCGCCGATAGGCGACCCATTGATCAAGTACGTTTTCGGAATGTTCTTCCTTGTGGCTGGTTAGTTCAAGGATCGTTCTTTCCCAATCCTGGTCGCAAGCTCGACGTAGCGCGAGCTTCAGGAGGCGAAGATAGTTGGCGGGTTTGAGGCGTTGATAGAATGGGCTGAAGGGGCGCAGACTGGTGTTGATCAGGACACAGCCCCGGAGTTCTTCCGGATAGCGCGTGGCCCATGCAACGGCCACCATGGCACCAAGCGACATCGCCAGTAGATGATAAGGAGGGGGAACACCTTGCGCGATCAATTGGGCGCGAATGTTCTCCGCCATTTCCGCAACGTGAAGCGGACTCTGCTGGATATTCAGACTTCCGTTGCCAGGCAAATCTGGGGTGAGTACCTGGGCGCTAGAAATGCCTCGGGCAAATAGTTCGGGAAAGCTTCCCCAGTGTCTGCTTTCTCGCGTCAGGCCGCGCAGAAAAATCCAGGTGCTCATGAAGACCTCATCCCGTACCATTGCTTTAGCGCACGTTTCTGGAAGCTTCCTCTGTCCATTAAAGTTGGCATCCAGCGGTCATGGCTGCAGGCGGCCCGGGTGAGAAAATCGAACCACGCAATGTGCCGGCGCAGAACACGTTGCAGACGATGCTCGATCAGTGGATTGAAGATGCCTTGACGGGAAAGCATCTGGCGAGGATTTTTCTTGACCCATTCCCATGAGCCCATCTCCAGCGTCAGTGGAAGAAAGCTCCGGGTGGATTCGTTGTCTGCGTTTTGGTAGAGATAATCCCACAGATCGCCGTGGGCCAGGTATTGGCGGCTCTGCGGTTCAAAGAGGTAACGGTGACTGCTATTGGTCTGGTCAAAAATCTCCTTGAGCGCGAAAATTTCAGGAAGATGATGTATTGGCTGGATGGTGTGCGCGTAGGGAAACCAGATTCGATCCCTGATGCCGAATCCGGAGTGACAGTCCAGCGAAACGCTGAACTTCCGTCCCAGCAACTCATCCTTGACCACCTGGCAGACCGCCTGGCTTTCCAGCTCCATCGGGCCATCCAGCGGACCTCGATACCACGGAAATCTGGCGCTAAAGCGCTGCCCCCCAATCAGGAAGGGAACGCGTTCCCTGGCCTCCAGAGGGGCGTTGCGCATCAGGTCGACGCCGTTCGGGTTGGCCCGCGTGCCCTGGAACATGCCGCCTGGATTGACAATGGGCATGAATACCATGCGAACGGATTCCAGTTGTCGATGCAGCATAGTATCCCACTGCAAGCGCATCACCAGACTGTGCAAGTAGGCGACAAGAATTTCGGCACCGATCCGTTCAAGGCCATGAACACCGCCAAAAAAGCCGACCGCGGGAATCTCCGGACCTGGGTTGCCTAGCGTGATGGCATAGACCGGGAAATGTCGTTCTCCCGATGCGACCTGGCAGACAACGCGCGCTTCGAGGTGGGCAGCACCCTCATGGATGATGCGCTCCAGTTCGGTCAATTCAGGCAATTCGGTCGGGCTCACTGAATGGTTTCAGTCGTATTAGAGTAAGAAGGATACTTCAGCTGCTGTTTTTACGAAGACAACAATGGTTATCAGAGCAGCGGACTAACCTGTGGCTGTGAAGTGCCCATTTAACCTGTTGGTTATGGCAAGCTCATGACAGCGGTGACCGCATCTCATCGTCATCGCCCTGTAACCCAACCGACGCTTCCCTGTAACACACCGCCGTCACCATAGACGGCATGCCCAGCGTCCGCTCAATCTTCCTGTCCGACATCCACCTCGGCACACGCGCCTGTCAGGCCGACCAACTGCTCGATTTC
>JBBQAT010000231.1:0-4689 GCA_038316625.1 Burkholderiales bacterium
GCCGACAAGCTGGCCTTTCTGGTCGATGGCTTCGTCGGCGGCCCCGGCATGATCACCACCGCCCGCCGCCAGTATCCCAATCAGTTCCTGCACTACCACCGCGCCGGGCACGGCATGATCACTTCACCCAGCTCAAAACGCGGTTACACGTCCTTCGTACTCGGCAAGATGAGTCGATTACAAGGCGCGTCGGGCATCCACGTCGGCACCATGGGCTTTGGCAAGATGGAAGGCGAAGGCGACGACAAGGTCATCGCCTACATGATCGAACGCGACGAATGCCAGGGCCCGGTGTACTTCCAGAAGTGGTACGGCATGAAGCCGACTGCACCAATTGTCTCCGGCGGCATGAACGCGCTGCGCCTGCCCGGCTTCTTTGAGAACCTCGGCCACGGCAACGTCATCAACACGGCTGGCGGCGGTGCCTACGGCCACATCGACTCACCAGCGGCCGGAGCCCGCTCGCTACGTCAAGCCTACGAGTGCTGGAAGGCCGGTGCCGACCCGATTGAATGGGCCAAGGAACACCGGGAGTTTGCGCGCGCCTTTGAGTCCTTCCCGAACGACGCCGATCAGATTTACCCGGGCTGGAGGGGAAAGCTCGGCGTGTAGCAGTAAGGAATCCACGCAAAAGGATTGCAAATGAATTCGAAACCCCGTCATTCCGGGCTTGACCCGGAATCCAGTAGTGCACCACTAGATTCCGGCTTTCGCCGGAATGACGAGGCTACTTGATAGATTTGTGCAAAAACAGAGTTAGGGGAGTTAAAAAATGAGCAACTCGGTTTATGGCGTCTGGGACGGCGAGGTCCATGACTTCCGTTTCGGGCAATCCGGCACAGCGCCGTCCATCCTGAAGGATCTGGACACGTTTGCGCCCCGTAACGCGACCAAGGCCTTCATCGCGGACCGTGGCTTCCTGGTCTTCGACCGGGAAACGAGTCTGGTCGAAGCGTTCAGCCAGTACCTGCGCCAGGCGGCCAAGGAATCATGCGGACGTTGCGCCCCCTGCCGCGTCGGCACGCAGCGCCTGCGCGACCTGCTGCACGATTTTTCCAGCGGATCGGCGGGGAAAGCTGCTCTCGACAGCATCGACGAAATCGCCCGGCAAGTGACGGACACCTCGCTGTGCGGCATGGGTCAATCCTGCGCTCGCAGCCTTCTCGATGCCTTGCACTACTTCCGCGACGAGTTCAAACCACTGACGCCGGTGCAGGCGATTTTCCAGCACAGCTACGTTTACACCACCGCACCGTGCATCGAAGCCTGCCCATCCAAGGTCGACGTACCCAAGTACATCGACGGCGTCAAAGGCGGAAAATTCGATTTCGCGCTGGGGGTGGTGCTCGACAAATACTCGATGGCCGCCAGCTGCGGCCGCGTCTGCGTGCGCTTTTGCGAAATCGCCTGCCGGCGCACCCAGGCCGAAGGCGCGGTTGGCATCCGCATGCTCAAGCGCTATGCGGCCGACCAGGCCATCAGCAATGACCGCCTGCACTTCACTAAACCAGCGCTCCAGCACAAGCAACGCGTCGCCGTCATCGGTGCCGGGCCGGCCGGCATTACCTGCGCCTACAAGCTGTTGCTCGACGGCATCCAGGTCGATGTTTTCGATGCCCAGAAAGCCGCTGGTGGCATGGCCTCGATTGGCATACCCAGCTATCGCCTGCCCAAGGACGTGCTCAAGGCCGAAACCGAAGACATCGTTCGCCAGTTGGGTGGCAATTTCTTCTACGGCAAGGTGCTCGGCGAAGGTTTCTCGGTCGATGATCTGCTCGCCAACGGCTACGACGCGGTCTTTCTCGGTTATGGGGCCAGCCAGGGCACGCTGCTCGGAATACGCAATGAAGACCCGACACTCGAAGGCTACGCCTCCGGTGTCGACTTCCTGCTCAAGGTGCACAAGCGTGTCGAATACGGCGAGCCGTTTGAAGTGGCCGGCGACGTCATCGTCGTCGGGGGCGGCAACGTCGCCATGGACTGCGTGCGCTCCGCCCGGCGCATGGGGGCAAAATCGGTGCATCTGGTCTATCGCCGTACCGTCGAGGACATGCCGGCAGAAGACGACGAGATCGTCGCCGCCGAACACGAAGGCATTATCTTCCATTGTCTGACCAACCCGTCCGGGCTGGTTGTTGAAAATGGCAAAGTCATCGGCGTCGAACTTGTTCAGATGCGCCAGACCGAACTCGACGCGCGTGGGCGGCGCAGCGTCGAGGCCATTCCGGGCACGGAATCGATCATGAACTGCGACCTGCTGGTCGCCGCCATCGGCCAGCAGGTGGCCAAGAACGTTCTCAGCCCTGAAGCAGGCATCGCGCTGGATCGCTGGAACTGCATTACGGTCAATCCCGACACGCTGGAGACCTCGCGCAGGGGCGTGTTTGCCGGCGGCGATTGCGTGCTCGGGCCATTGACGCTGGTCAATGCGCTCGATCACGGCGAGCGGGCGGCGGCCAGCATTCGCCAGTATCTGCTGGACGGTGAAATCATTGTCCGGCCGGAACGCCGGATGCAGAATCTTCTGGCCAAAAACAAGCTGTTCGCCGGCGAATGTCTGAAAACAATGCCCGTACACCAGGAACCGGCCTCGGTTCCAGAGCTTGAGGCCAGCGAACGGATCAAGAGCTTCGACGAAGTGGATCGCGTGATCTCGAAAGAAACGGCCTACGCCGAAGCCAATCGCTGCCTGCGTTGCTACCGTCTCTATTCGGTTGTCACCGAAAAGCATCTCCCGCAGGAAGCGCACGCGGGCCACAGAGAACCCATTTTCCCCGAGTAGATGCCCATGAAAGCCACCATCAACGGCAAGGAACTCGCGTTCGAGCCAAATGAAACCATCCTCGACGTTGCCCGCAAGAACGGCGTCTTTATCCCCACGCTCTGCGAGCTGAACGACATCGACCATGCACCGGGCACCTGCCGGGTGTGCCTGGTTGAAATCCAGTCGGACGGCGCTGAACCGCAGTACGTCACCGCTTGCGACACGGCGATGGCCGAGGGCTGGAAGGTCATGACGCGCACGCCCAAAGTGCAGGAAATGCGCCAGTTGCAGATGGAGATGATCATGGCCGATCACCATCAGGACTGCGCCTCGTGCCCGCGCAACGGCAATTGCGAGTTGCTGGCGACGGCCAATTCGGTTGGCCTGAAACAGGTCCGCTTCCACTACACCGAAGGCTGGGAGAACCTTGAGCCCGACACGGGCAGCCAGCCGATCATCTATGACCGCAGCCGCTGCATCCGCTGCCAGCGGTGCGTCGCCGTCTGCCGCAAGGTCCAGGACGTCGACGCACTGGAACTCGCCGGCTGGGGCAACGCCGCCGGGGTTCGCCTCAAGGGGGGTTCAGTCGCCGCTTCGCCGTGCGTCACCTGCGGCCAGTGCGTGATGGTCTGCCCGACCGGTGCACTCTCGGAGCGCGACCAGACGCAGGAAGTGCTCGATTATCTGGCCAACCCGGAAATCGTGACCGTCTTCCAGACCGCACCGGCGATTCGTGTCGGCATCGGCGAGGAGTTCGGCCTGCCGGCCGGAACCAACGTCGAAGGCCAGATCATCGCCGCACTACGCCTGATGGGCGCTGATGTCATTCTGGATACCAACTTTGGTGCCGACGTGGTGATCATGGAAGAAGGCACGGAACTCCTCGGACGCCTGAAGAACCGCGAACGTCCGACCTTCACCTCGTGCTGCCCGGCGTGGATCAATTTTGTCGAAAAGCATTACCCGGAAATTCTGCCGCTGCTCTCCAGCACGCGCTCACCGCAGGCGGTGATGGGCAAGATCGCCAAGACCTATCTTGCGGAGAAGCGCGGCATTGACCCGAAGAACATGCGCATGATCTCGATCATGCCCTGCACGGCCAAGAAGGAAGAAGCCGCGCGCCCGGTGCTGGGCGAAGACGGAATCCCGGATGTCGATATCGTGCTCACCATGCGCGAATTCGCCCGCCTGCTGCGCCGCGAGGGCATCGATCTGAAACTGTTCGAACCGTCGGCCTACGACGACCCGCTGATGAGCGAATACTCGGGTGCTGCGGCCATTTTCGGCACCACCGGTGGCGTCATGGAAGCCGCCGTGCGCACCATGTACTACGTGGTCAACGGCAAGGAACTGGAGCACATCGAAGTCTCGCAATTGCGCGGTTTCGAGAACGTCCGCTCGGCCCACGTCAATCTCGGCGGCAGCTACGGGCAGATCAAGGTCGCCATGTGTCACGGTCTGAAAGGCACACGCCAGCTGGTCGAAGCGGTGCTCGACGGGACGGCGGATTTCGACTTCATCGAGATCATGGCCTGCCCCGGCGGCTGCGTGGACGGTGGTGGCACGCTGAAGTCCAAAAAGTCTTACATCCCGCACGCCATGAAACGCCGCGAAACGATCTTCAACATCGACCGCAAGACCAAGGTTCGCCAGTCGCACAACAACAAACAGGTGCAGAAGCTCTACGCCGACTTCCTCGGCGCGCCCCATTCGGAAAAAGCGCACCACCTGCTGCACACGCAATACGGCTCGCGGCCGTGCGGTATCGAAGCCAACATTCAGGCCGAGTGGAATGAGCTGAAGAAGCAGGGCGGGAGTTGAAGCTTGAAAATGCAATTAACCACAACGTGCAATTGAAACCTCGTAGGTCGGGTTAGCGTAGCGTAACCCGACGATTGACCGGCAATGCGTCGGGTTACGCTACG
>JBBQAT010000232.1:0-4625 GCA_038316625.1 Burkholderiales bacterium
CTGCCGGGAGGGATGAAAAAGCGCGTCAATTGACAAGCCCCGTCTTCGCGAAACGCTCGTGTAGTGCCACTCGCGAATTTTTTAAAACACAACTCTATGGTTTGTAAGGAATTTTTAAATGGGTTGTTAAACTCGGGTTAGAACGAAGGAATCGTCGAAAACCCGTGCTTCTCCAGCATCGCCAGCCCGGCGTTTATGTCGTCGACCTTGAGTACGATTACCGCCTTGTCTTCCTTGTGTTCCAGGGAGGCGTAGAGGTATTCGATGCTGACGCCTTCGTCGCGGAAGAGGGCCATGATGCGGGCCAGTTCACCGGGGTGATCCGGTACTTCGACACCGATGACGTCGGTTTCGCGTGAGGTGAAACCGGCGTCCTTGAGCAGCTTGACGGCGGCATCGGGCTGGTCGGCAACCATGCGCAGGATACCGAAGTCGGTGGTATCGGCGATGGAAATGGCGCGCAGGTTGATGCCGGCATCGGCCAGCAGCGCCGTAATGTCGGCTAGCCGCCCGGTGGTGTTTTCCATGAAGGTGGAAATCTGTTTGATGATCATCAGAGGCTCCTCTTGTCGATGATGCGTTGGGCCTTGCCTTCGCTGCGGGCAATCGAGCGCGGCTCGACCAGCTTGATGTGGGCGCTGATTCCAAGTTCGCTCTTCAGTTCGTCGTGGATGCGCTTTCTCAGCTGCTCCATGGCGCGCGTGACGTCGGAGAAAACGGCTTCCTCGACTTCGACCCGGATCTCGATCTCGTCGAGGTGCGTGGCGCCACGGTCGATGACGATCTGGTAGTGCGGTTGCGTGCCTTCGATGCGCATCAGCACGTTCTCGATCTGCGACGGGAAGATGTTGACGCCACGCACGATCATCATGTCGTCGGTGCGACCAAGCAGGCGGTGGATGCGTACCGAGGTGCGGCCGCAGGCACACGGCTCGCGCATCAGGAAGGTGATGTCGCGCGTGCGGTAGCGCAGCAGCGGCGAGCCTTCGCGTTTCAGGCTGGTGATCACCAGTTCGCCTTTTTCGCCGTCGGGCAGCACTTCGCCGGTTTCCGGGTTGATGATTTCGGGGTAGAAGTAATCTTCGTTGAAGTGCTGGCCGTTCTTGCACTCGCATTCGGAAGCGACGCCCGGGCCGATCAGTTCGGTCAAGCCGTAGATGTCATGTGCGCTGATATCGAGCTTGGCTTCGATCTCGACGCGCATGTTTTCGCTCCACGGCTCGGCACCGAAGCAACCGGCCTTGAGCGGCAGTTCGCGGAAGTCGATGCCTTCTTCCCGCGCCGCTTCGGCGAGGAAGAGCGAGTACGACGGCGTGCAGGTGAGCAGCGTGGTACCGAAGTCGCGCATGATCATCAGTTGGCGGCGGGTGTTGCCGGAGGAAATCGGGATGATGTTGGCACCGATGCGACGCGCGCCGTAATGCACGCCAAGGCCGCCGGTGAACAGACCGTAGCCGTAGCCGTTCTGCACGGTGTCGCCTTTGATGCAGCCGGCCATCGACAGGGTGCGCGCCATTACTTCCGACCACATGTCGATGTCGGCGGCGGTGTAGGCCCCGACGACCGGGGTGCCGGTGGTGCCGGACGAGGTGTGGATTTCAACCAGATCGGAGGGCTCACAGGCGAGCAGCCCGTACGGATAGGTCTCGCGCAGCTCGTACTTGGTGGTGAAGGGAAGCTTGGCAATGTCTTTCAGGCAAGTGATCGAGTCCGGGCTGACACCGGCTTCCAGCAGCTTTTTGCGGTAGAACGGGACGCGCGCATAGACCTGTTCGACGGTATTCTGCAGACGCTCAAGTTGCAGTTTCTGCCGCGTCTCGCTTGAGGCGCACTCGGCTTCCTTGTTCCAGATCGGCATTGCTCGGACTCCCTGAAATTTATACGAATTCTGTGTTCGGCTGGCTAGTGGTGAAACGCCGGCATGCCCCGAAACTGAGGTAGCTTGGGCCACTCGACCGCATCGAGCATGTTCTTTACGATGAGGCCAAGTTCGGTATCGCCTTCGATCAACAGCTCGCGGTTGAAAAACAGCGTGTCCGGGTCTTCCTGGCGCGCCAGGAGCTGCAGGAAGGCGGACAGGTTGGCGCGGAAAGCGAGATCGGGCGTTTCCGGTGCCGTAAACAGCGGGCGGAAGAGGCCACCGCGATAGGTAAAGCAGGCGCGGCCGCCGGTATCGAGCACGTCGATCAGGAAGCTGCGGCCTTCGAGCAACTCAAGGCTATCTTCCGGCAGCAATTTCATCTTGAGCACGGTGTTCAGGCCGGCGATCAGCACGATGGTGTGCGGCCACTGTGGCAACTTGCTGCCGACGGTCGAAACAAAACCCGGAAGCTTGAAGCGCGGAATGGTGAAGGATTTCAGAAAGCTGTCGGCCATGATCAGACTCCTTGCAGTTGTTCAAGCGCTGCCTTGTGGTGCGAGACAATTCCGGCATCGCCGAACCAGTAGCCGTCGACCATGCCGTCCGTCGACCAGTCGCTCGTGTCGGCCTTTACCACCTCGCCGCGCCGTGCGGCATCGAAGGCGGCGATGATTTCAGGCATGTGTTTCGGTTGTGGGCTGACGCGCACGATGTCGATACCCATTTTAAGCATTTCCGGCACTTCGGTCAGCAGATTGTAGGTCTGCGCGGACATCGTCTGGATGCCGTTGATGGCCAGAAAGGCTTGCCCTTCGCGAGTTTTCAGCGTCATCGCCTCGGGAAAATCGAGGCACTTGAACTGGCAGTCGTCCTTGTTCAGGCCGTAGTGCCGCGCGGTAAAGCAGCGCGCCGAGAAAGCCAGCGGCAGCTTGCCGTAGACGAAAACCTCGGTCTCCACGCCCGCCGGGCGACCAGCATGCAGTGTTTCGATCAACGCGCGGCCGGCTTCCAGTGGCGGTACCCAGCGTTGCAGGCCATAACGGGTGAAGGTTGCCAGCGTCGCCGCGTTGTAGATGTTGAGGTGAGGTCCGGCGACGAAGGGGCGTCCGTTGGCGATGTTGATTGCGCCCAGATCGTTGGCCTCGACCTTGCACCCAGCGTCGTCAATCAGCCGGCGCAGCGCCTTGAGATCGCCTTCCGATTCGAGCAGCGCCTGCGCCGAAACGACGACTTCCTTGCCGGCGTCGGTCAGGTCGCGGGCCAGTCCGATCCAGTCGGTCACGCGCAGTTGCTGGCGGCGCGAACAGACGACTTCGCCCACGTAGATGATGTCGATGGCTTCGATCTGCGCCATTTCAGCGTAGAACTCGAGGACTTCCTGTTTCGGCCAGAAATAGAGCAACGGTCCGAGAGAGAGTTTCATCGACTTATCTCCACGGGCGGTTATAGGCACCGAGCGTGGCTTGCACGCCTTCCGACACCTTGCCGAGTTCGGCCTGCCAGGCGGGCTTGACCTTGAAATTGTCGAGGCCCTTGCCCAGTTCGTCGATGGCGGCGCGCAAGGTGCGCGTGACCTGGGCGACGTAGGTCGGGCTGCGCTGGCGACCTTCGACCTTGATCGCCGAAACGCCGATCTTGACGATCTCGGGCAGGATTTCCACGACGTTAAGGCTGGTCGGCTCTTCCAGCGCGTAATAGGTTTCGCCGCTCACCTCGAAGCGTCCCTTGCACAGCGTCGGGTAACCGGCGGGTTCGTTGTCGGCGTAGCGGTCGATCAGGATGCCGTTGAGGCGCGTGGACATCTGCCCCGGCGACTTGTCCCACTTCACGAACTTGGCCGGCGAGCAGGCACCGACCGTATTCGGCGATTCGCCGGTGGCGTAGGAGGAAAGCCAGCAGCGCCCCTCGTTCATTACGCACAGGCTGCCGAAACCGAAGACTTCAATCTCGACCGGCGTGTTCTTGATCACCAGCTCGACCTGCGCCAGCGTCAGCACGCGCGGCAGCACGGCACGCTTCACGCCGAACTCGCGCTGCGCGAAGTTCACCGCTTCGTAGCTGGTCGCCGAGCCTTGCACCGAGAGATGCAGACGCAGATTCGGATGCCGTTTGCTGGCGTAATCGAGCAGGCCGACGTCGGCCAGGATCACCGCATCGACACCGAGATCGGCCGCGCCGTCAACGGCCTTGTGCCAGTCTGCCTCGCGTCCCGGCTGGGGAAAGGTGTTGATTGCCATCAGCACGTGGCGGCCGCGCGAATGCGCGTAGTTGATGCCCTCGACCATCGCTTTCTGGTCGAAGTTCAGGCCGGCGAAATTGCGCGCATTGGTGTCGTTCTTGTAGCCGAAATAGACGGTATCGGCGCCGTTATCGACCGCTGCCTTGAGGGCCGGGAGGCTGCCGGCGGGGCAAACCAGTTCGGGTAATTTCTGTTGCTGCATGGGGTGTCTCGAAAAACGAAGCCGCAAGTATACCGAGCGAGCGAGCAAACCGCATGATTTTCATCAATTTTCCGGGATACAGGCGGGCCAGCCGAGCGAGAAATGACATTCTTTAGACGGCAGGCTGAAAGGCGCATGGATATTGGCCTCCAGGGCATCGCTGCCAAACCTGCTGGCTTTACAGAACCTTCGGCTTGCGCGGTGCGTTGGCGAACAGGCGGTCGTACAGCCAGTTGGGCAGGAGGCGCAGAAACTTGGCGACGATGCCCATCTGCCAGGGGATGACGGTGTAGCTGGTGCCGCGTTCGATGGCGCGGGCGAAG
>JBBQAT010000233.1:0-4578 GCA_038316625.1 Burkholderiales bacterium
GTTGCTCGCGTTCCTTTTCCAGCGCCTCGGCACCACCGGCAGCCGCGTCGAGCAAGCCTTTGGCTTCGCGCCAGAGATGCCAGGCCACCGAAACCTCGCCAAGCAAGGGGTTGAGCCGGGCGTGCGAATCGAGCAGCGCACGTTGCGCATCGGCGCGCAGCAAAGACTGGTGCGCATGCTGCCCATGAATATCGACCAGCGACTCGGCAACCTCGCGCAACTGCTGGACGGTCACCGGAGAGCCGTTGACATAGGCGCGAGAACGGCCGTTGCCATCGACCACGCGGCGCAGTAACAATCCCTCATCCGAATCCAGATCGTGTTCGCGTAACCACGCGGCGGCCGTTTCAGAGCCGCACAGATCAAACTCGGCACTGACTTCGGCCCGCTCGCTACCGCTTCGGATCAAACCCGCGTCGGCGCGTTCTCCCAGAGCAAAAGCCAGCGCATCGACAAGAATCGATTTCCCGGCACCGGTCTCGCCGGTCAGCGTGCCAAAGCCCGTCCCGAACTCGAGTTCAAGACGATCAACCAGGACAAAATCGCGGATGGTCAAACGACGCAGCATGGATAAACGGTGTGCCTATTGAATCTTGGGCTGCTCGCTCCAATGCAGCTTCTGACGCAGCATGGAGAAATAGCTATAACCCGGTGGATGAAGGAGACAGATCGAAAACTCTGAACGACGGATGCGCACTGAATCGCCTGGCTTCAAATCAAAAGTCACCTGCCCGTCGAAGTGCACCCGCGAATCGGTGGCATGAACGATTCGAATTTCAATCACATTACGGTCACCAACCAGAATCGGCCGATTGGTCAATGAATGCGGGCATAGAGGAACCAGGGCAATGCCGGAAACCTGCGGATGAACAATGGGTCCATTGGCTGACAACGAGTACGCCGTTGACCCCGTCGGTGTCGAGGCAATCAATCCATCCGAGCGCAGGTTATAGACAAACTTGTCGTCGATGAACAGTTCAAACTCGATCAGCCTGCCAATCGCCCCTTTGTCGACAACGACTTCGTTCAGCGCCAGGTTGGAAGCGACTTTTTCGCCGCCACGCAACACCTCGGCATCAAGCAGCATGCGGCTTTCCGGGGTAAACTTTCCGCTCAGCAGGTCATCCATGCAGGTCAGCATGTCGTTGCGCGCGATGTCGGTCATGAAACCAAGGCGTCCCTGATTGACACCGACCAACGGAACGCCATAGCAGGCCAGATGGCGGGCCACACTCAGCATCGTTCCATCGCCACCGAGCACAATGGCCAGATCGGCCCGTTGGCCGATTTCCGCAAAACTGCACTTCGCCCAGCCTTGCAACTCGTCTGGAGCTTCCGAGTTTTTCGCCGTTGCTTCTTCCACAATCACCGTAATTCCACAGTCATCGAGCCTCTTTGCCAGAAGGCATAATGACTCGGCGATATCGCGGCCACGATACTTTCCGATCAGGGCAATGGTTTTTGGCGAAAAGCTGGCTTCGTTCATGGGTCGAATTAAACCACAAATCGAAAGGCTTTCGCCGCCTCTCTCAAATCAACGACTCGGAACGAAAGCGACCCGAACTCAATCAGCCGGCAAGGTCAGAACGTAGTAGAGCCGGTCGCCCAAGCGGGGCGACCGGCTCTACTCTTTTACTCGCCTAGTAGGCAGTCATCTTGAAACGCGTAGATAAAAAACGCCGTCATTCCGGGCTTGACCCGGAATCCAGTGGCGCACTACTGGATTCCGGCTTTCGCCGGAATGACGATTGCTATACGTTGATTTCTCCGTGACTGACTACTAGTGGCTTATTTTCTGAGAACGGCAACCCCGGTGTCGATAACTGCCGGGCCGGTGCTCATGTCGCTCAACGCTGCGTAGGCTTGTGAAACGCCCAGCAATCCCATCGTGAAGGGGTTCTGAGCCATGGCCGCTTTCAGGCTACCATCCTTGAGCAGGCCAAGGATCGCATCCGACTTGTCGAAGCCGATACCGATGATCGGCTTTTTCGACGCCTTGATTGCGTTGCCAACACCAACCGTTGAGCCTTCATTGGCACCATACAGGCCGACCAGATCAGCATTTCCGGAGATGAAGCCGGTAGCGGCTTCCTGCGATGCAGCCGCGTCACCATCTTTGTATTCGGTGGTGAGGATGGTGTAACCGGCCGCTTTGACAACACCGCGGAAACCATTTTCACGTTCCATGGTGGAATTGGTGGCGGTATTGACGCTGACGATACCGATCTTGCCAGCCGTCTTTCCAGCCGCTTTGAGTTCGTCGATCATCGTCTTGCCAGCCAAAACACCAGCCTGCAGGTTGTTTGTCGACAGCGTGGCAATTGCCGGAGCATCCGCACCGGAGTCAACGTAGATGATCTTGACGCCCTTGCTCTGTGCGTTTTTCACGACAGCGCTGATGGCCTTCGGGTCATTGGCGGCAAGCAGGATCAGATTGGCTTTGTCAGCCACGGCGTTGTTAATCGCCTCGATCTGTTTGGCATTGTCCTTGACGTCCGGAGCATCCCATTTGTACTTTAGACCGAGCGCCGAAGCCATGGATTTTGCACCCTCATCAACCTTGACCCAGTGCTGATCCATCTTGTCCATGGTGATCAGATAGACGGTTTTTCCCTTTGCATCGGCCGCCGACGCGGCGGGCGCGACCACTGACAAGGAAACGACTGCCATGGAAATCATCGACAACATTTTCAATGCTTTTCTCATTTCTACTACCTCCACTGTTAAAGATAACAACAAAAATTCAAAGCCTTGCTACCACGGCCTTAAACACTACTTGGGCGGACGCTTCTTGAAGAGACTAAGCTTTCCGCTACGGGCTATTCGGTCAATCAGCACCGAAATGATGACCACCACGCCGATAACCAGATTTCTAAGAGCCAGCGGTGCGCCGGCGAATTGCAGGCCGTTGTTCAACACGCCCCAGATGAACGAACCGATGACGGTGCCAAACAGGAGCCCTTGTCCGCCCATGGTGCTCACACCGCCGATGACCGAGGCAGCAACCGCGTTCAGCTCGTAGGACATCCCGGCATTCATGGTTCCCATGCCGCTCTGGGCGGTGAGCATCAAACCGACGACCCCAGCCAGGAAGGCGCTGAAGACATAGACCTTGGTCTCAGCCATTACCACATTGACGCCCGAGAGTTTCGCGGCCTCATAGTTGCTCCCGATGGCATAGGTGTGACGACCGGTGCAGGTCTTGCCGAGGACGAAAGCGAAGACCAGAAAGAGGAATATTCCGATCCAGATCGGGTTATACAAACCGAAGGTATCGCCGTAGTAGAAGAGACTCTTGAAGGCTTCGGCTTCGGCCGGAATGCCGTCGGTGTTCATATTGCCGTTCGCCAGTTGGGCAATACCGCGCGCGATGATCATGGTTCCCAGCGTGGCAATGAAGGCTGGGAGTTTGGTAATGGAAACCAGCAGGCCATTGAGCAAGCCGACGGCACAGCAGGCAATGAGCGTGATCAGGCTGGCCAGCCAAGGATCCATTTTTCCTGCGGTCATCAAGGTTGCCGAGATCATGCTGGACATTCCGGCCACGGATCCGATGGACAGGTCGATGCCGCCGGTGATCATCACGAAAGACTGGCCGATACCGACAATCAGGATCGGCACTACTTGCCGCAACAAATTGGTCGTATTCTCGCCAGAAAAGAATGAGGGATTGATGACCCCGAAGACCAGAACCATGACCAGCATCGCCACAGTGACCGATATGACTTGCCCCATCCCCCGGATGGCCAGAAATTCTTTTAGATGTTTCCTTTTCATCTTCTTCTCGGTTTTCTCTCAGTTTTCTTATTGAACGGTAAATTGGGTGGCACAACGCAGGATTTCATCCTGAGTAGTTTCTTTGGATATCAGGTTGCCCGTGATCCGGCCATTGCACATCACCAGAATCCGGTCACTCATCCCCATCACCTCAGGCATTTCCGAGGAAACAAAGAGAACCCCGATACCCCTGGCCTTGAGCTCATTCATGATGTTGTAAATCTCGACCTTCGAAGCCACGTCAATGCCACGGGTTGGCTCATCGAAGATGACGATTTTTGCGTCTCGGACCAGCCATTTCCCGAGCACTACCTTCTGCTGGTTGCCGCCAGAAAGATTCTTTGCCGTCTGTTCGCCGGACGGAGTCTTGATCCGCAGATCCTTGATAGCGCGACCAGTCAGTTCTTTTTCAACTCCGCTGCGCACGACGCCCCAACGGTTGCAAACCCGATCAAGATTGGCCAGGCCGACGTTTTCCCGAATCGAAAGCTCGGTGCACAAGCCTTGTTTTTTGCGGTCCTCAGGCCCCAGAACAATGCCATGGCGAATGGCGTCCAAGGGGTGCCGGATATCGATGACCTCACCATCAAGCGAAATCTGGCCATCCTCAATCGGTTCGGCACCAAAAATGGCTCGGACCAGTTCTGTTCTGCCGGCCCCCATCAAGCCGGATAAACCGATGATCTCGCCGGCGAAAAGCTCAAAAGTGACGTTCTTGACGATCCCAGAACATAAGTTTGAAACCCCCATGAGCTTGGCGCCCTTCGCCACGTTCATGTGCGGAAATTTCTCCTTGATCTC
>JBBQAT010000234.1:0-4553 GCA_038316625.1 Burkholderiales bacterium
TGATCGACGACCCACCATTCTGATCTATCTCGCTACCCATCGAACAGGGGCCCGCGCGGCCCTTGTTGCGTTCACGCCGACGATAAATTCCGCCGCCATTTGACGCCGCCAGATTTATGCGGAATTACTCAGCCGCTAACACGCCGCGCTGTTTGGAGAGAAAATGCTTCTGGGTCAGCAAATAGCGCTTGACGCCGGCGCTGTGTGGTGCAAAAAAAGTGTCCTGTCGACCTATGCATGCCATCGGTGATTTACAGAGGTTTGTGCCTCTGCTCGATGCCGGACGATGCTGAGATCTGCCGAAAATCATCAGCGACACGGCACCGGCATCTCGCGGGCAGGATACGTTGATTAGTCTTGTGAGCATGCGACCTCGTCATCTTCCGGTCATCGTCGGCATTGATAATGGCACCGGGACTTAATTAGGATTTTCGGCCATGGTAACAAATGCAGTCGCACGGCTATATTTCTTCGCTGTTTCGGCAATTCGATTGAGACTGACAACAGGATTCATGTTTGCGGCGCAGTCGCCCTTGGGACGTTCGGTCAAGATTCTTCTCTTCGTCGTCGGCATCGTTCTGCCGCTGGGTTCGCTGATTTGGGTGTTGCTGCTTTGGCACGGCAACGCCGTCGTCAGATCGGGATATTCCGGAAGAGACGTCGCTCAAGCCGTGGCCGTCAAGGCATGAGAATTTCCGTCCGAAAAATGACGCGCACGCTGGAGACCGACGGCCAGCTCGAGGCCAGTTATTTCTCGATCGCCAACGTCCGGCTGCGCGAGAACGAAGTCTGGGGCCAGGGGTTTCTGGCGCCGCTATTGGAGGACGAATCCCTTGTCGAAAACCAGCGCGTGCTCAAGGACAAACACCTCAAGATGCGTCTGCGCAAGGGTGCTCAGCAACTCGACGCCGTGTCCTGGGGTGGGCGTTAAAGAGCTGATTCAGTGACGCAAAAAACAAATCGCTAAAGCTCCAGTGGCTTTTGCCGATAGCGTGTGAACGAACAAGAGGGCAGGAGGGGGAAGTGGCGGGAGAACAAGAACAATAACGAGAATACCGATTAATGGCCGGATTCGATCCGGCCCTTTTTTTGTCCGCGCTTGGCGCGCCGTTCAGGCCGCGGGCTCTTGTCTATCGGCCAGCAGCAGACCCAGTGCTTTGCCTCGCGCCGGCCCAACGTCGCGTGGCAAGGCGGCAAACTCCTTGGTCTCGGCGGCGCTCGCCTTCCCCGACTTGATGAGACGCATCAGTTCCCGGCAGCGCCGGTTCAAGGCCTTCGCTTCCCTGGCCGCTGCACTTGCGTTCTTGGTAACCATCACCGACTCCTCCTCTCATCCGATGACCTGAATCCGTCAGGCCGCGGCAATACTCAATCCGCCGATGCACAGCAACACTTTACGCCTTCTCCGAGAACGCCGGCGTAAACAAAAGTGACACTCCTTACGACGTGCCACATTGTATTTCGACGCCTGCTCCAGCCGGCCAGACACGGATGCGTGCACGAAAACCTCTCGGGATAGGTCGCAACTCGAGATCACTCGGGTGACTTTCAGCAGCTTCGATTATCTCGAACAGGTGGCTATTGCGTAGCACAAACCTATTTCATCCGCATGAAAACGGGAAGTTATTTTGAAGCTGTTCCTAAGTGCTTTTTACCGCATGGCCCGACTGTAGTGCCCTGACTAGTTGCGCCCGCCAGTCGAGCATCGACCCTTCGTTCAGGTTGGCGGGGGCGCTGCTTTGCTGTTCGCAGTAGTCGGCGTAAACGAGGCCCAGCAGTTTGTCTTCACTGAGCAGCGGCAGCATGATGAAAGAGCGGGCACCGACCAGCTCGCGGTACCACTCCGGAATTAGCTTGGCGTAGCTGGGCTGACGCACGTCGGCGACGAAGATGTCGATTTTGCGGGCCATGATGGCGCGGAAAATATCAGGTTTCGCGCCATAGCAGCGGAATTTGGCCGTGACCTGATTGGCATTCTGGCCGACGCCGGCAATGGCGATTAGTCCGGATGCACTGTCAGGCAGGCACAGCAGGGTGTGGTCGAAGCTGAAGTGGTCGTGCATCAGACGCAGTACGTGCTGGATCACTTCCAGCGGGGCGCGGCCGTCGATGCTGTTGTTGTCCTTGGTCAGGCTGTCTTCGGCAGAGAGGACGTCGAGCACCCGTTCCGACGCTTTGCGCAGCAGTCTGCGGGCATTTTCAATAGAGCAGGGGAAAGCGAGCTCGGCGAGTAATGCTTCGGTGCCCTGCAGACAGGTGTCGATCAGTTCGCGGATTTCGCTTTCTTTGAGGTGCAGGGCGCTACGGAAAAACTCGATTTCCTTGCCGGTTTCAATTTTTTCGCGGTTTTCCGGCAGGCGGAACTGGATGTCGGTAATGCGCCGGCAAAACGTTGAGCAAAGCTGGTGCCAGGCCAGCGCATTGCGGGCGTCACGCGGTGGCGCCTTGCCAACGTCGGCGGCCAAGCTGTTTTGCAGTACGTCCGGCAGGCACCAGTGGCGAGCAATGGCGGCGCCAATGTTTTCAAAGCTGCTGCCCAGCGTCTGTAGTATCGCGTCCTCTTCTGTCAGGTTTTTCTCGGCCTGTAGGGCGCGGCTGCGTTCGATGTCGTCGTACAGGTAATACGTGGACATCATGCGCCCCAGGTTTTGCATGAGGCCGCATACTTGGGCTTCCTGCGCACTGAAACGCGGGGCATTGAGACGGGTGAGTTCACCGGCCAGCGTGCCGCAGAAATACGCGGCCACAATTTCGGCGTGGAGCTGATTGGATTGTGGCTTGTGCGACAGCGAGCCGAGCAAGGCCAGTGACAGGGCCACGGATTTGACCGTATTCAGGCCGAGTACCATTAATGCCTGGTCGATAGTCGACACATTGCGTCCGACATGCGCGTTGCGGCTCGAATTGGCGATGCGCAAGAGCTTTGATGTGAGCGCCGCATCACGCAGAATGGCAGCAGTTATTTTGCGCGTACCACCATCTAGCTCGTCGCCCAGACTGCTCAGGACTTGTACGGATGCGCCTAGCCCGGCAAAACCGGGACTGGCATCCATCACGGTAAGAAGTCGAGCGATGGTGGATTGCTTGTCGCTTTCCATATTGGCTACCTCGTTAAGTCGCTCAGTTACAGGTTGGCCTATTCTAAGCGAAGGAGAGGCATCGGCCTTCGCGGATCATGCGCTCGAAGGCTTCGGCCGCTAGGGGCGGACTGAATAGATAGCCTTGCAACGGATCGCAGCCCAGATTACGCAGGAAGTTCATTTGCGCCCCAGGTTTCCACCCCCTCGGCAACGATTTCCAATGCTAGGAAATTCAAGGCCACTTTCGAAGTATCTCTTGCGTTTCAGTCATAGTCAATCTGGGAATTTGTGTCTGGAAAACCTGAAAACCCGCCTCGGCATGCCTGATGTCCGTGCCGGAGGCCACCTGGGCGGCGGAAGGTTACCGGTCGCGAAGGTCGGCTTCGGCAGGAGTTACCGGTCGCTCAGCGCACGCCATTACACACAAGTCATTTAGCATAAACAGCCGGCATATGTTCTACCCCTTCGACGAAGTCTCTGAGACGTTGCAATCCCTGTCAGAGGGTTTTTACGCCGGGTTCGCCGTCGCTCTTTCTGCCGAGGAAGCCGCCGAGCATGGCAATTTGCCGGATGACCTGGCGAATCGTCGGCGGCGTTTTCGGGAGCGTTTTCTTCGCCAGAATGTAAGCGCCTTTCCACTCCAATTCACTAAAGAGCAAAGCGGCCTCCAAATATGCGTTATGGGTTGTGTGTAAGGGCATGGCTTTAACGTACATTCCCGCGTCTTACCGCTGGTCCTCTCTTTTTTCTTCCGGTTGTAGAAAGGTCTTTCCGCGGGATCGGCGGCCGGCAGTGCGCGATTAGCGGTCAATCCTGGGCGATAATCGCGCAGAAATCGCGTACCGGCGCTGAACTCGCGTCCGGCGAAGTCTATTATTTGCTCCGCTAAGCGGCCCTTGGCATATACGCTGCGCCGCAGGCAACGGTAGAATTTTCACTCGCCCATGAGCCGACAGAGGAGGCGCAAATGCTCGCAATCGCCCGACCGGTGTGGCTGCTATGGCTTTGCGCGCGCCACGACGCGCTGTCAGCAACGCCCGGTCGTCGGCGTTTGACGCGGCCTGCCGGGCACACCGCGCCGAGCCGACGAAAGCCATCAGCGTACACGGGTCCGAGTACCTGGCGCGTCTGCGCGATATTTCGCGCGACGACTATCGACCCCATTTACCGCGCGCGGGCAGCGCCAGCGCGCCTGATCTGCAAGGCTGCGCCAGGCTGACGCCTGACACGCTGCCGTGTTCGAACCCATTTTTTACGAGGATACGATATGAGCCGACAGAACAACATGCAGGAACGCTACGCCGAACTTAAGCTCAACCCCGAGCAGATCGGCGAAGTCGAGGAAGCGTTTGCGCGTGCCGACAAGGCGCAGCTCGACTTCGAGAAGTGGGACCAGGCAGCGATCGACCGCACGATCCAGTCGGTGGCTCAGATCGTCGCCAACTCGAAGACCTTCCACGAACTCGTTGAACT
>JBBQAT010000235.1:0-4535 GCA_038316625.1 Burkholderiales bacterium
GCCGATCACCCCTGGCACCGACCCTTCAAGCCCGATTCAAAGGCCGGCCAATTGGCCGGCCTTTGAATCAAACCCAAAACAGCTCACCGGACATTTCTATCTTGCCCAATCAGCGGACATTTCTACTTTGCCTTGACAATGCGAATTCGCTGCAGGCGACTCCGAGTCGAACACGCGCTAAACTACCGAGCGATACAACGGACACCAGAATGCGCAACCTATTCCGCTACGGCAACAAAGCCGCCCTGATCGTCGGCGTCCTTCTCCTGTTCCTCGACAACATCCCTCTGGCCCATGAATTCGGAGCGTGGCCGATCGGATGTCTGCTCTGCTTCTGGTACTCCGCGACAGCTGTTTGGGAAGACCAGCGCGTTGGTCCGAAAGTGAAGTATGGCTTGATCGCCTACCTCGTCATTGCGCTCCTCATCCTTCTGTTCTACCCTGGTTTTGGCGAAAATCAGGGCGAAAAGCCCGATTGGTCTCTTCCCCCGGCGCTGAAATCCATGGGCGTTGGAAAATGAAGCGAAAGCAACGATTCGACAGCCACGTCCATAGCCGATACAGCCCTGACGCGCAGGACGACCTGGCGGCTTTTGCCGCCCGTGTTGACGAAGGTGTTGCCGACGGCATCGGGTTCGCTGAACACTACGACTTTCTGCCCGTCTGCGGCGCGTGGAACCATCTGGACGAGAAAGCTTACCTGGCCGATGTGGCCGACTGGGTGAGCCGGGGCTACACCTTCTTCGCCGGAGTCGAAGTGGACTACTGTCGCAAAGTCGAAGACGACATCCGCGCCAAGCTGAACCAGTTTCAGTTCGATTTCGTCATCGGCTCCATCCACACGCTCGAATCAGGGTCAGTGTCGGATCGACTGATCGACCACTTTTACGACGATGCAGTCTTTGACCGGATGCTCACCGAGTACGCCGATGAATTCACCGCCAGCCTGACCGTGCCCGAGTTCGACGTCATCGGCCACGCGGGTGTGTTCCAGCGCTACCTCGACGACGACTTCTTCGCAGGGAAGCCCTGGAAGGCCCGGATTCGGGATCTGGAAGAAAATCTCGCGGCCCGCGCGGCCCGGTCAGGGAAGCTGCTTGAGGTAAATACCTCCGGCCTGTTTTCGGTGTTGCGCAGCCCCTGCGCGACCCCGTTCTTCCTGGAGTGCTACCGAAATCATGGCGGGAACGAGATCACCCTGGCCAGCGATTCTCACGCCGCAACTCATTTGCGGCGCGGATTCCCGGAGGTCGCACCGCTTCTTCGCTCACTCGGGTTTGCCCAGATACATCTTCCGTGGGACAGAGAACATCCCGTCCCTCTCGCAGACTATCTGTAAAAAGCCACGCACTCCCTTGTGCATCGCGGCGGCCGATCTTTCCCGGAAGCGGGTCGCCCGCTCAGAAACGCCTTCTGCGCCTTTCGTCCGATCCGCCTTGAGGTTTGTTATGGTCACCGGCCTGGGGCAGTTCAAATGGCAAACGCGGCTGGACTCGTTCCTTCTCCCGATGCAGCGTGATCTCCTCAAGCAGGCGAGTCAGCGCCGGGAACTCATCCAAGCATAGGTCGTTAGATTTTTTCGTCCTGGGCATTTTCGGTTCCTGACTCACAACGCTCAGGCAATTATCCTCCGATGCGCCTACCTTTGTAGCGGTTCCACGAAGGTCGGAGGAAAGTAGCAACCGCAGTCCTGAAAAGTGCTTCTGGAATGTGGGCCAGTGTGAAATAGCGGGTATCTCGATTATCCGGTGGACACTGAGGTGAGGCAGGATACCTCGTACCCTTCCGAGTCTTTGCGCCTGCGGTGGAAGCTGCCTTGTTGGAATGCAGCGCCATTCCGCTATTTCATTTGGTTGGTTGTTCTGCGCGCAAAGGCTCCGAACGGCACGTTGCTGTCGGTGGGACTGCCCTAGAGTCAACGGCAGGTCTCGGAGTACTGCGGTCGCGTAAGAGATCTGCCCACCGACAAACCCCCGGCCAATCCGGTCATAAAACCAGTGTCGAGCGGTCGGCCGCCGTCCGTTAGTCAACAGACTGTGGCGCCAGCAGAATTTCGAACATCAGGCACTGCACAATCCCTATGCTGACGTCCTCTTTGAACTAAAATTCAGTGATCAGGAAGTTGTAAAATTCATTGGCTTCGCGGACGTCACCTCTGTCGTCAAATCGTACGGCGCATGGCTGAACCGTAGAAATGTCTCGCTTCATCGCCGTAAGCAAGTAGGGCAACGTGCCCTGCGGAAAGTATAGGAATAAGCATGATCGAGTTTGAAATATTTAGCGATGATCCCGAGGTCGTCGAGCTAGTCGATAAATACTGGACCACCGACAATGACGGGAAGTATCTACACAAGGTTGCTGACCTCCTACCTTTTCGCGACATTACGACCGTCCCCAAGCTGATCGCCTTCATCAACGATGAGTCGAGCGCATGGAATCCGGACAACCCTTGCCCTATCTGCGATAGCAGCGCAACTGTCCATAGTCGTACCGACCTTGCCGCCAGGAAATTCAGCAAACCCGAGCTATGCGAATGCTGCCAAGAACAACAGACAAAGGACAAGGTGCAAAGCCAAGCGAATGGGCAGGAAAAGCTTGCCGCCGCAATACACAATGCCTCTGTATCAGCGAGGAGCCGTGAGATCGAATACGGCCAACTGCCGGACGATATCGCCTTGATCGTACTCGCCTTAGAGCGCGCCATCTGTCCCAAACTGGTCGAGGGAGCTTTTGAGGCAAGCGCCCTCCGCTTTCTCATCAATGGCTCCGTTATACCGCTGCTCAAACGACTCATTGCTGCTAATGTCGTTGCTAGCGATCCCGCCATCGCCCAATCTGGTGCCTGCTGGTTGGAGGATGGAAAACTTTGGTATGACATGGCAAAAACCCGCTATTTTCTCGTGCCGGACAAAACCTACGGGGCAAGTGAAGACGCGCTGGCCTACCTCGATAACCGCCCTTGGGACAAGAATGACCAGTTGCGTACACTTTGGCTGGATTATGCGACAGCCGAGTGCATTACATACTTCTCCGACCAGTGCGAACGGTATTCGCTCAACCCACAATCCGAAGACGTCGACAACATCACCAGTCAGATTCGGGCTGCGCTCGATCAGTACTGCATCCAGGAACTATGGTGCGCCTTATGGACGGTCGTGAAGGATGCTGCGGCTCTGTGCAATCACGAGTACTACAACGCGACCAAAGCGACTGCTACGATGCCGGGAAAGCTGCTGCGTCTTCTCGAAGCAGTGTGCAAGAAGCAACGGCAACCGCTCAAGGCATGGGATCGGCCACACCTGCAACCGGCCGGAACGCTCGGAGACCTTTTCTATGAACGCTACGGGCTGAACGAAGCAACACCAGGCGATGTGGCCATGCGCCTGTTTGCCAATCCAACGCCGCCAGCTTACGACCCGTTCATGGAGTGCGAGATTGTCCAAAAGGGCTTGATCGACGCGCTGGTCGAGCGCATTCACCATTACAAGTTGGGGGCGCAGTCGCTCTCGATCTTTGCCGCAGGAATCCGGGAAGGTTTGAGCATTGAGGAGACCATTGCCAAGCTGATTCACAACCTGCCAAGGTTGCAGGAGGAGATTGATGATGCAGGCTGACGCTGACTGGCTGCCATCTGTCGTATTGCTGGCCAATACCAAAGCAAAGCGGTCGTTCCGATGGCTGCATTCCGGAGTGATCGAACTGCGGCAGTTGGCATAACTCGGACGCAGAGTATCCAGGAACACAGCATGGCACCGAAATTCCGCGCCGCAGCAATGGCAGTTGGTGCTTTTGTCCGCCCACCTGATAGTCCGGATGCCCGAAATAACTGGCCCGACCGGAGAGATTCGAACTCCCTACCCCTTGGTTCGAAGCCAAGTGCTCTATCCAAATGAGCTACGGTCGGTTGTGCATGCTGTTCTGGCTCGCCTATTCTAACTGAGGGTTGCCGGGGCGGGTACTGGGTTTTGGTTCCAGCGGTTTGTTGTTAGTACTGCGCCACGCACGGGACCGCTCCTGACGGCCGGCAACCTGGCCGACAAGGCTTCCCGCCTCTGCTTTATCGGGCACCTTCTTCGATCAGCTCCAGCAACGCCTTTCCATAACGCTCCGCCTTGGCCAGGCCGATTCCCGGGATCTCCAGCAAGGCGCTTGACGACTGCGGGCGCTGCTCGGCGAGTTCGGCGAGAGTTCTGTCGTGCAGGATGACATAGGCTGGAACGCCCTGTTCACGCGCCTTTTCAGCCCGCCACGTGCGCAGTTTCTCGAACAGGGGCGAGTCGCTGTGCGCGCGGGTGCCGCTACCGCTGCTCTTCCTGGTTGAAGAAGAGCGTGCACCTTTGCCTTTGGCGCGGGTGATATGCCGGCGCAGGGTCAGCGTCGTTTCGCTCTTGAGGACCGGGCGCGCGGCGTCAGTCAGCTTGAGTGCGCCATAGGCTTGCACATCGACTTCGAGCAGGCCGGAGGCGAGCAACTGGCGGAAGACCGAGCGCCAGCCCATGTCGTCGAGGTCGACGCCGACGCCGAAGGTCGGCAGG
>JBBQAT010000236.1:0-4475 GCA_038316625.1 Burkholderiales bacterium
AGCGGCACGCGGGTCAGGGATGTCAACCACTTGTCCGTTCACCTTGATCTCGCCGGAGTCCTTTTGGTAAACCCCCGCCAGCACTTTCATCAAGGTCGATTTGCCCGCACCGTTCTCGCCCATCAGGGCGTGGACTTCCCCCGACTCCAGCTCAAACTGCGCGTCAATCAGCGCCTTTACCCCAGGAAAACTCTTGTTCAGCTGCGTTATCGTTACGATTGGTATCACGCTGACTACCCTTCCTGAAAATTTTTTATTTTTCAATGCACCAAATAGATACTTGTTTTGTAGAAGAGGGACAGATCACTCCGTCCCTCTTCTTTTAACCAAGTTTTACTAAAGCATTTTGGCCGCGTCCCCCGCGACCAGCACCTTCATGTTCTGCGTAACCGCTTGCCCGACAAAGGCGCGCAAGACATCCTGCAACTTATCTTCGTCGACGTAGGCGATCGAGATGTGATTGCTCTGATGGCCAGCCATCAGATCGTCACGACCGACACCGTCCAGCACGCAATTGAGTAGCGGCCACTCATAGGTCGTTGCCTTGCGACGGCGCTCGAACTCGGCCTCGGGCAACTCCACCGCCGTACCGGTTCCGAGTTGCAGATACGTTTGCGTACCCTCATAGTGCGCGCGCGCCCAGAGCAGGCGTCCTGCTTTGCCTTTGCCGTGAATCGTCGAACCGCCTTTCGGGAAGTACATGGCTGGCTGACGGTAGCCGATCGATCCGGCGATACCGCCCTTGAGATGCTCGAAGGGTACAGAACCCGAAATCTCGAAGTCCCAGTAGAAGGTGCCTTCAAACTCGCTGCCCCAACGCACGTCGTGCAGAGTCGTCTCCGACGGCAGGCCAAGCGAGTCGAGCAAACGCCACATCATGGTTTGCGGGATGGCCGTACCCATGTCAACCTCGTTGATGCACGGAATCGGCTTACCAGGACGAATGATCTTGCCGTTCTCGTCCGGAATCGGGAAGCGCTCGGTCGAACCGATGGCACCTTCGGCGAAGTCGGACGCGGCGCAGGACTGGGCCAGCCCCTGCTGATACTGCACGCCGACGGAAGCCAGACCAAAGCGCTCGGTAAAGCGCGCCATGGCGATCATCATCGCGCACTGTTCCAGCACCTGATCGCGCGTCAAGTCCTTGACCAGGTCGGTGCCGAACTTGAACTTCATGCCTTTGGCTTCATACCAGGCCAGGCATTCTTCACGCAGTGACTGCGGCACTTTGGCCATTTCGACCAGCAGCGCCGATTGCGACAGGCTTTCCATCGGCATGCCGATATCAACCAGGGCCTTTTGCGGGAAGACGCCGTTCATCATGCCCATACAGAAGCTGTCGAAGAGACCGATGATTTCCTTGTTCTTGAGGATATATTCGCCGACCTTCTTGCCGATGGCCCACGCTGGAGTGGCGGATGCCGGATGCGATGCATCAACAGGATGCAGGTAGGACGTGTCATGGGTGATCTGGCCGGTCTTCAGCCATGAATCGAGACCCTTGAAGAAGTATTCATCATCGAAATTGTCCGACCACAGGCGGGCATACGGCTTACCCAGGCTAGTCAGCGTGCCGGCCATGCACAGCATGCCGACAAGTCCCGGCCAAGTGCCGTCGAAGTTGGCGAGCAGCAGGACGGGGCCGCGATGCTTGGTCAGGCTGGGTGCCAGATGATGTGAATACTGCCAGGCAGTCATCAGCACGATCACGGGCGAATCAGGATCAATGGTGGCGAACAGGTCGCTGCCTTCGCGCTGGCTGCTGATGAAGCCATGTCCCTTGTCGCCCTTGTACAGGTGGGCACGCTTGGTAGCGTAGCCAAAGCGGCTGGACAGTGCCTGCGTCAGTTTTTCTTCAAACTTGTTCTGCACTGGCCAGCATTCCTTGTTGGCGGATTCGCGCAGATCAGCATTGGTGACCAGCAGAACTTCTTTGTCGCCGGCCTTGATCATGGGTTTGGATTCGGGGAGAGTCAGTGTGAGCATTTGTTTAACCTCATTCGATGTCATCAAAACGTGGGCGAAATAATCATGGACCGATGACGGATCACTGCCATGTACTCATGGCAGAGCGACAGCGTTCCATGTCCTGATAAAGCTGTAGATAGATTGCGTATTTGGCGTCGTGGAAAGCCTTGGCCTCCCCCCGTGCAGCGACACTGCCGCCGGGGCGCACCATCTCCGCCGCCGCAGCCGGCATCGAACTGAAGGCGCCGCACGCTACCGCGCCAAGCAGCGCCGCCCCCAAGGTCACGGCGTCCTCCTCGCTGACCAGATGGATTTCGCAGCCGGTGGCGTCGGCGTTCTCGCGCAACCAATAGGGATTTTTGGTGCCGCCACCGCACATCACAATGCGTTCGATCTTGTGCCCGGCCGCATTCATGCTTTCGATAATGTGACGTGTCCCGTAGGCCAGTGCTTGCAAGGTCGCCAGATACAGACGAGCCAGAGCATCCTTGCCCTGTTCCAGCGTCAGGCCAACCACCACGCCGCACGCCGCCGGATTGGCACGTGGAGAACGGTTGCCATGATGATCAGAAAGCACATGCAGATTGCGTGTCGGCCAAATCTCACGCGATTCCAGATCGGCAAGCCAGTCGTTCAATACGGCATAGATATTGCGACTTTGGGTCTTGGCGGTGGATTCTAGCAGCGGCCAGGCATCGCTCTGACGCAAGGTCCAATCGAGCAGAGCACCCGCCGCACTCTGGCCGCCTTCGTTCAACCAGTAGCCAGGCAGCATGGCACCATAATATGGACCCCAGACACCCGACACCATGACCGGGTCGGAACTCACGACCATATGGCAATTGGAAGTACCACCGATGATCGCCAGACTACCCTGTGGCGCGGTACTGACCAGCGCCAGGCCACCTGCATGGGCATCGATGATACCGGTGGCGACAACAATACCGGCGGGCAGGCCAAACTCGGCAGCGGCCCGGTTGCTTAGCTTACCGGCGGCAGAGCCTAGCGGCAGCACCTGCGGCGGAATCTTGCCGAGGATGTCGAGCAGGCCGACCGCAGTCAGCATGGTCTCGCTGAAGCGATTCTCATGCGCCAGGTAGTTCCACTTGCAGGTCAGAGTACATACGCTGGCAATGTCAGCATCGCTCAGGCGCCAAACCAGGTAATCCGCCAGATCAAAGAAACGCCATGTCGCCGCATAGCGTTCCGGAAAGTTCTGCTTGAGCCATAGCACCTTGGGGAGTTCCATTTCGATGCTGACTTCGCCGCCGACGTAAGCGAGCGCTTCGTCGTTGGTCGCATTGATTGCAGCAGTCTGCTCGGCGGCGCGGTGATCCATCCACATAATAATGTCTTGTTCTGGATCGCCGCTTTCCGCCACGGAAACCGGCTGTCCGTCAACGCCTACAGCAACCACCGAACACGTGGCATCGACTCCGATGGCGGCAATCCTGGTCGGATCAATCGCGGCAGCAGCAATGGCTTCGCGCATGGCCGCGCAGGTTTGCGCCCAGATATCCGCCGACGATTGCTCGACAAACAACGAGCGTGGGTGGAACTGCTGGATGGCACGAACCGCAAACGCCAGGCGCTGACCGTTGGCGTCAAAAATACCTGCACGCACGCTGCCTGAGCCGACATCAATTCCAACAAAAACCAGATCGCGCATGGTGACCTTCAAGGTAATCGCTAATTCGAGTTAGCAATATAGTCAAGGTGATCTCGAATTGCAAGCACCCTGCAAAATAATTTCCAGTGAAACCAAACCAACATCCAAATTGCCGGTTTTTTTTGACGCAACTTCTGCGCTGTCATTTAACCGCGTGCGAAGACGCGCGCCACTCGAAATGCGCTGACAAACAAGAGTTACGAAAACAAATTTTCAGATGCTATTGCAAATATCAGCCGCCTTGGCTATATTGCTTACTCGAATTAGCAATCTCGCAAATGCAATTTTGATGAGACCTTAATCAGTGCGTAATCCGCCTTTTGCCAAGCACAAGCGGGAATATCCACCGCCAGCACAGCCGCTCTTTTTTGCTCCGAGTTGTCCGCAGCGTGTCGCTGCTGACAACTCGGATGTCTTGCAGCAGCGGGATTCATTATGACGTAAACATTGAATCGCGCAATTCAGCCAAACGAATGATTCATATGGCAGATTTCGTAAGGTCGGCGCCTTGCCAAGTTCCTAAGATCAAACGGTCAATACTTCAAGCCGAACATCCAATGCGGGTAGACGTATCAAGAGTAGTAATAAGAGAGTTACCGGGAAGCAATGAGCTGCTACCGGCACCCTAACCATCCTGCGTACAAATAATGGAATGCTGGCTGCACTAGAACAAGTTACAAATTCAGATGATTAATTTCCGTGCAAATATCGAATCTTACTTATTTGGCTTCTCTCAATAGAGTCCATAATCAGGAGAATAGCAAATGGCGACACCCATCATCATGCCGCGTCAGGGGCAATCGGTAGAGAGCTGCATCATTGGCAAGTGGTACAAGCA
>JBBQAT010000237.1:0-4469 GCA_038316625.1 Burkholderiales bacterium
GAGGCTACTGTTACTGATTCTTGCGCTGCCCTCTCTGGCGCTGGCCGAACCGCTGTGGGTTGGCCGCTTTCCCGCGTCGGGTGAGTTGCCGGCGCCCTGGCAGGTCGAACAACTGAACAAGGACATTCCGCCGACGGTCTATCGGCTGCGCGAGTGGGACGGGGTTTCTGCCGTCGAGGCGCATGCCGTGAAGAGCATGGCCCTGCTGACCAGGCCAGTCGAGGTCGATCTCGGAAAAAGACCCATCCTGTGCTGGCGTTGGCGCGTCGATGGCCCGGTGAAGACTGCCGACATGACGACGAAGGCCGGCGACGACTATGCCGCGCGGGTCTATCTGAGCTTTGCCGTGCCGCCCGCGACGCTCGGATTCGGCACCCGCATG
The DNA here is from genome assembly GCA_038316625.1 of Burkholderiales bacterium. GTDB lineage: Bacteria > Pseudomonadota > Gammaproteobacteria > Burkholderiales > Rhodocyclaceae > Propionivibrio. The sequence goes on from JBBQAT010000237.1 coordinate 383, forward strand.
GCTCTCGGGCTGGCCCGCTCTCTGCGCGGTAACCAGGTGCCGGACGCGGCGATCAATTACGTCTGGGACAATCGCCACCCGGTCGGCACCTGGCAAGCCAACGCCTATACAGACCGGGCGCGCATGCTGGTGCTGCGTTCCGGTACGGTCGATGCAGGGCGCTGGGTGGTTGAACGCCGTGATGTCGGCGCCGACTTTTTCAAGGCTTTCGACCATGCCCCGGCGCGGCTGACCGGACTGGCACTGGCCAGCGATACCGACAACACCGGCGAAGAGGCGCATGCCGGTTTCGCCGATTTTCGTTTCGTCGGCCAGGACGAATCCTGTTGACATCGCGCCTCACTTTTTCCGTCAGCATGCCAGTGCTGAATGAGGCGGCGGGCATCGCGTCCGGGCGGTTCGTATCCGACTTCTACCCCGTTCGCGAGGCGACATGAAGCGATTGATACTTGCCGGTGGCGGTCACGCACATCTGCATGTGCTGCAAACGCTGGCCAAGCAGCAATGGCCGGGTGTCGAGGTCGTTCTGATTTCACCCTATGGCCGGCAGATCTACTCGGGGATGCTGCCCGGCTGGATGGCGGGGCATTATCGACTCGATCAGTGCGCGGCGGCACTTAAGCCGCTTGCCGAAGTTGCCGGCGTTCGCTTTATCCAGGAACACATCGTCAGCATGGATGCCAATCGGCGCACCGTGCTCTGTGCCAGCAGCGGAGAAATCAGTTACGACCTCATTTCTATTGATACCGGAGCCTTGGTCGACGTTTCAACGCTGGCGGCCAGCGGCGCCAATTTGCTGCCCATTCGTCCCCTCGAAGCGTTCATTGTCGGCTGGGAACGTCAGATGGCGGACTTCCTCGAGCGTGGCGAAGCGCGCCTGGCGATTGTCGGTGCCGGCGCAGCGGGCGTCGAGTTGGCTTTGGCGTCCCGCTATCGATTGGTCAATCTGCTCGGTGAAGCACGGGTCGCGGTCTCTTTGATCGAAGGTAGTGGTCTGCTTGCCGGTCACGGACCCGGTGTGGTCAAACGGGTAGCGCACGAACTGGCGTCAAGCGGTGTGCAGCGCATTGCCGGGCACGCGGCGGGGGCACCTGCCGGCTTGCTGTTTCCCGATGGGCGCGGATTGGCAGTCGATTGCGTCATTGGCACTACCGGCGTCATTCCGGCTCCCTGGATAGCAAGCAGCGGACTGGCACGCGCCGACGATGGATTCATAGCGGTAGGAAATGGACAACGCAGCACATCGCATCCAGAGGTATTCTCTGCCGGTGATGTGGCCACGCGTATCGACAGTCCACACGCGAAATCCGGAGTGTATGCCGTGCGCGCCGGCCCCGTGCTCAGCAACAACCTGCAACGAAGTCTGGCCGGACAAGTCATTCTTTGTCATCACCCTCAACGACGTACCCTTTATCTGCTGGCGACCGGACCAAAGAAAGCCATCGTCTCATGGTCCGGATGGTCAGCGAGCGGCGCGTGGGCATGGCGCTGGAAAGACTGGATCGACCGTCGCTTCGTGAAACAATACGATATCGCCTGAGAAAGTCGCTGGATGTCATTCATGAGCCTGATTGTCGACATCACTTGCTGGTGCCGCACGGTGTTTCGAGTTATAGCGCTGCGCGCAACGACATGCGTCGAGAAGAGGAGTCTGGATGAAAGGCAGTGAAACGCGACCTGCATTCGTCGAAGTCCAACTGACCGAACTTCGCCGCGACATGCTTCGTTTTGCCAGTCTGCAGCTACGCGACGAGCATCTCGCTGAGGATGTCGTGCAGGAGGCAATGGCGGCCGCACTGGTTGGTGAAAAGAGCTTTAGCGGTGGGTCGGCGATGAAGACTTGGGTATTTGCCATTCTCAAGAACAAGATCGTCGATGCCATACGGCAACGTAGCCGCACCATCAATGTGTCGTCGTTTTCCGCGGAAGAGCAAAGCATGGATGAGCGATTCGAGGCGCTGTTCAAAGCCAACGCGCACTGGGCGCCCGGCTCGCGTCCAAACGACTGGGGGAACCCTGAACAGGCACTTCACGGCCAACAGTTCATGACGATATTTGAAGCGTGCCTCAAACATTTGCCGGCAAACACGGCGCGGGTATTCATGATGCGCGAGTTTCTTGAACTCGATACCACGGAGGTTTGTAGCGAACTCTCGATAACGACCAGCAACTGCAACGTGATACTGCATCGGGCGCGCAACGGCCTGAGGCATTGCCTTGAAAAAAACTGGTTTGCGGCGGGAGAACAAACATGCTGACGTGCAAGGAAGTGACCCATCGGTTATCTGAGGGACAGGATCGACAGTTGACCATGGCTGAGCGGATGCATATCCGAATTCATCTGGCCATGTGCAAAGGCTGCACGCAATACGAAAAGCAGATCCAGTTCATACGGAAGGCGTGCAAAGGTTTGTTCGACACACGAGGCAGCCGTTGATGGACTTTAAGGGAATCTGATCGGATGCAGCCAGAGGATCTGGAATTGCTGGTGACTCGGGAGATGCCCTTTGGCAAGCACAAGGGCCAGATCATTGCTGACCTCCCCGGCAACTACCTGAACTGGTTCGTGCGCGAGGGATTTCCGAAAGGAGAGATCGGTCGCCTGCTGGCATTGATGCAGGAGATCGACCATAACGGGCTGAAGGATATTCTGACTCCGCTCCGGCAGCGACAGCATGCCCGTCAATAACCAGATCGAGCCGCCGCAATCCTTCTCCGCCGGGTGATGTGCAAACCGGTCTGACTATTGGCGACGCCAGCAACCTCCGCGTTGACGGGTCACTCAAAGCGGGTGAGCCACGACTTGTCGGCAGGAATTTGCAGGGTCATCAATAATGGCTGGGTAAGGTAAGGGCTTGAAGTTCATGGAAACGTCTGTTGTGCGCCGCGGTGAGGCGGGTGAAATGGACGACCCCATCCCCCTTGGCCAATCGCGTTGCATGTAACGAGAAATCGGCTATACTGGCGCTGCATGTAACTCACTCAGGGGTTAGGAAATGGCCACCAGAAATGTTAACGCCCGCGTGCAAAAGCATCGCGACGCGCTACGCATGGCGGGATTGCGCCCCGTACAGATTTGGGTGCCCGACACGCGACGGCCGGATTTTGCGGACGAATGCCGGCGTCAATCACGCTTGGTCGCGCAGTCCGACATGGCGGACACGGATCTGCTGCAACTCATGGACGAAGCCCTCGCTGACGTGGACGGCTGGACAGAATGAGACGCGGTGATTTTGTGACCATGGCCATGCCAGGCGATTTCGGCAAGCCACGGCCGGCGCTGGTGATTCAGGCGGACCAGTTTGAAGAACATGCGACGGTTTCCGTTCTGCTGGTTTCAAGTGCGCTTGTGGCGGCCCCGCTGTTACGAATCACCATTCAACCGAGTGAAGGCAACGGATTGCAGAAGCCTTCGCAAGTCATGGTGGACAAGGCGATGACCGTGCGGCGCGACAAGCTTGGCCAGGCATTCGGGCGCATCGAGGCCGAGGCGATGGTGGAAGTTGAGCGTTGTTTGGCTGTCTTCTTGGGTATTGCCAAGTAGAGGTGAAAGGGGAAAACGACGGGATTGGAGGATGCCGCGGAAGCCCTCCCCGACTTCGGGGTCATTTTATGCGTTTTACGTTAAGCCAAAGTCAGGAGGTCTATACGAAAAACCCCACAAACACTAACGTGTAGCGGGGTCATCGTATTGGCTAAAGACAGTTAGCCAAGGTGCTATTGGCGGGCCAGAAGGTATACCAACACAAACCGCCTACGGCTTAACTAGTTAATTTAATTATGGTGATGACCAATAGATGACCAATAGACAATCGTGAGTTCGTTCACTTTTTGCAGTCACCCACAATCATCAAGCCACCGAAAACTGACTATTAACCTTCCGGTCGAGAGCAGCGGCGGCGCTTGCGAGGGTGGTCAGGGTCAGGCTAGGTCAGTGTCATCAAGTAGGCGATTCAATGCAGCCCGACTAGTGTGCATGCGCTTGGCCAGTTCGGTTTTCGTGATCTGCTGCACTTTCATTTCCTCGGCGATCTGCCAGGCGATCACGCGCTACAGGGCGACGGCGGTCGCGTCCTCAAGGATTGCC
>JBBQAT010000238.1:0-4415 GCA_038316625.1 Burkholderiales bacterium
CAAGGATCAAGTCGACATCTGAAGCGTTTGCCAACTCATGCTCTCTATATCCGCCAGGTCGCACTTGGTATATATCAACAAATTCGGCTCAGCATTTTAAGACCGGCCAAACTCATGCATCATGGCTCCGGCGGCCACAGAACGCTTCCGGCCGCCCCGTTTCCTGGCAAAAAAGCATCGTTGGCGAGGGCGCTTTCACGCATGAAGCCGGCATCCATATCGACGGCCTGCTCAAGCATCCCGACAATTACCAGGGTTTTGATCCGCAACTGGTCGGACGAGAGCACCGTTTTGTGCTCGGCAAGCACTCGGGCAAGGGTGGAGTGCAGGCCGTCTATGCCGCGCTGGGAAATCCCGTCGCTGAGGCCGAGGCCGTTCAGCTCATCGCTTGCATTCGCGACTTTGTTTATTCCGTCAAGCGCCCACCGTTGCCCACGGAATTGCTGTCCCTGCTCGACGACTTGCGGCGGGGACGCGTCCCACCATTTGATTCACTCATGAGGATCGCCACATGACGACCGACACCTTCGAAACCTCGGACTTCGAAACTGACTTGGCTGACCTGGAATCCGCCGAGGATTTCCTCGACTACTTCGGCGTTGCCTACGACGCCGCCATCCTGCATGTCAATCGCCTGCACATACTGCAGCGCTTTCACGACTATCTTGGCAAAGGCCACGAGACGCATGCGCCGACCCCCGCCGAATATCGCGCCAGCCTGGCTCGGGCCTACGACGACTTCGTGCGTTCAGATGCCATCACCGAGAAAGTGTTCAGGGTCTTGAAACGCGCTTCCGGCATCACGACCATCCCGCTCTCCGCCATCGGGCGTGCGAGGCACTGATGCACTTCCGCTGGGATCTGGGCGAAAGCGTGCGGGTGACGCGCAACGTGCGTAATGACGGCACCTATTCCGGTGCGGAGACGGGCGCGCTGCTGATCCGGCGCGGCAGCGTTGGCGCCGTCGTCGATATAGGCACTTTCCTGCAGGACCAGATCATCTACTCGGTCCATTTTCTTGAGGATGATCGTATCGTCGGCTGCCGCGAAGAAGAACTCATCGACGGCGACGAGCCGTGGATTCCCAGTCTCTTCGAAGCGCGAGAAAAGGTGCGTGCCGGTAAGGTGCTTGCCCTCGGCAATGACCATCAGGTGCCGCGCGGTGCCATCGGCGAAGTGCTGCGCGTCATGCGCGACGGCGAAACGGCGGTCTATCACATCCATTTCGACTGCCTGCCCGGGCGAACGCTGGCTGTGCCCGAATCGGCGCTGGCGTCATTGACATCGCTGGTGGAGGTGCCCCATGTCTGAATCGCATCCCTATCTCACGCTCAAGCTCGCACAGGAATTGTTCAAGAAACCGCCTTGCAATCTTGAACCCACCGAACGGCAGCGTGTCGAGGAAGTCGTTGCGCGCCAGCTGAAAATCGAACAGCGCATCCTTTCCTCGCCCGAAGCCGCGCAGGTGATCTTGCCGGCCTCGTCGCTGGATCAGGCCGTGGCGCAGATTCGCGGCCGCTACGCGAGCAAGAAGGAGTACCTCGACGACCTGGAGCGATCCGGTCTTGATCCGGAGCGACTTTCCACCGCCATTGAGCGTGACCTCAAGGTCGATGCCGTGCTTGAACGCGTGGCGAGCCAGGTGGCTGTAGTGAGCGAAACCGACGTGGAAATCTTCTACCTCCTGCATCGTGAGCGCTTCCATCGCCCCGAAAACCGCACCTTGCGCCATATCCTGGTGACGATCAACGCCAGCCTGCCGGGCAGCGAGCGCGCAATGGCTCGCAGCAAGATCGACGCCATTCGTTCAAGGCTGTTGAAATCGCCCGAGCGTTTTAACGAACAGGCGCTCAAGCATTCCGAATGCCCGACGGCCATGAACGGCGGCCTGCTGGGTACGCTGAAACGCGATCAACTCTATGCCGAACTCGAACCGGCGGCCTTCGCGCTTGCTCCCGGCGAGTTGTCCGAAGTCGTCGAATCGCCCATGGGTTTCCACATTCTCCACTGCGTCGCCATTGAATCCGCCAGCGAATTGCCGCTGGCCTCGGTGCGCGGAAAAATCCGCAAGCACATTAGCGAATCCCGCCGCCACGCGAGCCAGAAAGCCTGGATTGCGGACTTGTTCCGTCAGCCGCAATACGAGGAATAGGGTGAAGGAGGAGTTCGGTAAGCCGCATCGAGAGGTCATTCCAGCGATGCATGCCTCAAGACCCGCATGGATGCTTGTTCTTAGCGGCCTAGTGTTGAAGATGGCCGTATCTATTGCCTTTCAGACCGGCAAGGAATGGATTCCGCTCAGGCTTCGATGATCCGCCTTACAATCCCCGATTGATCATCAAGTCCAGCAAGGTTTGTTTGACGCCATGGCCTATCCCATCGAACGAAAACTGGTCATCGGCATCGCCTCCAGCGCGCTATTTGACCTGACCGAATCGCACCAGATCTACCTGACGCAAGGTGTCGACGAGTACCGCAGGCATCAGGAACATTACCTTGACGTTCCGTTTGCCAAAGGCGTTGCCTTCCCGTTCATTCGTCGATTCCTTGGCATCAACGCCGCTTTCCCAAAGGAATTGCCGGTGGAAGTCGTACTCCTGTCCCGGAATTCGCCGGAAACCGGATTGCGCGTGTTCCGCTCGATACGGCACTACGGCCTCGACATTTCCCGCGCCGCTTTCATGGCCGGAAAGTCGCCCTACGAGTTCATCCCTGCCTTCAACGCATCGCTGTTCCTGAGCGCGAATGAGGACGACGTGAGAAGAGCGATTGAAGCCAACTATCCGGCGGGCGTCGTGCTGCCGTCGAAAGTCCAGGACAGCGAAACAGATATCGGCTTGCGCGTCGCCTTCGACTTCGACGGCGTCATTGCCGACGACGAGGCGGAGACGGTGTACAAGCGAAACAATGATCTGGGTGAATTTGAAGCCTACGAAACGGAGAAGCGATCCATCCCGCACAAGCCCGGTCCGCTCGCCGATCTCTTTACCAAGCTCTCCTTCATGCAGAAGCTTGAAGAGAAGCGACGGAAAGAAGAGCCCGCCTACGAGAAAATACTGCGGATATCGATTGTCACCGCACGCAATGCGCCCAGTCATGAGCGCGTTGTCACGACGCTGAAGAGTTGGGGCGTGTCGGCTGACGAGTCATTTTTCCTGGGAGGGATGGAAAAATCACGAATACTGTCCGTGCTCCGCCCGCACATGTTCTTCGACGATCAGAAAAGCCACCTGCAATCGCCGGCCAGCGATATTCCAATGGTGCATATTCCGTTTGGAATTGCGAACAAGGTGTGCTGATTCGCTCGGGATTGAAACGGTGCAGCCGTTTTCTTCAAATATTTGGCATTCAACAATCGAGAGCAGACCCGGATAGCCAAGACTTTCCCCGAGAGTAGGCTGAATGCCAATATCAACGGGCATCCCCAATAGAACTGCCCTGTAAGTCAATGCTTAAGCGCCTTCCACGGTATGCTTCTGACCGGGTTCGCCATCGCCTTTTTGTGCAAGGAACCCGCCCAGTTTTGCGATCGATAGAACGGCCTCGCCGAGTGGCGGCGGAGTGGTCATTGGCTCGGATACGCGGTTGACGCTGCAGTACAAGGCTTGCCACTCCTTTTTCCGGAGAACAACCGTGCAAAGCAAATTTGGGGCGGTTCTTGCCAGCATCGTGGTGTACAAGATGCGCCAGGCAATGATGAAATACAGCGTCAGTGTTACTGACAGACGGTTTGCCGTTTCCAACTGGCGTGATTCAATGCGACACCCCGTCTTCAGCACGCGATGCCAGACTTCAATGGTCCATCGGCACGAAGACCAGTGTACCCGTTCGATCGCCCTCGCCCAAGCCAGGCACCGGCAACGTCGTCAAGAGATGCCACTCAATCGGTGCCTTGTCTTGAGGCGGTGAGATTTCCGTAGCCAGGACGCCCCACAGGCTCGCCGCTCCGAGCCGTTTCCTCGCCTGTGGTGGCTTAAGTGTAATCGGCAGGCGCTGATTGCGGTTGCCTGCCAACCTGAATTTGCCAGCCTGCCGCCTTCTCAAATCGTGCCCGTACTGGCGGACCGTGGCGACTACCTGGCCAGCGAATCGAGCTTCTACCGCGTGCTCAAGGCCCATGATCTGCAACATCACCGTGGCCGGGCGGCGGCCCCCTGTCGAAGCGAACCGAAGCGCCATCAGGCCAGCGGACCGGGTCAGGTTTGGGTCTGGGATATCACCTGGCTGCCGGGCCCGGTCGCCGGCACCTACTATTACCTGTACCTGATGCTCGACTAAAGTGGTCCCCTGAGTCAAGACAGTAAAGCAGTCAGTTTAAGCTGCACATTCAACTTCACTCGCAGCTGGACGGCGCTGCCCCGGTTTTGCTTCTGACGTTGTCGTTGTTTTTGACTTTGCTGTTGCTTCTGTACTTG
>JBBQAT010000239.1:0-4355 GCA_038316625.1 Burkholderiales bacterium
TTCTATGTCGACGAATTTGAGCAACTGGAACGCGACAACGCCAATTTCAACTGGCATCTGGCGCTCTCCGATCCGCTGCCGGAAGATCATTGGCAGGGACGTGTCGGCTTCATCCACCAGGTTTTGCTGCAGAACTACCTGGATCAGCATCCGGCGCCTGAGGATTGTGAATACTACCTGTGCGGCCCGCCAATGATGAACACCGCGGTGATCAACATGCTCACAGAGCTGGGCGTTGCGCGTGAGAACATCATGCTCGACGATTTTGGCGGCTAGGCGATGCGAGCGTTGTCGCGCCTCGATCACCACGGAGGAGCGGTGGCATGAGCTTCCTGAGCGAGTTCTGGCCGATGCTGGCGGTGACGCTGGCCGTCATCCTGCTGACCGGGCTGGGTCTGGCGCTCGGCTCCTTCTTTGGCCGTCCGCCGCCGCGTGGCAGTTGCGGCGGCCTCGCCAGCGGTAGTTCCTGCGCCTGCGCGGACGCCGGTAAGCCGCAGGCGAGTTGCGACGAAGGTGCCCCGAGCGTCGGAGGGCCACAGGTGCCGGGTACTGGTGCGGACGCTTTGTCACAGCGAGCCGATCCCGGCGCGACAGATAGCGCGCGTCGCTGAGCTCCGGCAGCCCGTTCCCTTACTTCCCTTGGTTGTCGTTTCAACTCGCCTGGTTCGGGTTTCGCGAGGTTTCTCGTGCCGCACGTAACATAAGTAATGGCGTATGAGATGGCAGAATTTGTTTAATTGGACGTAATGTATTTTGGCTGCGATATTGACGCCTCGCCCCGGGTAACCGGGTTGATTGGTCAATAGCCGAAACGAACTCTTCCATGCGTCAATACCCCGCAGGCAGCCACGAAGTCACCGCCCACGTCATTACTCTTGCCTTGATGGCCGCTGGGGCCAGCGACCTCAGTGAGGCCGAGTCCATAACGCCATCGCATCGCCGCCGGCCTCGATCTGGATAACGCGCTGCTCGATCGGGTGGTGCACCGAGGGTAGACCTGATTCGGTCACGGTCCACAGGACTATGCCATAACGTTGCCCGTCGGCGACTTCCAGCAGTGTTTACGACATCTGCTTAGGCGATGGCCCTGCTGCGTAGCACATTGCGCCAGCATGCTGAATAATTCCGGGCAACGATAGTAAGCCATTGATCTACGTGCGCCCGGACGGTTTCATCAGCAAAACTTTTTAACCCGTTTATGGAAAGCACAGGCCATGAGTACGAACAGCAGAACATTCTCGTTTGACGTACCGCCCGAAGTGCGCGAAGTCTTCGACGCTGCGCCTTCATTGACAATAGCCCGATCAACTGCCGAACTGGTCGAGTTGGCGGTACGCGACGCGGTCAATGGTTGGCACGAGGTCGCCTACGATGTTCCGGGAAAGGGGCGTGTGACAGAGGCGACGGTATGCCGTGGGCGGAATGGCATTTGTGCGAACTACGTTGAGCCCTACATGCGTCGCCGTGATCCAGATTGCATGGTGATCGGAGACAGCATGCCCACCGACAAGCCGACTTTCGATATGCGTTTTGGCTCGCCGTTTGCTCCCATGCGGCAGCGGACTCTGGACTGGCTCAAGACACAGCGGCTCGCTGCTTTCCCGTTCTTCGTCGGAATGCCGGGAAACGAAACGCACGCTCTGGTCATAGCGCCGGACAACGCTGGATTCTTTGCTCTCGGCTTGGCCCTGCTTCAAGGCATTCTTGGCGAGAAAGAAATTCCCGAGAATTTCTATCCCCGCGCCGTGATTTATGTCGCCCCGCCCTTCAGGCATACCGACTTCGGCGGCAAGCAGATCGTGGTTCACAACCGGACCGATCAGGGGCACGAACTGTTCAGTTACAACCTGTACCCTGGTCCGAGCGCCAAGAAAGGCATTTATGGTGTTCTACTGAATATCGGCGAGCAGGAAAATTGGGTGACCATGCACTGCTCGACTGTCAAGGTAGTTACGCCTTACGATAACCACATTGTCATTTCTCATGAAGGTGCAAGTGGCGGTGGAAAAAGCGAAATGCTGGAGCACGCCCATCGCCATTCCACAGGATCTCTGCTGATCGGTCGAAACATCAGAACGCAAGAGGAGCGCCTGGTCAGTCTTCCTCAGGCATGCCGACTGTTCCCGGTGACCGACGATATGGCCCTTTGCCACCCGGATCTCGAGAAAGGCCGCGGCAAGCTCTCGCTCATGGACGCAGAGGACGCGTGGTTCGTGCGTTGCAACCACATCACCCACTATGGTACTGACCCGCATCTTGAAGCGTTGACCGTACACCCTTCAGAGCCTCTGCTTTTCCTGAATCTCGAGGCGAAACCCGACGCGACATGCCTGATCTGGGAACACATTCTGGATGCTCCGGGCGAGCCCTGCCCCAATCCCAGAGTCATCATTCCGCGCAAAATAATACCGGACGTGGTGCATGGACCAGTCGATGTCGATATTCGCAGCATGGGGGTACGCACCCCGCCGTGTTCGGCAGAAACCCCCACCTACGGAATTATCGGTCTGCTTCACTTGCTGCCGCCTTCACTGGCCTGGCTCTGGCGGCTTGTTGCCCCGCGTGGCCATGCCAATCCGAGCATCGTACAGAGCGAGGGCATGTCTTCCGAAGGCGTAGGTTCGTACTGGCCCTTCGCCACCGGACGCCGTGTCGATCAGGCCAATCTGCTTCTCCAGCAGATCATTGATACGCCGAAGGTGCGCTATATCCTGCTCCCCAACCAGCACATCGGAGTCTGGGAGGTTGGTTTCATGCCGCAGTGGATCGCGCGCGAATATCTGGCGCGGCGCGGCGGAGCAAGATTCACTTCGGAAACCATGAAACCATCGCGATCCTCATTGCTCGGTTATACGCCAAAGACAATCGTCGTCGAGGGTACGTCCATCGGAAGGATTTTCTTCGAAGTTGAACGGCAACCGGAGGTGGGCATCGCCGCCTATGACGCTGGCAGCGAAATCCTGATGGAATTTTTCCACAAAGAAATCAGCAAGTTTCTTGTTCCCGACCTGATGCCGCTCGGGCGGGAAATCATCGAATGCTGTCTGGAGCAAGGGTCACTTCAGGACTATGTGGACCTCCTGGACATTCCCGCCCTCGAACCGCTGTAGAAGCATGAACCGAAAATGAAACGTCCGGGATTTCAGGCTCTATGGAAGCAAGGTGCCGATGAAGAAAAGTAACCAGTCCCGTATCAACCAAGCCGAAGCGGAAGTGCGGACGAATGTTCACTCTCGCCGCACACGCCATGGGCTACCACATTGAGGTGCCTGACCCCGACCCGAAATGACCGGCAGCCCATGTGGCGAATTTTCATATTGTCGCGGCCTACGTTTCTGGTGCGGGGCGCTGTGGCTGGCGCTTCAGGCTCCGTGCTTGGCGTGTTGCTGGCCTCGGTCATGGTCGAGCTGTTCTCCCGCTTTGTGCGCGGGTCCGACGGACTACCGCTGTTCGACCTCTCGTTGCCACCGGCGCTGGCTCGTACGCTGACCTGAAAGGATGCGCTGGCGTGCCCATGCAGCCGCAACCTGACAAGCTCTGTGTCACTGAGCCAACGCGGCATCAATGTGTGTTCGCTGGGCGTTTGTAAGGCTATCGTGACATTCCGCACACCTACCAACCATTCCAATTCCTTTGCGCGCTGCTGAACAGGGGAGGCACCTCTATGGCAGAGCTGTCGGCTCTACGGCATCTCCGGAACTGTCGCCGTCCTGGCAATATTTGAAAGGTATACGCAGTTCTCTTCTTACTCATTTGGTTTATCCTCCTATTCTTCGCATCCCTGTTCCAGGCAAACCAGTAACCGCCAGTCAGAAGCTATCAACCCGTCCACCACCCACAGGAAAAATCTATGTCCAGTATTGGCTACCATGAACCGATTAACGAATTGTCCGACGAAACCCGAGACATGCACCGAGCGATTGTCTCGTTGATGGAGGAACTGGAAGCCGTCGATTGGTATAACCAACGCGCGGATGCTTGCAAAGATCCAGAACTGAGGGCCATCCTTGAGCACAATCGAGACGAGGAGAAGGAACACGCCTCGATGGTCCTGGAATGGATTCGACGCAAAGATGCGCGGTTCTCCAAGGAGATGAAGGACTATCTATTTACCGACACGCCGATCGCGCACGAGTGAGAACGCTACCCCTTCCATAGAGAGCTCCAACGTTGGACGCCAGCACTACTTTTCTAAGGAGACGCCATGTCTATTTATCTTCGACAACCGACCAGTAAAACACGGTGGTCCGTACCACTCGTGGTGTTTGCTCTAGCGATATCGTCGCCACCCGCTGGCATGGCGCAAGATGGCGTGCCGGAAGAGGTATTCGTGCCCAAGACCGAGAACGGGCCAG
>JBBQAT010000240.1:0-4265 GCA_038316625.1 Burkholderiales bacterium
CTGAACTCGACGATGCACTCGAATGGGTCGAAGATCGTTTGATCGATGAAGCGGCGCTTGCCCGCAGCGAGGAAAATCCACTGGAACTGCATGAGATCGAACTCTTCAAGGAGCGCAAGACGGAAACCCTTGCCGCCCTCAAGCAGCTCGTCGAAATGCGCTCCTGCCGGAGCGGCGAGAAAATTTTCACCCGTGGCGAAAGCGGAGACGAGCTGTTCATCATCCGCAGCGGATCCGTGCGCATCATGCTGCCGATCTCCGAGAAGCTCAGCCACCACCTCGGCACCTTCGGTCGCGGCGCCTTTTTCGGCGAAATGGCATTTCTCGATGGCGAGGTGCGCTCCGCCGACGCCGTGGCGTTTTCCGATACCGAGCTTTACGTGCTGTCGCGCCAGACCTTCGATCGGCTGGCCGAAGAGCACAAAAAGCTCGCTTTGAACCTCATGGAAGGCATCGCCAGCGTGCTCGCCAGCCGGCTGCGCTATACCAACGCCGAGTTGCGCGTGCTGGAGTCCTGAGGCACAGCAGGCGAACCTCGGAACGTCGATCATCACCGGCACTATGATTTTGGGATAGAGCGAGACGTTCCGGAGCGGTCGGCGCCGCACTGCTGAATTGGATACGGTCCCGGCCGGTATGCCGCCTGGAATACTACGCTACGCCGAATCGAGAGCGGGCATGAACTCGATGGTCAAACGGACCAGCTCGGCGACCGATCCAGCCTGCATCTTTTCCATGATCAGATGTCGATAGGTCTCGGCCGTACGCTGGCTTATGCCCAGATCATGAGCGATGGTCTTCGTCAGCTTGCCTTCAAACACCCCTTGCAACACTTCTTTCTCGCGTAGCGTCAGCAAAGCCAACCGTTCGCCGATGGCCCGGCTCCTGGCCTGTTTTTGGCTGCGCGCTTTGTCGATGCGCAGACCATCCTGAATGCGATCCAGAACCTGTTGCGGGGCAAAGGGCTTCATGAAGAAATCCAGCGCGCCGCCGCGCATCGCGCGCACCACCGAGGGCACCTCGGGATAGCTGGAAATGAAGATGATCGGCAGATCGATCTCCTGCAAGCGCAGTTCGTCCTGCAATTCGAGGCCGCTGGTACCCGGCATACGCACGTCGCTTACAATGCAGCCGGCCAGCAGAGACAGATCCTGCTGAAGAAAGGTGCTGGCATCGCTGAAGACAACATAGGGCAGATGCACCGACTCGATGAGGTCGACCAGAATAAAGTTGATCACCGGATCGTCGTCGATCAGATAAACTTTCGGGGACAACATCACCGGGTTCGCACGAGATTGCGTACTGTTAAGTGTCATGGTTGCCTTTGTGTGCAACGCTTTCGCTGTTGGGGAAGGCCAAGCGTCACTACTACGTAGATGCCGCAACTCACCGCGTAATTACCGGATGAATAATATATATCCTTTTTGGTAAATTTGGAATCATCCGGGTTGAGGAATCATCAATCCGTTATTTGCCGCACCGGCACCGGTCGTGCGCGTTCCAGCCGTTAAATCGCAGCCCGCGCTGCACAATGCATGACCTTATGAATGCCATTGATACCCCAGAAATCAGCAACGCCGAGTTTGCCCAGTTCCAGAAGCTGATCTACAAGATCGCCGGGATCAGCCTGGCCGACACCAAAAAGGTCTTGCTGGTCGGCCGTCTGGGGCGGCGGTTGAAGCACTACGGCCTGTCGAGCTTCGGCGAGTACTACCGCTTCGTTGCCAACGACACCGATCCCGACGAACTGCAAACCATGGTCGACCTGCTGACCACCAACGAAACCTACTTTTTCCGCGAAGAAGCGCACTTTGAATTTCTGAGCAAAACCATCGTCGCACAGCATCCCGCCGGCAGCCCTTTCAACGTCTGGAGCGCCGCCTCATCGACCGGCGAAGAGATCTACACCCTCTCCTTCGTCCTCGCCGACACCCTGGGCCTCGACGCCAACTGGACCGTCACCGGCTCCGACATCTCCACAGCGGTTCTGGCCACGGCGCAACGCGGCCTGTACTGGCTCGACCGCACGCGCGGCCTGCCCCAGTCCTACTTGCGCAAGTACTGCCTGAAGGGCGTGCGCTCGCAGGAAGGCGGCTTCATGATTGCCCCCGAAATCAAACGCCACACGCGCTTCCTGCAAGTCAATCTGAACCGGACACTGCCCGTGCTGGGCAAATTTCATGTCATCTTCCTGCGTAACGTGATGATCTACTTCGACGCCGAAACCAAGCGCCAGGTGGTCGCCCGGCTGGTCGAGCAACTCTATCCCGGCGGCTACTTCATCGTCGGTCACTCCGAGAGCCTTAACGGCCTTAACGACAGCCTGCGCGCCCTGAAACCCACCATCTACCAGCTTCCCGCCTAGACATGGCCAACAAGATCAAAGTAATGATCGTCGACGACTCGGCCGTCGTGCGCCAGGTCAATCGCCAGACCCTCGAGCGCGAGCCCGACATCGAGGTTATCGGCGTCGCTGCCGACCCTCTTTACGCGCTGGAGAAGATGAAGGTGCACTGGCCGGACGTACTGGTGATCGACATCGAGATGCCGCGCATGGACGGCCTGACCTTCCTCAAGAAGATCATGAGCGAGCACCCGACGCCGACCATCGTCTGCTCCTCGCTGGCCGAGCAGGGCGCCAGTGCCACCATCGAAGCCCTGGCCGCGGGCGCCCTGGCCATCATCACCAAGCCCAAGGGCGGGGTAAAGCAGTTCCTCCAGGATTCCAGCGACGACCTCGTCTCGGCCGTACGGGCCGCCGCGCGCGCCAACATGCGCCGCGTCATGCCGGGTGCGGCCCGGCCGCCGGTGCCGCCGCCCCGGCTGACGGCCGACGTCATGCTTGCCGCCCAGGCCGCCAGCACCCGCGCCATGGCCAACACCACCGACCGGGTGGTCGCCATCGGCACGTCCACCGGCGGCACCCAGGCCCTGGAAGCCGTACTGACCCGCCTGCCCAACGTCGGCAGCGGCATCGTCATCGTCCAGCATATGCCGGAGAAATTCACCGCGATGTTCGCCGAGCGCCTCAACAGCCTATGCAAGCTCGAAGTACGCGAAGCGCAGAACGGCGACCGGGTGATGCCCGGTCGTGCGCTGATCGCTCCCGGCGGCCGCCACATGATGTTGAGACGCAGCGGCGCGCAGTATTACGTTGAAGTGGCCGACGGCCCGCTGGTGAACCGGCACAAGCCCTCGGTCGATGTCCTGTTCCGTTCGGTGGCGCAGATTGCCGGTCGCAATGCGCTCGGCGTGATCATGACCGGCATGGGCGACGACGGCGCGCGCGGCATGAAAGAAATGCACGACGCCGGCGCGCAAACGGTGGCCGAGGACGAATCGACCTGCGTCGTGTTCGGTATGCCGAAAGAGGCCATCAGGCTCGGCGGGGTGGACCGGGTGGTGCCGCTGCATGGACTCCCGTCCGAGATCATCGCCTACGGATAAGGCACCATGTCCCCCATCGACCACGACCCCAAGGAACTTGAACGTCGCGCCCGGAACATCAATCCGGGAGGCTGGACGGTCGAGACCGAGCGCCCGATCACCACCCTGCTCGGCTCCTGTGTTGCGGTCTGCCTGTACGACGCCAGGCTGCGTCTGGCCGGAATGAATCATTTTCTGTTGCCCAGCCGCACCAAGGCGGCGTCTGACGACACCGACGTCATCCTGGCGGGCGACTATTCGATGGAAGTTTTGCTCAACACGATGCTCGGCAAAGGGGCGGTCAAGCAACGTCTGGTCGCCAAGGCTTTCGGTGGCGGAACCATCGTGACGTCGATCTTGATGGCCATTGGCCAGCGCAATTCCGAATTCGCCAAGGAATGGCTGGAGCGTGAGGGCATTCCCCTGATCGCACAGGATTTCGGCGGCGCCTGGTCACGCAAGGTGATCTTTACGCCGGATGGAGGCGATGCCTTCTGCCGCCGTTTGCCGATCACCCAGCCGGACGTGCAGGATGTGGTGCGGGCCGAGCGCGACTACGAACAGTCGCTGCGGCGCCCCGCCAAGCCGACCGGCGAGAAGAAGATCGAGTTGTTTTGACCCTGCCGATTTTACTTTTTGTCATTCAAGTTTGGCTCGTGATTCCCGCTGGCGCGGTCACTACGAGTCATCAAGAGCGAGGTTGACCCCGTGGACGTACAAGCCATCCTGACCCAGATCGCCGCTACGGCGGCCCATGATGAATTGATCTTCCCGAGCACCAGCGAAATGGCGTTGAAGGTGCAGCGGCTGCTCGACGACCCGGACTGCTCGCTGGATCA
>JBBQAT010000241.1:0-4241 GCA_038316625.1 Burkholderiales bacterium
TGCACCACGGGCTAGAATTCCTCATCGATCCAAACTGGTCACCTGATCAGGCGCTCGCAATTGTCGAGTTGCTCGACGATCTGCGCGACCGGATCTGGTCTCACTATGAGCCGGTTCTTCAGCAACGACTGCGCGACGACCCGGTAACCAAGCTCCACGTCAACATCACCCATCCACCTTTTTGACCGGCATCCGATTCGGAAATGCACAGGGGCCTTCGTCGCCCCTGTGTCGTTTGCTCCGCCGCCGTTCGCACCGCTCAACACTGCCGCCAGAATTCCGCGGGTCTACTCAGCCGGCAACACATGGCAAACAGTTCTTGGCCAACCTGTTCGCGACGATGATTCTCCTGGCCTTTCTGGTCCATACCACGCTCGAATGGGTCGATGCGCCGTACCGTGCCGTTCGCGCCTCGCTACCGTCACGCCGTACCTTCTTCGAACATCTCCGGGCATTGATCCACTATCTGCCTTTCGATGACTGGAATCACTTGATCCGGTTCATGCGGAAAAGCCCAGACCCCGAACCACACCGCTCCGGCTGACATAACCTTCCTCCGCTTTCCGTTCTTCCTCAAAACGTTTCACATCCACGCATGATTTCAAAATGAGAACTGCTGTGTATTTGCCGTTGAACTGGCCGCAATGGCCTGGCTGGTCTACACTCCGGTTTTTAAAACGCAAAAAGGAAGAGCGATGTCCATCACCACCACCGAATCCGGTCTGCAGATCGAAGAAATCAAGCTAGGCGAGGGTGAAACCGCCACTACAGGAAAATTCGTCAGCGTTCACTACACCGGTTGGCTTACCAATGGTACGAAGTTTGATTCGAGCAAGGATCGCGATGAGCCTTTTGAATTTCCGCTCGGTCAGCGTAACGTGATCGCCGGCTGGGATGAAGGCGTGCAGGGTATGCGCATCGGTGGCGTGCGCAAGCTGACCATTCCGCCGCAACTTGGCTACGGTGCTCGTGGCGCTGGTGGTGTGATTCCGCCGAATGCCACGCTGGTGTTTGAAGTCGAACTGCTCGACATCAACTGATCGATGGCCGATACGCCTCGCAAAACTCTGGGCTTGCCGACTCGGGCAGCAAGCAATGAAGTGCCAGCCAGCACCGGTCGCCGCCCGATTCGCGGTGGTGTGCCCGGTGTTAAATACAAGCCGCCTGCAGAGGTCGCGAATGTTGCACCACCTGAGCGCGTAAGGCCTGCAGCACAGCAGAAGCCGCGCGGTACACCGTCACGCGCACCCGTTGTGCCTAAGCTCCACAGCCCGGTGCGT
Organism: Burkholderiales bacterium; assembly: GCA_038316625.1. Classification (GTDB taxonomy): domain Bacteria; phylum Pseudomonadota; class Gammaproteobacteria; order Burkholderiales; family Rhodocyclaceae; genus Propionivibrio. The sequence continues at coordinate 1,281 of JBBQAT010000241.1, forward strand.
CCCGCTTTTGCGCCTACAGTCAATAAGGGCCCGCAAGCGGGAGTGCGCATCTCCAAACTGATGGCCGAGCGCGGTTTGTGCTCGCGGCGCGAGGCGGATGGCTATATCGAGCGTGGCTGGGTTTTCGTTGATGGCGAGCGCGTGACGGAGCTGGGTACGCGTGCTGATCCTTCGGCCACAATCAAGCTGGACAAGGGCGCGCGTGCGGCGCAGCAGGAGCAGATGACCATTTTGCTGCACAAACCGGTCGGCTATGTTTCGGGGCAGCCGGAACCGGGATTCACGCCGGCCGTCACCCTGATCCTGCCGGAAAACCAATACTGCACGCCCGATACGCCACGTTTTCACGCCTCGCACCTCAAGGGGCTGGCACCGGCCGGGCGTTTGGACATTGATTCCACCGGTTTGCTGGTGCTGACGCAGGACGGACGCGTGGCGCGTCAACTGATCGGCGAAAACTCGACCGTTGATAAAGAATATCTGGTGCGCGTTGAGGGTCGTCTGGATGCCAAAGGTCTGGCCCTGCTCAATCACGGCTTAAGTCTCGATGGCCGACAGCTCAAGCCGGCCAAGGTCGAGTGGCTCAACGAAGATCAACTGCGGTTTGTTCTTGTCGAGGGGCGTAAGCGACAGATTCGCCGCATGTGCGAACTGGTAGGTCTCAAGGCGGTCGGACTCAAAAGGGTACGCATCGGCAATGTCAAACTGAGCGATTTGCCCCTTGGACAATGGCGCTTCCTGCGCGATGACGAGACGTTTTAACGCGTCTTCCGGTTTGCCGTAACAAACAACTCCGGATCGACCATCACCCCATTGAGTACCACGCTCCAGTGAAGGTGCGGGCCGCTGGCTCGCCCGGTCATTCCGGAGCGTCCGATGGGCTGCCCCTGATCGACTGAATCGCCGGCCTGCACGTCGATGCGGTCGAGGTGACAGTACATGCTGATCAGCCCGTTGCCGTGATCGATGAAGACCGTTTTCCCGTTGAAGAAGTAGTCGTCGGTCGCCAGCACTTTTCCGTGTGCGCTGGCCTTGATCGGCGTACCGCGTGCAACGGCAACGTCGAGGCCGGAGTGCGGGGCACGCGGTTCGCCGTTGAAGAAACGGCGCAGGCCGAAGCGACTGGCCAGCCGCCCGTCAGCCGGGAGCATGAAGGTACTGTCGCTGTCGTCCGCGTTGTCGTTCACCTCGCGCCAGTGCCGCTTCAGCTTCTGGATCGTCTCGATTTCCCGCACGGCGCGTTCTTCGTCGGCCGGTGAGAGCTGGACCTTGCTCGAATCCTTGAGCGTGATTCGCTGCTCCGGGTAATGCTTGCTGCCGACCTCGAAGCGCAGGATTTTCTGCTCATTGCCAGCGATTACCCGCAGCTCATGTCTGCCAGGCGGCAGATCCAATGCCAGGCCGACGACCGCAATCCATTGCCCTTGGTCTGCTGCGACAAGAATCTGTTGCTCACCCAGCCAGGCGCGTGGCGGGTTTTCAATGGGTGAGATAGCCCCCAGCCGTATCAGCGCAACACCGCCGGGAACATTCGACGCGTTCGGCAGAGCATGAGTCACTTCTACCGTAACAAGAGCGAGGAACAACGCGGCAATGATTTGCCGAAAGCAAGAACGAATCATCAGAAGATCTACAGCGTCGCTGCCTTGAAGGTGTCGCACTGGCGCACGTCGCCTGCGTCCATGCCGCGCTTGAACCAGCGCATGCGTTGCTCGGAGGTGCCGTGGGTAAAGGATTCGGGCACGATGTGGCCTTGTGACTGTTGCTGCAGGCGGTCGTCGCCGATGGCTGAGGCCGCCTTCAGCGCCTGGGCGATTTCACCGGGTTCGATGATCTTTTTGGCGGCATCGGCGCGGTTTCCCCACACGCCGGCAAAACAATCGGCCTGCAACTCCAAGCGCACTGACAGGGCGTTGACCTTAGCCTTGCTGGCACCTTGCTGCACCTGCCGTACCTTGTCAGAAATGCCGAGCAGATTCTGTACATGGTGGCCAACTTCATGCGCAATGACGTACGCCTGCGCGAATTCACCCGGAGCGTGGAAGCGATCCTTCAAGTCGCGGTAGAAGGAGAGGTCGATATAGACCTTCTGATCGCCCGGGCAGTAGAACGGCCCCATCGCCGACTGGCCCGTGCCGCAGGCCGTGGGCGTGGTTCCAGTGAAGAGTACCAGCGTGGGTTTCTGGTAGCGCGAGCCGCCTTCTTGGAACACCTGCTCCCATGTCGTTTCCGTGCTGCCCAGTATCTTGGAGACGAAGCGCTTCATCTCGTCGTTGGCGGGCGGTTTGCTTGAGGCCATGTGCGTTGGCTCCGGGTTCTGGACGTTCGAGGCCAGGCCGAGAATAACCGAGGGATCAATACCGAAGAAGTAGCTGGCCGCAAGGGCGATTGCGATGGTGCCAATGCCCAGACCGCCGCGTCCGATTCCACCGCCAAAGCTGCCGCCAGCGCGTCGGTCTTCAACGTTGTCGCTTTCGTCCTGGTTGTCAAGTCGCATAAGGCATTCCAAAAACAGGGTACAGAATTAACGATGCTAACAGTTGCGCCAGCTTTGGTGAAATCACTCGGTCGTTGTTCCCGTGTCGCTATCCGGGTTTTCAGCTTTTATTCGAGTCTGCTTCTGGAGCAGGCGTTCATTCTTTTTGCCGTCGAAGAAGGCATAGCGGCCGTACAACTCACAGCCTTTCATCCCCGGGTCGCAGGGGATATTCTGGATTTTGCTGCACAGGCCGTTCAGTTCGTGCGGGCAACCCCATGCGCTTCCAGTCATCCCGGAGTCCTCAAGTTATCGATCAAAGGCACATTGTCTACTGCATGGGTCTGTCACAGCAAGATAGTAATGTCCGGTTCGAGCAAAGTAGAACTGTCCGGTGCATCCTTAGAAGCCTAGGAGGACAGAGCGATGGATCGGATCGAAATGAGCAAGAAAGATTTGGAGCGGTGGCGCGTGATTGGCGAGAT
>JBBQAT010000242.1:0-4077 GCA_038316625.1 Burkholderiales bacterium
TCATATCGCTTTGAATCTCATCCGTCTGGCCCCAGTCCAGCGCAAGGGCGGGATCAAGGTCCGTCGCCTTATCGCCTCAACCTCCGATTCTTATCGCGCTCAGCTCCTCGGTCTTGTATAAGATTCATGCAATTGCCCTGCATGAAATACCTGGACGCGCTCAAGCGCGCTCTTTGAAGGTTAAAATAGCAGGCTTCTGAAATAGAGGATCATGCCGTGAGCAACGTCGAAAAAGAAACGCCTGCCCCTGCAACCAACTTCATCCGCAACATCATCGACGCTGAGCTTGCGGCCGGCAAACATGCCCAGCGCAGATGGTCTGGTCAGCCGGGTCTGGCAACGCAGCAACTGGCCGGTGAGCTTGATCCAGCCAGGATTCGTACACGCTTTCCGCCGGAGCCGAACGGCTACCTGCACTTCGGCCACGCCAAGTCGATCTGCCTGAATTTCGGCCTCGCCCGCGACTACGGCGGTCGCTGCCATCTGCGCTTCGACGATACGAATCCGGAAAAAGAAGAGAAGGAATACGTCGATTCGATCATCGACGCCGTGCATTGGCTCGGCTTCTCGTGGAAGGATGATAAGGAAGACAACCTTTACTACGCCTCCGACTATTTCGACTGGATGATCGCCAGCGCGGAGTATCTGATCGCTTCGGGCCACGCCTATGTCGACAGCCAGAACGCCGATGAAATGCGCGCCAGCCGTGGCACGCTGACGCAAGCCGGCAAGGATTCGCCCTACCGCAAGCGCAGCGTCGAGGAGAACATGGATCTCTTCAAACGCATGCAGGCCGGCGAATTCGCCGACGGCACCTACATCCTGCGCGCCAAGATCGACATGGCTTCGCCCAACATCAACCTGCGCGATCCGGCCATCTACCGCATCCGCCACGCCACGCACCACAACACCGGCGACAAATGGTGCGTCTACCCGATGTACACCTTTGCGCATCCGATCGAGGACGCGCTGGAAAACATCACGCACTCAATCTGCACGCTGGAGTTCGAAGATCAACGCCCGTTCTACGACTGGCTGCTCGAGCATCTGGCCGAAGGCGGCCTGCTGCAACGCCCAACGCCGCAACAGATCGAGTTCTCGCGCCTGAACCTCACCTACGTCATCCTCTCCAAGCGCAAGCTGATCCAGCTAGTCGAGGAAAAACATGTCAGCGGCTGGGATGACCCACGTATGCCGACGCTTGTCGGCGCGCGTCGTCGCGGCTACTCGCCGGAAGGCTTCCATCTCTTCGCCGAGCGTGTCGGCGTGTCCAAGCATGATTCGCTGATCGACTACGTGCTGTTCGAGGACTGCATGCGCGAGGTGATGAATGAATCCGCCGAACGCCGCTTTGCCGTGCTCGATCCGCTGAAACTCATCATCGACAACTACCCGGCAGGCCAGAGCGAGGAATGCGTCGTGCACAACCACCCGTTCAAACCGGAATTCGGCACGCGCACCATGCCCTTTTCCCGCGAACTATGGATCGAGCGCGAAGACTTCATGGAAGTCCCGAGCAAGGGTTATCGCCGCCTCTTCCCCGGCAACATGGCACGCTTGCGCCATGGCTACGTGGTCAAGTGCATCGGCTGCGACAAGGACGAGAACGGCAAGGTCGTCGCCGTGCATTGCGAGTACCTGCCCGAGACCAAGAGCGGCACACCCGGTTCGGACAGCGTCAAGGTCAAGGGCAATCTGCACTGGGTTTCGGCCGCTGAAGGCTACGCCGCCGAAGTGCGCCTCTATGACCGTCTCTTCGCCTACCCGGCTCCGGGCAACCGGCGTGAAGGCGACGCCGAAGGCCTGGAGCGCAACTTTCTCGACGACCTTAATCCAAGCAGCGTCAAAGTCATCGCGGCAATTCTCGAACCGGCACTGAAGAACGCCAAACCGGAAGAACGCTTCCAGTTCGAACGCCACGGCTACTTTGTGGTGGATCGCATCGACTCGAAAGACGGCGCGCCGGTGTTCAACCGCACGGTGACCCTGAAGGACTCGCTGGGCAAGGCGAGCGCCTAGCTCGCTGCCATATTGAAAGGCAAGGATAAAAGCCTCACCACCAAGGCACCAAGAACACAAAGTCTCACCAAGAAAAAATGACGTTTACTTGGTGCAATCTTGGTGATCTTGGTGTCTTGGTGGTTCGCCCTTTTTCCCTTGCCGCGCCCATCAGGCACGCCGTTTTCTAGCGCACGCTGATCTCGACCCGGTCGTAACGGCCGGCGTCGTCCATCACGGTTATCTGGTAACGCCCGGCCTCGGGAAACTTCTGCGTCAGTGATCGATTCGCGGCGACACGGCCGATCTGGTAACCGTTCACCAGCCAGATCAGTTCTTCCTGCCCGCCGCGTGCTTCAAGGCGCAGTTCCGGGACTTGCCCCTGACCGACACCGGCGCGGCGAATGGTTTCACCGTCGCTGATGCCAACAATCTTCAACCCCGCTTCGGGTGCCTGGGCCTTGGCACATTCGGTCGCCCACCGCGGTGGTAGCGCGCGCTGGCGAATCGCGGCATCGAGCCACGGCTCCAGCGCTGCCGGCCAGCGCGCCATTTCCACGGCAGACATCGCTCCCGGCGCACAACTGGCGCGCACACGTTGGCCGCTTGCCGTATCGCGATAATCGGTGTAACGCGGCGATCCGCCGCGCAGGCGATCCGAAAAAGTCGGTGGCGCGGCGTCGTTGAGTATCCAGGCGGTTCGTTCCTGGTGGCAAAGCTCAGGTGGAATGGCGTCAGCACGCACGCCGAGCGGCCAGCAAATCCTGGCTTGCGAGACCGTCGTCGGTGGCTTTCGCGGCAGTGGCGGCGCATCGTCGACCGCAGAGAAGATATCGACCAGCAGCGGGGCGGCGATGTTGGCACCGAAAAAACCGGGGTTCGGCGTACCGTCCGGCCGCCCGACCCAAACGCCAACGGTAAAACGGTCGCTCACCCCCACCGCCCACGCATCGCGGAAGCCGAAACTGGTGCCGGTCTTCCACGCGATGCCGCGCCGCGCGCCAACGCCGCTTTCAAGTTGCCGCGTGACCGGCCCGCCCGATTCGAGCACGTCACGGATGATGAAGGCCGCGCCCTCGCTCATCATGCGCGCCTCTTCCAGCTTGGCACCAGGCCGATAGCGCGGCTTGCCGCTGACCCCTTTGCGCGCCAGCGCCGTATAGGCACCAACCAGGCCTTCGAGATTGACCGCGACACCGCCGAGAATGACTGAAAGGTTCGGCGTTGCGCCGCGCGGCAGTTCCAGTTTCAGCCCGCCACGCCGCAACAGCGACACGAAACGTTGCGGCCCCAAGCGGTCGAGCACTTCCACTGCCGGCACGTTCAGCGATTTCTGTAAAGCCTCGGTCATGCCGACCGGCCCGCTGAAGTTGGCCTGAAAGTTACCCGGCTGGTAACCGGAGAAGGATTGCGGCACGTCGGCCAGCAGCGATTCCGAATGGATCAGGCCTTCGTCCAGCGCCAGGCCGTAGAGAAAAGGCTTCATCGCCGATCCGGGTGAACGTCCGGCCTGCACCATATCGACATGCGAGAAACGCTCGCCATCGGAAAAGTCAGCCGACCCGGCGTAGCCACGCACTTCCAGCGTGGCATTATCGACCACCAGCGCCGCCATCGAAACACGCGGTGGAAGAACCGCCAGTCGTGACGCAAGCAGTTGCTCAACGGTATTCTGTATATTGGCATCGAGCGTGGTGTCGATGCGCGTTTCACGCGGCTTTAGACGACGCAGCCGTTCGGCGAAAAGCGGTGCCAGCAGCGGCTCGCGTACGGTCTGTGCGATCACCGGCTCTTGCCGCGCATCGGCCACGGCGGTCGCGCCCCAGACGGGCAGCATGCGCTCCAAGACCTTGTCGCGGGCCAGCCGCGCTCGTTCGGGGTAGCGATCCGGCCGCAACAGCGACGGCAATTGCGGCATCACGGCCAGCAGCGCTGCCTCAGATTCGGTCAGCCGTTTCGCCGGCTTGCCGAGATAGGCACGACTCGCGGCCTCGACACCTTCGAGCACACCACCCATCGGCGCAAAGGTCAGATACAGCTCAAGGATTTCACGCTTGGAGAGGCGCAGCTCAAGCTGCA
>JBBQAT010000243.1:0-3984 GCA_038316625.1 Burkholderiales bacterium
CGGTGGACTCGCCGGCCGAGACATGGAGGCGCTGGCTATCGGCCTGAAGGAATCGTTGCAGCAGGACTACCTCGACTACCGCATCGGCCAGGTCGCTTATCTTGGCGAACGCCTGAAAGAGCAGGGCATCCCCATCCAGACACCGACTGGCGGTCATGCTGTGTTCGTCGATGCCACGCGTTTTCTGCCGCATATTCCGGGACATCACTTCCCGGCGCATTCGCTGGCGGTCGCCCTGTACGAGGAGGGTGGCGTTCGCGCGGTCGAAATTGGCTCACTGCTACTCGGACGCAATCCCGAAACGGGAGAACAGGAACCAGCACCCATGGAATTGCTGCGCCTGACCATTCCACGCCGCACCTACACAAACAGCCACATGGATTACGTGGCAGAAGCGTTCGGTGAGGTCAAAGCGCGAGCGGCACATCTGCCCGGCTATGGCTTTGACTACGAGCCGGCCATCCTGCGCCATTTCACGGCTCGATTGAAACCTCTTTAAGCATTCCAAAGAAAAAAGGCAGCTGAAGCTGCCTTTTTTGGAACCGTTTGCCGGCGTTATTACTTGACGCGGGCGCGGTATTCGTTGGTGCGGGTGTCGATTTCGATCTTGTCGCCGATTTCAACGAACGCCGGGACTGGAAGTTCAAAACCGGTGGACAGACGGGCTGGCTTCATCACTTTGCCCGACGTATCGCCCTTGACGGCCGGTTCGGTGTAAATGACTTCGCGCACCAAGCTGTTCGGCATTTCAACCGAGATCGCCTTGCCTTCGTAAAACACGACTTCGCAAGGCATTGCTTCTTCAAGGTAGCTCAGCGCATCAGCCATGCACTCGCCCTCAATCTCGTACTGGTTGTACTCGGCGTCCATGAAGACGTAGAGCGGATCAGCGAAGTAGGAATAAGTGACGTCCTTGCGGTCGAGCTGGACGGTGTCGAATTTGTCGTCGGCCCGATAGACGGTTTCGCTGGGCGAACCCGTCAGCAGGTTCTTCATCTTCATCTTGACGACCGAGGCGTTGCGGCCAGACTTGCTGTAATCAGCCTTGAGGACAACCATCGGGTCGTTGCCAACCATAAAGACGTTGCCAACGCGGAGTTCTTGAGCGGTTTTCATAGTGCGTTCCGGTAATTGCGGGGAAAAATTTAGCCGCGCATTATAACTTGGAACGGCAAAAACGCACCAGTGAACTGCACAAATCTTGCTGTTTTTTAAGTTTATTTTCCCAATCGATGGCATGTTTACTAATATTCGGCAGATTGTCCATCCATTGCGACCAGATGTCGGAGGAAATCCTGGGCCCGCCATTCCATCCGGAAAAAATACTGCGCACGGCGGCGGCAGCGGCCTGCGGCAGGTTGACGCAATAGAGATCGAGAAACGCGTTGAGTTTGTCCCGGTGCGCATCGTCGTTCTGTGGGTAGATCTGCCACACCATCGGCTTCGCCGCCCATTGGGCGCGGACGAAGGAGTCCTCACCGCGCACGAAGTTGATGTCGCACGACCACAGCAGTCGGTCGTAGTCCGGCTGCGCGACGAACGGCAGCATCCGGATTTCGAGCTTGCCCCGGCTGGCCATCTCGCCAGCCTGCAGAGGTCTTCCGACAAAGGCTTCAATCGAGCCCAGCGTCCGCGTCACGGGGGCAAGGCAACAGATTGACACCTTTCCGTTGGCCCAGATTTCAAGCAGATCGGCAATCGCCGGGTTTTCGTAGGCAAATAGCGAGACGGTCAGGGTGTCATCAGCAGGCGGTAACAGCCCAAGCTCACGCCAGAAATCGGCCGCATGGAAGGAACTGCGACGTATCTCCAGATCATTCTCGCGTAGCAGGCCACCGGTAGTCTCGATAAAGCCCGGGAAGAAAAAATACTTGATCAGCGGCAATCTCGGATGCGGCGAGGGCAGGGCGTGGCAGCCCGACACCCAGGCTTCGGCGCTCAGGTAATCTAGGTTGATCCATATTGGCGTTAGATTACGCACAGCCATGGCCTCAATAAATCGCTCGGGCAGATGGCAGGCAAAGGCTTCGATCACCACGTCGCCAGGAATAACGTCCGGAGAATCAGCGTCCCAGCGCAGCACTTCGACCCCGCACGCGTTCTGCAGCGCCAAGTGTGGGTCAATTTCTGGGCAGATCCACTGGAATGCCGCCAGTTCATCGACCCAAAGGCGAACCGCAAGGTCATGCTCGGTCGCCAATTGGCGCGCCAGGCGCCAGCACACGCCGATATCGCCAAAGTTGTCGATGACGTTGCAGAAAATATCCCAATGGGTCTGGCGGGCTGGTGATGGCATGGACGTGGCGATTGGGCGTGATAACATCAAAGCCGACATCCTAACCGCTCTAGCTCATGGACGAGAAGCACGAAACCACTCTGTTTGACGCCAAGGAACTGCTGGCCACCCTGACCGAGTTGCCTGGCGTTTACCGCATGCTCGACGCCGGTGGCAAGGTGCTCTATGTAGGTAAGGCCAAGAATCTCAAGAAACGGGTTTCCTCCTACTTCCGCGAGAACCATCCCAGTCCGCGCATCGCGCTGATGGTGACGCAGATCGCCAAGGTGGAAACCACCGTCACACGCTCCGAAGCCGAAGCGTTGCTGCTCGAAAACAACCTGATCAAAAGTCTGTCGCCGCGCTACAACATTCTTTTTCGTGACGACAAATCCTACCCCTACATCGTCATCACCCGCGACGCGTCCCCGCGACTCGGCTTTTTTCGCGGTAATACAGACCGCAAGTCGGATTACTTCGGCCCGTTTCCCTCATCAACGGCAGTCCGCGAGAGCCTCAATCTTCTGCAGCGAATGTTCCGCCTGCGCACCTGCGAGAGTTCCGTGTTCAACAACCGCTCGCGGCCGTGTCTGCTCTACCAGATCAAGCGATGCTCGGGGCCTTGTGTCGATCTGATCGTTCCGGAAGCCTATGCTCAGGACGTGCAGATGGCGTCGTTGTTTCTGCAAGGCCGCCAGCAGGAAGTGATCGGGCACCTCAGCGAGGCCATGGACAAGGCGGCGGCCGAACTTGCTTTCGAGCAGGCGGCGGTCTTTCGCGACCAGATTCAATCGCTGCGCCAGGTGCAGGACAAGCAGCACGTTGAAAGCGGCAAGGGTGAAGACGTCGATATCGTCGTTGTCGTGGCTGAAGGCGGCATGATCTGCGTGAATCTCGCTATGGTGCGCGGGGGCCGGCATCTGGGCGACAAGACGCAGTTTCCGGCCAATGCCGGTGACAGTTCGCCCCTGGACGTGCTTTCCGCCTTCCTCTATCAGCACTACCAGGTGCATCCGATTCCGATGCGCATCTACCTTAATCAAGCGCTGCCCGATAGCGAAGTCGCGACGGCGCTCGCTGAACTGGCAAGCCGACCGGTACCGATTGTCGAACCGCGACTCACCCTGCAGAAAGTCTGGGTGCAGATGGCCGAGCAGAACGCGAGTCTGGCGATCCTCGCCCGGCGTAATACCCTTTCGCGGCAGTCGGTACGGTTGGAAGCATTGCACGAACTTCTCGCTCTCGACGTGGACGAGGGTAATGAAACCCGTATTGAATGTTTTGATATCAGTCACACCCAAGGCGAATCCACCGTGGCCTCCTGCGTTGTCTATCAGGGCGACGGTATGCGCAAATCAGAATACCGGCGCTTCAATATTCAGGACATCCAGCCCGGAGACGACTATGCCGCCATTCGCCAGGCGGTTTCTCGTCGTTACGAAAAGGTAGCCAGTGGTGACAGCGTGGCTCCCACGCTGATCCTGATCGACGGCGGAAAAGGGCAGGTGAGTTCGGCATTCTCCGCACTGGAAGAACTGGGGCTCTCGCATTTGCCGATGCTCGGCGTAGCGAAAGGCGAAGCGCGCAAGCCCGGCCTCGAAATCCTTGTTTTCGCTGATGGCCGCGAACCGGTACAATTGCCGGCGGAACATCCTGCGCTGCACCTGATCCAGGAAATTCGCGATGAAGCGCACCGCTTCGCGATTTCG
>JBBQAT010000244.1:0-3964 GCA_038316625.1 Burkholderiales bacterium
CCGCCAAGCCCGAGCGCTGGCGCGGCTCCACTCGGAACTGGGAACGCCCGGCCACCGTCTGGCTCAATCCGGTACGACAAGAGAATAAAACAGTAAAACTGGCCGCGTGATGAACGTGACAACTATCTTGACAAATAACGACAGAGCATTCAGCTCAATTCCTGTACAAGGATTAACAGCAATTAACTTCTTTGCCGCCGCGTGGCGAAAGACCATCTTGGCCGCACACAGGAGCATGTTTGATTCCGACCACGTTGTTTTGGCCTTTTCCAACATCGTCACGATGTCAAACGGTGTAATTTTGGATATGGTGAGCGAGCCAACTTTAGATTCCATGCGATTGAGGCTTCTGCCGTAGCTCCGCTGGCTGCTCGTGCTAAGTTCTGAAAGCACTTTTTCTCTGTAATCCTGAATTAGCTGTCGAACCGTCCAGTCCCGTAGTGCGCGTGCTTTGGCTTGTTTTTTCTCGGAGGCTGGGTCTCCTCCTTGATCTATTTTTACTCTGAATTCTCTGGCTAGCTTTCTGGCTTCGGAAAGGCCAATATCAGGGTATCCGCCTATGGTAAGCTCCTTTGGGCGACCGCCGTATCGGTAGCGGAGCACCCAAGAGGCTGATCCTGCCCTTGAGAGGGTGAAGGTAAGTCCGTCACCGTCTGATCGTGCAAGCGGAAGCGGAAGCTTTAGGATTTTTGTCTGTCCCGTTATTTGATCTTTATCTCTGAGTGTTGGTGCTTGCCCGTTGTTTACTGCGGCAACCCAATGCTTTAGTTGGATTGCGTCGAGTGTTTCTTTAGTTCTGTTTTGCATACTATGTCTGCAATAGTTGGCGAGTCATTAACTATAGCTACACAACTAGCTACACGCAATATTGGTGATTGTAATAGATGGTAGTAGATGACAATGAGGCAGATATATTGTTTATCAATGAGTTGCGCAGGCTGGTTAGAAATTTTATCCAGCAATAGCGTAACAATAGAACAATACGACATCGTATTGATGTAGGCAAGCCGGCTTCACTACAAACCTTTGAATTATTGGAAGTAACAGAACAAATGAAAACCAACCTGCCGATCACCCGGAATGAAGTCAAGTTCCCGAAAGGTCAGTACATTGTTTCCCGCACGGATCTCAAGGGGATAACGACTTACGTCAACGAAACATTCGTCACGGTCAGCGGCTTTTCGCGCGAAGAACTGATCGGCAAAAACCATAACGTGGTTCGTCACCCGGACATGCTGCCCGGCGCATTTCAGTGGCTATGGGACACCATCAAGGATGGCCGCCCGTGGCGCGGCATGGTCAAGAATCGTTGCAAGAACGGCGATTTCTACTGGGTCGACGCGCTGGTCGTGCCGGTACTGAAGAATAGCAAAATCACCGGCTACATGTCGGTCCGCCACGAGCCGAGCCGACAGCAGATTGCCGAAGCGGAAGCGCTCTATCTGCAGCTTAAAGAGGGCAAAGCCTCGATTCCGACGCCCTCCTTCTGGAAAGGCGGCTCGCTGAAAGCCAAGCTTGGCAGTTTGACTGCTTTCCTGTTGTTCGCCCAGCTGGCGGGCTGGATTGCACACCAGTTCAACTCGTCGTTCGGGCTCTCGCAAGGGGCCGTCGACGGGTTGATCAGTGTATTTGGCGGACTCGGCATCCTTGCCGGCATTGTCTTGCTGGTCATGCAAAATCAGGTGCTGACCATCATCAGCCGTATCACCGGCCGGCTGGACAACATTTCCCAGGGCGACCTGACCGACGACATCCCGTTGGTGCGGACGGATGAGCTGGGCAAACTCAACGATGCGCTGGTCACCATGCAGACGCATCTCAAGGCCATGATGGCTGAAATTGCCGAATCCGCGCACCTGATGGGCGACAGTGCGGATGCGCTGAATGCCCAGATGCTGCAGACGCGAAAAGTGACAACGGCGCAGTCCGATGCCGTGACCTGCATTGCCTCCGCCGTCGAGCAACTGGTGGCCTCGGTCAACGAGATTGCCGATAGCGCGGAGCAATCAACGCAGGCCGTTGAAGCCTCGCACGCCCTGCTCGACCAGGCTTCAGCAAGCATGGGAGAAAGCCAGCTGGCGACGACCAATGTAGTGACGACCGTCGAAAGCGCCGGAAAAACGATGGCTGAGCTTTCCCAGTCCATCATGGCGATTGATCGTGTCAGCCATGTCATCCGTGGCATTGCCGACCAGACCAATCTGCTCGCCTTGAACGCGGCCATCGAGGCCGCGCGGGCGGGCGAATCAGGCCGTGGGTTTGCCGTGGTTGCCGACGAAGTCAGGAAATTGGCCGAACAGTCCAGCAAGCAGACGGTCGAAATTGCGGCGAGTGTCCAGGAAATCCAGCGTGTCACCCAGCTTGCCCTGAGTGCCATGTCGGCGGCTGGATCGCATGTCGAAAGTACCAATACAGCCATGCAAGCCTCGCGGCTCGGGCTCGACTCGGTCGCCCGGCATGGCGAGGACGTGGCATCGATTTCCCGGCATATTTCGGACGGCACGCGACAGCAAGCGGCCGCCGGGAATGAAATTGCCAGCCAGGTCGAGGATATTGTCTCGGGGATCGAACAGACAACGGCCGCGATTGCCGACGTCACCGAAAAATCCGTCCGGATGAAGGAAGGCTCTTCGCAACTGCAGAAGATGATTTCCTACTTCCGGTTTATACGCTGACCGCCTACTGCGAGACTGAATCATGCAAACATTTGTTTGGGGTGAAGAGTTTTATACCGGCATCAGCAAGATCGATGAGCAACATCACGGCCTGGTTGACCTGTTCAACCAGCTAAGTGAAACGATGGTGGCCAACAAAGGGCTGGATGACGCCGCAATCGAGCTCGTCTTCAAGCAGTTGATGGACTACGCAAAGAACCATTTCTTTGCCGAGGAAGCCATGATGCGGCGGGCGGGCGTCGATGAGCGGCACGCGAACCACCATTTTCAGGCACATGAGGACTTCACCACCCACGTTCGCGCGATGTGGGAAACCAGGCACGCCCTCAGTAACCCGGCCGAGGTTTTCCATGCCTATCTGACCTCGTGGCTTTGCTTGCACGTTTTGGGTACCGACCAGGCACTGGCGCGACAAGTCGGGCTGATCAACCGGGGAGAAACGCCAGAACAGGCGTTCGAGCAGGAGCAACTGCGGCCACGGGAACGAAGCATGGAGGCCGTGATCAAGGCGCTGCGCAACACCTTCCAGGTCTTGTCGCGTCTCAGCCTGGAGCTGATTTCGGCAAACCACTTCCTGGAAGAGCGCGTGGCGGCGCGAACCGCTGATCTGAAGCAGGTCAATGAGTCATTGATCGCCGCCAACCAGAAACTGGAGATTTATTCGCAGACCGACGGTCTGCTCGGTATCGCCAACCGGCAATTTTTTGACATGCGCCTGAAGGACGATTGGAATCGTGCGATTCGCGACCAAAACCCAATCGGTCTGCTGATGATTGACGTTGATTTCTTCAAGAACTACAACGACCAATACGGGCATCAGGCGGGGGACGCCTGTCTGCAGGCCGTGGCCAAGGCTAGCGCCAGCAAGATGGTACGGTCGTTTGATCTACTGGCACGCTATGGCGGAGAAGAGTTTGTCGTAGTGTTGCCACACACGTCGGCGCAAGGGGCTTATAAGGTCGCACTCAGTATTTGCCAAGCCGTGTCGGACCTGAACATCCCGCACTCAGCCTCTTCGGTAGCCGACCACGTAACCGTCAGCGTCGGCGTTGCGTCGATTTTGCCCAGCCGCTACTCATCCTTCGCACAAGGAGTTGCGGCGGCGGATCAAGCGCTGTATGCCGCCAAGCAGCAGGGACGCAACCGGGTATGCCAGTCAGAAGCCACCTGACTGACCGGTTTATACTCCCGGGCATGAACCTTCGTGCCCTGATTGCCGGTTGCCTTGTATTCCTTCTCGCCGCGTGCGGAACCACACCGCCCGAGCGTGGGCGAGTGCCCGATGTGCC
>JBBQAT010000245.1:0-3961 GCA_038316625.1 Burkholderiales bacterium
GTCTGGCGGAAGCCAAAGCCCATTTCAGCGAACTCGTCACCCAGGTCGCCAGCGGCGAAGAAGTGCTTATCACCCGGCACGGGCAGCCCATCGTTCGCCTGTGCGGGGTTGAAAAGACGAAAGTTCAGTTGGCCTCGCGCACGCAGTTTCGCGCCCAGTTGCCACGTCTCGAGCAGCCCTCTGCGAACTTGGTTCGCAGACTGCGCGACGAAGAGCGCTGAGATGCTCTATCTGGACACCAGTTTCGTCGCCCCCTTGGTGTTGAATGAGGTCGTTAGTCCACAAGTCGAGGCATTCCTGGCGAAACATCCGGCCGGCAGCCTGGCGGTCAGCCAATGGACGCGCGTCGAGTTTTGCAGCCTGGTGGCCCGGGAAGTGCGGATGAAACACTTCAGTACCCAGACGGCAGAAGCGGTCGTCGCGGAGTTCGAGACGCTGCTCCAGGAGTCCTGTCAGGTCTGGCTGCCAAGCGCAGCCGACTACCAGCTAGCCAGGACTTTGCTTGCCCGGTTCGACACCGGTTTGCGCGGCGGCGATGCCCTGCATCTTGCCATCGCCAGGAACCAGGGCGCAGACAAGGTTCTGACCCTCGACGAAGGTCTCCTCAAAGCCGCCAAACTTCTGAAACTTCCGGCCGCGCGCGGCATCGGTTGAGGTAGCACTTCGTGGCCAACTGCAGGCAGGGGAGAGCAGGTCGAATGAATGTTTTTGAATTGCGCCGTAAACGGGTGAATGACTATTGCGACTTCGCTCGCTCATTCATTCACCAAGATCAACAGTGGTCCCGGGAACTCCCGTCGATCACGCCGATTCTTGCGTCCAATATCGCCATTTCATTGAGAGACAATCCTATATATCCGGCCGATAGCCTGTCGCGGCAGGGAAGGAAAAGAGGGCTAAACTCATGCTGACTTCACTGCGCATAAAAAATTTCAAGGCGTGGCGCGATACGGAGAAAATTCGCCTGGCGCCGCTGACCGTAATCTTCGGAGCCAACAGCGCGGGCAAGAGCAGCCTGGGGCATTTGCTGCTGGCGCTCAAACAAACGGCGATGTCCACCGACCGAAAGCGTGCACTGCATCTTGGCGACACGGCGACCCTGATCGACTTGGGCACCTTTGCCGATTGCCTGCATGGGCATGACTTGAGTAAATCACTCGAATTCGAGATGGGCTGGACAATGCCCAAGGCGCTGGAAGTACGCGATCCGCTCAAACTCAGCCAACGCTATTCGGGCGATAGTCTGAGCCTGGCTGTGACGCTAGCCGCGGGGAAATCCGGGCAGCCCGAAGTTAGCGCCCTGCACTATGACTTGAGCAATCCGGATGGCGTGGTGCTGGATGTTGATTTGAAGCGCGGCGACAACCGCAAGTTCTCACTGAACTCCGAGCGCTATCAGTTCAAGATGGCGGATGGTCGAAAATGGCCGCTCGAAGAACCGGAAAAGTTTTATCGGGTGTCGGATGTGAGCATGGCGCGCTTCAAGAATGCCGGCTTTCTTACCGACTTCGCGCTCGCCACGGAATCCATGCTCGGAAGCATTGCCTACCTGGGGCCGTTGCGCAATCATCCGCAGCGAACGTATCAGTGGTCGGGCGACACGCCGGAGGGTGTTGGACAAATGGGCGAATACACCATTGCCGCGATATTGGCCGCGCAGAACGAGGGGCGCAAATTGAATCGCGGCCCCAAACGGTCACTTCAAGGATTTGCGGAGTTTGTTGCCACATGGTTGAAGGAGTTGGGTGTCATTCATAGCTTTATGGTGAAACCGGTTGCCGAAGGCCGCAAGGAATTCGAGGTGCTGGTAAAGACACATCCTAAGGCGCCGGAGGTAAAAATTACCGACGTGGGTTTTGGTGTTTCACAGGTGTTGCCGGCACTGGTGCAGGCTTTCTACTGCCCGCCAAACTCAACGGTCTGGATGGAGCAACCGGAAATCCACCTGCATCCGCAGGTGCAAGCGGAACTGGCGGATGTTTTCATCTCCGCGATTCGCGCCCGCGAGAATGGCAAGGAACGCAATGTACAACTCATCATCGAGAGCCATTCCGAGCACTTCCTGAACCGTTTGCAGCGGCGCGTTGCGGAAGGGGAAATTACCCCGGATGACGTGGCGATCTACTTCTGCAAGCGTGCGGGCAGCGCAACGGAACTGGAACCATTGCGGCTCAATCTTTACGGCGACATCGAGAACTGGCCGGAGAACTTCTTTGGCGACGAGATGGCCGATCTGACAGCGCGCACGGTCGCCGCCATGAGCCGCCAGAAGGGGCAGCCGACGTGAGTATCGCTGTTGTCGATACCAACGTGGTACTGGTCGCCAATGGGCAACACGCCGGTGTGTCTGGGGCATGCGTCGCCGCTTGCGCCCGGCAATTGCAGGAAATCATGCAACGGGGCAAACTGGCGCTCGACGATCAGTTTCGGATTCTTTGTGAGTACCAGCACAAGACCCAGCCCAAGAAAGGGAACCGGCCTGGCGATGCCTTCGTGAAATGGGCGCTGCAAAATCGCGTCAATGTAATGCACGTCGATTCCGTAAGTTTACAGGATCACGACACGCGCGGCTTCGAAAGCTTTCCCGACGATGCGGACCTCGTTAATTTCGATGCACCTGACCGAAAGTTCGTTGCCGTCGCCAACGCCCATCAGGCCAAGCCGCCAATATTGCAGGCGGCAGATTCGAAATGGCTGGATTGGTCCCCCGCGCTGGCACGGCATGGTGTCACGGTGGAGTTCCTTTGCAAGGCCGATATTACCCGCTTCCACGAGAAGAAGTTCGGCGCATGAGCACCTTCTTTCGCTTCCCTCATACGCCGCACATCGCTTGGCTGGGCAAGGGGCAGCCGCGTGACGACAAGGTGTTGGCGATTGATGAAGTGAAGCAGTTCCTGCGCGAACCCGTGGTACTGGAGGAAAAGGTCGACGGCGCCAATCTGGGTTTGTCCGTGGGGTCGGATGGGGTGGTGCGGGCACAAAACCGGGGAGAGTATCTCGTCAAACCCTACACGGGACAGTTTTTGCGACTCAATGCGTGGCTCGCCTGTCATGAGTCGGCGCTGCATGACGCACTGGGTTGTAACCGGATACTGTTCGGCGAATGGCTGGCGGCCACGCACAGTGTTCCGTATGACCGGCTGCCGGATTTCTTCTTGATGTTCGATGTGTATGACGGATCTACCCAGCGATTCTGGAGCACGGTACGGCGCAACGCGCTGGCCGATTGTCTTGACCTTGACGTTGTACGCAGCTTGGCTACCGGGCGTTTTGAACTTGCGGAACTGAAGCAAAAGGTGCTTGAGTCTTCCAGCGCTTATCACCAGGGAACATGTGAAGGTATTTACCTGCGCCAGGAAGATACCGACTGGCTGCTGGCGAGAGCGAAACTTGTCCATCCGGACTTTGTGCAGGGCATTGCCGAGCACTGGCGATCACGCACGCTGCGCTGGAATGCTGTTGGGCGGGCCGCGTGATGGCATGCAGTACGCCGTCTTTTGCTCATTCGGAAACGAAAATGCCGGCGCACGTGGCGTCGGTCCTCCGCTCTCTGCCTTGGGCCGACGAGATGAGCGGCGTGTTCCAGCTGAGGGCCCAAAGTCAGGGTGCCTCGACAGGTGTTGACCAGAGTCGGGAACGACATGCTCCCCGAACTGAAGCTCCTGACGCCGCAGTCAACATTAACCTCACATGAATTGGCAGCGGAAGATGTATTCCAGAAATGAGGAAGCATAACAATGCTCAGCAAGCTGATTACCCGTTCGATTCTCGATGCTCTTGCGGGTAGTGCCGCCTTTCTGCGTGGAGAGGCGTACTTTTCCGTCGGCGCAGTCGGTCGCTTGCGCGCCGCCGATAACCAGATCGTCGCCAAGGTCGAAGGCTCCGCGACCTACCACGTCGAATTGTGCGATGAAAAAGGCGAATTGACCTACGACTGCACCTGCCCGCGCGCCGCGGACGG
>JBBQAT010000246.1:0-3897 GCA_038316625.1 Burkholderiales bacterium
TAAACTTTGACATCCAGAGACGGCATAGATTTTCCGTTACACGCACCGGCGTGAGCACCCAAGACCCGAGTTCATCGAATGGCAAGGGCGAGGCGGACAATAGATTGTGCGCAGCGTCTTAAGCGCTGGAAGCGCTAATCAGGCTTGGCCAGGAAGCCCTCATGAAACACGACCATTCCGTGAGGTATTTCTGGATCAAACGACAAGGCCAAAAAATACTCTTGCGGGATATCCGCATAGAATAGCGCCGGGATGTTTCTAAAACCGAACTGGTGATAGAAGGCCGGATCACCGACAAGGGCACAACCTTTGCCACCGAAAGCGCGCAGCAAGGACAACCCCTCTTTGACAAGTGACCCGCCAATACCCTGCATCTGATGGGCCGGCAAAACAAAGAGCGGGCCAAGGCCATACCAATCTGGGCTGCCATCGGAAATGGTGATGGGTGAGAAGGCTATATGGCCAACCACGACCCCATCAATTTCTGCCACCAGCGAAATCGTCAATGAACTGGCTTTGCGGAGCTCCTTTATGATGAATTGCTCTGTGTGATTACTGATTTGAAGAGTTCGGAACGCGGCTTCCGTTACTTCTGATATGGCGTCAATGTCTGACTCGGTTTCATTGCGTATGATCATCCTACTTCCTTTGCCTATCGTCGAGATAACCGGTTTTCGTAGCACGTCCACATGGTTGGCCTCCGTTGGCGTTTCGAGGGCGTTTCCGTGCAACGCAAGCACAACCGAACTGACACTTGACACGTCCGCTCTATCGTTCATTTTGCTTTCCTTTGGATTTCTTCAAGGAATGGACGAATTGCCCAAACGCCCGGTCTTTCTTGCGCTTTTCAAAAATAGACATTTCGTGAAACTCAGATTCCTTTTTGAGCTTCAGATAGTTCTGAAAATGCGCCGCATCAAGTTCATCGTTCGCCATGGCTCTCTGAACGGCGCAGCCCGGCTCGTTGGTGTGAGTGCAATCGGCAAAGCGACAGTTCTTCGAATGCTCCTGGATATCGGCAAAACTATCGCTAATTTCTTCGCTGACGCCGAGCATCCCCAGTTCGCGCATTCCCGGCATATCGATCAATTGTGCGCCATGCTCAAGCACAATGAGTTGGCGCCGTGTGGTCGTATGCCTTCCCTCACCCGTATCGCTGACTTCTCCTGTTTCCAGGCTGGAATCGCCAACAAGACGATTGATGAGCGTTGTCTTGCCAACCCCGGATGAACCGAGCAAGCAGTAGGTTTTCCCAGACAGCATACGCGTCCGGATTTGATCAACGCCCGTCCCGGTCACATTGCTGAGGGTAAAGACGTTTGCGCCGATGCCCGCGTGGCGAATCTTGTCGACCAGGTGTTCCAATTCCTCGGCGCTGATCAGATCGGTCTTGGTCAGCAGAATTACCGGCTCAATATGACCTTTGTTGACCATTACGAGGTAGCGCTCAAGTCGGCGCACATTGAAATCATAGTGGCAGGACTGAACAATGAAGGCCACATCAATATTCGCAGCAATCATCTGGAACTCGATATTTTTCCCGGGACTTTTTCGCCTCAGGAACGACGTCCTAGGCAATAGGTTATGGATGCTCGCATGAGCTCCGGAATCGCGATACTGCACACCGACCCAGTCACCGACGCAGGGCAAATCGCTTCGAGACTCGCTGCTGAAGACAAACCTGCCCGTTAGCTCGGCGGGCACTTCACCATTCTGATTCCTGATGATGTATTGGTCGCGATCAACCGCTGTCACCCGAGCGATCAAATCGCCATTTGCACACACCTCATTGGCCAGCGCATCGCCTTCGCGGATATCGCAGGCGACCGAGGCAACCCGCCCTGGATCGTCGCGCAGATGGCCGGTGTCAGCACCTTCAGCGTGCGTGTGAAAAACCTGTTGTTTCTGTTTGGAAAAATTCATGTTGGAAATCCGTATGCAGTAATCTGAACGTACAAAAACAGCGAGCTCCAGAAGGTGCTCGCCAAGTATTTGTGCTCATCGATAACCGAAACACACTGCTGACGCAGGGTCTGAGTTATCGGATTACTGCAATCTCCAACATTCAAGCCTCTATGAGAGGAAAGGAATAAAACCATTTGTGCGGGAGAAAATATTAGCCAGACTGACGACAAAAATCAAGATTCCTTGAGATCGGAGTGATCTCGATGCCGAATCAATACCGTGCCACACAGCACACCACCAAAACCTTGCCCATCGACCGGACAATCCTTCTTCAAGAGCTTTCGACTGGCCAATCAGAAGCGTCCGCCCGCTGGAAAATATGCTTAACCGGAAAAACCCACTGAAACCGCCTCAGAAAATCACCAAGTGCAGAACCCCACGCACCAGAATGCCCGCAAGCGCCCCCTTGATCGCGGGGCCAACGAAGGCAGCAAAACGCTTGCCGGCGGTAACCAGCACGGCCACGCCGACCGGGTCCAGTGTATTGATCGTGAAACCAGCGATCTTGTTCAGATCAGTGGCGCTCATCAGGTGATCCTGCAGCATCGGGATGGTCGCGCCCATCATTGCGGTTCCGCCGGCGATGTACTTGGTAATGATCGAGAGCACGGACGACGCTGAAATGCCGACTAGCGATAGCACCGGGCCACAGAGCGTTTCCATGAACCGGATCGCGCCGACGGCCTTCAGCACGTTGACCAGCAGCACGGCCAGTACCAGCAGCGGGACGGCCTTGAGTACAAGCTGGAAGCCTTCCTCGCCACCGGTCATGATCATCTGGATCAGGTTCTGTTTCTCCTTGACGATCTTTATTTCCTCGGCGGCGGGCTTTTCAAGGCTGTCCGGAAGATGGCGCGCAAATATCCGGAACGTGAGCCAGGCGGCGATCAGGCCACCGATCACGGAGGTCGCCAATATCACCGGCAGATTGAGGCCGAACGCTGACAGCGGCAGCGTGGCGTTGGCCTGCGACATGCAGAGAATGGCGGCAAAACCAGCGGCAATCTTGCGGTCGGAAATGGCTTCGTCCTGATCCATGATGCGGAAGGTCGATACCGGCGCGGCAAAGCTGACAAAGAGGATCTGCACGATGGCGAAAACGCCCAGGCCGGGAATGCCGAACAACAGCAGCGCCGGCGCCGCGTAGATGGCGACCCGGCGCAGCACGCCCAGCTGGTCGAGTACGCGCATCACGGCCATCATGAACACCATGATCGGCATCAGGATGAAGAAGGCGAGTTCGAATCCCTTTTGACCCGAGGCCAGCAGAATCTTGAGAAATTCCTGCACGAGTTCCTGCATATGACTTTCTGATCGAGGTGAAACTTACGGTTGATGGCGGTCAAGCGCCTTATGTTGGCGCACGATCCTCGAGATGGGAAGCCAGATACGCCATGAAAGCCTCGGCGGGCATCGGCCGACCGTGGAAATAGCCTTGCGCCTCGTCACAGTGGTAGATGCGCAGATGATCGAGCACCTGTTTGCTCTCGACACCTTCGGCAATCGTCCGCAAGCCCAGACTGCGCGCCATCTGGATGACGGCGCGAACGATTGCGGCGTCTTCCGCATCGGTTGCCAGATCACGGATGAACGACTGATCAATCTTGAGTTTGTCGACTTCAAATCGCTTGAGATAAGACAGGCTGGAGTAGCCGGTGCCGAAGTCGTCGATCGACAGCTTGACGCCCATATGCTTGAGGCGCTTGACGGTGGCCAGCACGTTCTCGGTATCGCCGATCAGGATCGATTCGGTCAGTTCAAGCTCAAGCCGGCCGGGATTGAGTCCGGACAGTTCGAGAGCCTGGGTGACGGACTGTTCGATGTCGCCGCGCTTGAATTGCAGCGCCGAGAGATTGACCGCCACCACCGGCCCGAGCGTTTCGTTCTGCTGCCAGCGCATCGCTTCACGGCAGGCTTCGCGCAGGACCCAGT
>JBBQAT010000247.1:0-3691 GCA_038316625.1 Burkholderiales bacterium
ACGCGTTTCGTTGAGATGATCGCCAATCTGATCGGCCAGAGCGTGCGCCTCTCGCTCGATGTTGAAAAGGAAAAAAAGACCCTCGCTGAAGAGCGCGACAGCCTGCGCCGCACCGTTCGCCACCAGTACGGCTTCGACAACATCATCGGCCATTCAGCGTCCATGCGCCGGGTGTTTGACCAAGTGCGCATGGTCTCGCGCTGGAACACCACCGTGCTCTTGCGCGGCGAAACCGGCACCGGCAAGGAACTTATCGCCAACGCCATTCACTACCATTCGCCGCGTTCCAGCGGCTCGTATGTGCGCCTGAACTGCGCGTCGCTGCCGGAAAACCTGCTCGAATCGGAGCTGTTCGGGCATGAGAAAGGTGCCTTCACCGGCGCCGTCGCCGCGCGTCGCGGACGCTTCGAAACGGCTGACGGCGGCACCTTGTTCCTCGACGAAATCGGCGAAATCTCGCCGGCTTTCCAGGCCAAGCTGCTGCGCGTGTTGCAGGAGGGCGAACTGGAGCGTGTTGGTGGCAGCCGCACGCTCAAGGTCGATGTGCGCGTGATCGCTGCCACTCATCGCGATCTGGAAGCGGCGGTCGATTCCGGCGATTTCCGCGAAGACCTCTACTACCGCCTCAACGTCATGCCCATCGTGCTGCCCCCGCTGCGCGAGCGCCCCGAGGATGTGCCCGAAATCGCCCGTTTTCTGGCCAACCGCATCGGCGAAATGCAGGGTCGGCGGCTTTCGCTAACCGAAGCGGCGATCCGTCGCCTGACCCAGTACGGCTGGCCCGGTAACGTGCGTGAACTGGAAAACTGCCTGGAGCGTGCGGCGGTGATGTCCGAATCAGGCAGCATCGAGGCCGATCTGATCCACATCGACCGCCAGCGCGAGGCGGGTGTCACGATTTCGTACAGTGGCGCGGCGGTGACGGCCCACGCCGGGTCAAGCGCGGCTGGCGGTGTGATACCGTCGCGTCCCACCGGATTTTCGCCACCGGACCTCGCCGATCCCGACCTTGACGAGCGCGCCCGCGTTATTGCGGCCCTCGAACACGCCGGATGGGTCCAGGCCCGCGCCGCACGCATCCTCGGCATGACGCCGCGCCAGATCGCCTACCGCATCCTGACGCTGAATATCGAAGTGAAGAAATTGTAGGAACGACCATGAGTGACGAAGAACCCCAGATCATCTGCCTCAACTACTGCCTGCAGGACCTTGAAACGGGTTACTGCCTGACCTGCGGCCGCCCGCCGATTCCGGTCACCGGCATTGATCTCAATCCTAAAACCTTTGCCGGCATCTCGCTCAAATCGATGACGATGACGCCGATCAAGACGGAAACGCACGACAAGGAGCAATAGTTCACTGCAAGACCGGCCCGTAAGCCAATGAATACGGCTATCTTCAGATCATCAGGCGTGCAAGCCAATGTTCATGCGGCTCTTGCGGCATTCCACTCATGGATGACCGTTTGATGCGGGTTTCCGGCTGATGAGATAGAGAGAATCAGTTGAATCGCTTGGCCATCGGATGATCGGCGACAAATTGCAGCAAGTCCCACCGGTTTCCATACAGGTCTTCGAAAACCGCAACCATTCCGTAGTCGGCCTCCTTGGGCTCGCGAACAAACGTGATCCCCTTGGCAAGCATAGAGCGATAGTCACGCCAGAAATCGTCGGTGTTGAGAAAGAGGAAAACTCGGCCGCCCGCTTGGTTGCCGATAAAGTCGACCTGCTCCGGTTTTGACGCCTTTGCGAGCAACAACGTTGTTCCTGATGAACCCGGTGGCGCGATGACCACCCAGCGCTTGTCTTGCTCTGACTGGTAGGTGTCTTCAATGAGGACGAAATTCAGCTTGTTGAGGTAGAAGTCGAGCGCCTCGTCGTAATCCTTCACCACCAACGCGATGTGAACGATGGATTGCTTCATGGGTGATCCCTGTTGTTCGCAAGAATTAAAAGTCCTTCTTCTGCCGCCCACTCAAGCAGAGCACGCTCCGTTGCCCTCGCTTCATCGACCTAATAGGGGACAGACCGCGGTTGTTTGATCGAATCAAAGCAATGCCATAAAACCGTGGTCTGTCCCCTATTGTTCCTTCCCATCGTTCTTAGGCTTGGGGAAATTTGACCGGTTCTGGGCCACGATTTCTTGCTCTTACAACAACGGTTCGTGCCAACTTGTCATGCCATCCTTGTTTTCTTCCGTCGAACCCCACCCAGATCAATCCAAGCCCAAGAGGAATTATTGAAACGAAATACGCGAAGTATCGCCCGATACTCTGACCGATTGAGAGGCTTTTACCGGAGTCTGCATCTAGAACACGCAACGATAGAGCCGATTTTCCGGGGGTGGCTTGCTTTTGTGACCAAAACCAAACGACAACAGCCGCCGGGAAAATCCACGTAATCAAGAAGTCCGCCGGTCCCGCAACGATTTCTTCAGAGCCGAAATACTCCCACCCGTAAATTGAAACGAGAATCGGATACGTGATAACCATTAGCAGCAAGGTATCGATAATGGCAGCACTAAACCGCACCCAAAACCCTGCATATTCAACTTCTAGCTCGTCCATGGATACTCCTGATCAAAGCTTAACGTCAGTGGAGAAGTGGGTTGAGAAGCTATTCGACTCAGGCGCTTTCAGTATCCATCTATTGAAAGCTGAGTGTGGCGGCCTTTTCATTATCGACAAATACGTAACACTTTGTTGACGTGGCAACAAAGCCAGTGTTGGTGGTACAACTGGCCAAAATCTGTTTGCCGCTGTAAGAGGCATGAAAGTCTCCATCCCCAGAAAGCATGGAAAGGCGCTCGTCAATTACCTTTGCGCCATTGATGAAGATCTTGACGTTCGTGAAATCGAATAACTCGCCACTGATTTGCCAAGGCGCTGCCATTGACCCAGCCGAGCGGTAGCCCTGACTTGGGGCGACGGTTGTGCATGCGGAGGCGGAAAGTATAAGCAACGACATGGTGATAAATCGACTAAAAATCATAGCCATTCACCTTTCTTATTGATGAAGCCCCACTTGTTACTCAACTTGACTGCAGCACGATCACTTTTGAATTCCTGTGCATCTTCAAATTTGGCGGGAATAACGAATTGATTGTTTGTGTTGATGTAGCCCCACTTCCCATTGCTGGCTTGGACAGGAGCAAGACCTTCGCTAAACGAACGAACGTTCTGATATTTTGGTCCTTTGGTAGTCTGACAAGCAGATAGGCCAAAAACGAAAACGGCAAGAACCGAGATAAGTATTTTTCTGAACATGTGATCTCTCATGAGAGTTTGAAATGGAAACTTCTAACGTTAAATTTGGTTGACGACTGTAAGTTTTCCTTCGGGATGCAAAACTCTCGTTCGAATTGGTGAGTTATTTTATACTCACGCCGAGCTGAAAGCTAATAAATACGGCCATCTTCGAATGCATGGCCTTGATGGTAAATATCCATGCGGCTTTCCGAGCATCGTGCTTGAAGATCGCCTAT
The DNA here is from genome assembly GCA_038316625.1 of Burkholderiales bacterium. Classification (GTDB taxonomy): domain Bacteria; phylum Pseudomonadota; class Gammaproteobacteria; order Burkholderiales; family Rhodocyclaceae; genus Propionivibrio. Next base: position 3,484 of record JBBQAT010000247.1, read on the forward strand.
CGGCGGGCGTTTCGGGCCTTTGCTTGGCGAGGTGCTGCGGTCCGGCAGTGCGTCACTTCCGTTCGGACTGAGTAGGATATTCGCCCGCAGGTCGAAAGGCGTTGGCAAGAAACAGGGCTGTGGTAGCGTTGAGGTGTTGCTTTCGGACAAAGACCGACTGAGCACTGGTGCCCTAGAGCCCGTCCTCTGAGTATGGTTGAGGCATCGT
>JBBQAT010000248.1:0-3635 GCA_038316625.1 Burkholderiales bacterium
AGAGAGAAAATGGCCGGAAATGGCACCCGAATCGTGGCCTTGGGATGGTGGACGCTCGCGAAGGAATGTACTGTTTCACTGGGGGAAAAGGCAAAAAAATCTCAACCTATAAAAATTGGGATTTCTGTATTTGGTGGTGGAGTGCGGACGCGGGTTCAAATCCGATCTCCAAAGCCTTGAGGCATGTTTACGTCACTTGTCACCGCTTTTGGAGATGGTCATTTTCACATCATGATAAATCGCAGGTCATTACCAAGGGTGACTTTGAATCATTCGGTCTCGAAGTGGCGAACTTCGAGCAGTACGTCATTGAGGTTCATTTCATGGGCATCGAGCAGTTTGCCAACCAGATGCTCCGTCAGCGGCATGAGCCTGGCCAGAATGGCTTTGGTTTCATCAAATAGGCGCTCGCTCTGTGTTTCCATGATGGCGCGCGTTTCATCATCCACATCACGTCCGCTGCCCGCACTGTCACGCGTAATCGCTCCAAAATTCAGCCGGGTCCGGCGGTACATGCCCATCTCACCGACGGCGTGGTGAAGTAGCTGCGTCACGCGAGTAATGTCGTTATGGGCGCCGTTGGTTGTGCCTTCCTCGCCAAAAAACAGTTCCTCGTTGGCCATTCCGCCCAGTAACACACGCACCTCGTGTTCGATGTCAGCCTTGGTCTTTAGCAGGTTAGCGTCTTGCTTGTGAAAGACGAAACCCAATGCGTTGGTGCGCGGGTTGGCCTTGAGCGAAATTTTGATGGTTTTCATGTCGGCCAGCACCTGTTCCCAGTTGTCATGGGTCAGCTTGCGCTCTCGATCAAGATCGATCAGGAAGTGTCCCCACTCGTGAATGGCAATCACGCGGCGGTCGCGCTCACGTTCATGGGTAGCGAGGGTGTTGACGTTGCCCACAAGGACTCGCTCAGCGGCCTGCATCAGGGTCTCGGCCCCGATCATCTCACCCCCTTGCACGGCGCGGATACCGGCCTGGTTGACGATGGTCTCCAGGTCTGCAGGGCTTCGCCCTTCGGTCACGGCAACCAAGTGGCGAAGGTCCAGGTCTGGTAGCACCTTGTCGGCACGTTGCCCCAGGTAGTGAAGGATGATCGCCAATCGCTCTTGGCGGTTGGGCAGGCGAAAGTCCACCTTCATCTGGAAGCGGCGCAGCATGGCTTCGTCCATCGACATGTTTTCACTGTTGAAGTTACTGGCCACGATCCAGATAATCTCGCCTTCGTTCTTGCTGCGTACGCCATCAAGGACGGACAGCAAGGTATTTGCCGTGTCGTCGTCGTACTTACGACGTCCACCGCGTTTCATGAAAAGGTCCTGGGCCTCGTCAAGGAAGACAATGCAGCGCTTACGCCTCTTTGCCATGGCCAAGATGCGGCTGATCGTATTCGAGCCACCGGCGACAAATCCCGTTTCCAGATTGGCCGCGGAATGAAAAAGAATTGGGAGTTGCAGTTCTTTGGCCAGAAAGCTGGCCAGCTTGGTCTTACCCGTTCCCGCCGGACCGCTGAACATCACATTGAAAGGTTTGCTGATGCCGTACTCCTCGTATTCAGCGCGGCGCTGGTACTGATCCTTGATCTGCGCTACTTCGGCCTTGATATCGTCCATGCCCACCAGGTCGTCGATGGAGCCGCGCACTAGCGCTGGCTCGATGAATTTGAGCGTCTTGAACTGGCCTTTGATCATGATGAACAGAAATGCCAACATGGCAATCGGCAGCCCAATCGACAGTGCTCCGCTGGTGACGGCTTGCCAGCCGCCCTTCTCAGACTGCGGACGGGCGCCGGAGAAGCGCGAATCCAGGCGCTCAACCAAGTCAAGACTGCCGGCGTTCAAATCGTTGCGTGCAATGAACACCAGCTTGTTACGCCACGGCGCCGTAACGGCTTTTTCCGTGAATATTTTTGTCTCGATGTCGCTGGGATAGTACGCAAACTGCTTGCCTTGCGATTCGACCAAGACAATGCGCTCGGAAACGTCCCATGTCAGGGCCGTATAAATCACGGTGACGCGCTCGATCGGGTTTGATTCGAGAAAACTCAGCACCGACGTGTTGCCAATCGTTACGGGCAATTTGTCGTTGAGCGACCGCATGCCTTCGTCCGCCTTGTTCTCAAAAACCAGAGTTTCAAACCGCGTGGCAATTGCGGTCTGCTTTTGAATAAGGGTGAATGAATACATCGCGGTGGCCGGAACCAGAATTGCCAGGGCCAGTACGGCAAGCTTGACTGCCAGTGCTTGCGTGACATACCAGTCCTGAAACCGGCTAGCCGACTTCCTGACGGTGAACCACACGCCTGATCGTTTCCGTACAGTATCGTCAGGTTTAGGCGAATCGGACATGTCATTTTTTCGAGTTGGCTACGGCAGGTTCCCGATTGAGGGCCGATGAAGCACGGCCTTGTTGGGCCACTGCGTTGCCATGTGTCACTCAGGACGGTTTCTGCGCCAACAGACGAGCCGATATGCTGGACGCTCAGTCCAGAAGGCGCGGCAAAGCGCTTCCTCGTTCAGCGATCTGGTCGCTCTTTGTTTCCACCTTGCTGGATGGGCGAAGAAGGCGGTACCCGTCAGCGAGGGCGGCGGGGTTTCAACCAACATGCCTAAGTCCATAGGGTCAGATGATCGCTGAGCGACCTTCATGATTGGTGGGAAGCAATTTGCCGATTGGCGGCGCACAAACCGAAGGCGCGCTAACTAAAGAGGAGAAACAAAACGATGATGAGCACTATGGTGCCAATGCCGATATACATAATTACCTCCATCTCGTTGCCCGCCCTCGTCGAGAGCACTATGGAACGAGCTGATGTAACTATTCGATCACGAACTCATGGGGCGGTCTGTGCGCCAGCAAACTTAGCGTGGAGTCAACTGCCGCGCAATGGGTGAAAAAGAGGATCACTGCTGTGAAGCAGATAAAGACGTTTTCGGACTGGCGATGGGATATGATCGCGAGATACCCGCAACGCCCTACATGCTGCACCTGATGGCCACCCTGCCCCGCCGCAACGGATGGATTTTCTCAAGTCCCACCAGCGCAACCGGATGCCTGACCGAGCCGAACAACCCGCACACCCGTGCCTGCAAAGCCGCCGGACTGGAGGGGCTGACCTTGCACGGCCTGCGCCGCTCGTTCTCCAGCCTGACCGAGTGGCTGAAAACCCCTGCTGGGGTGGTGGCGCAGATTCAGGGCCACAAGCCCAGCGCCACGGCTGAAAAGCATTACAAGGTACGCCCGCTGGGGCTGCTGCGCGTTCACCACGAAAAGATAGAGGGGTGGATTCTGGAGCAGGCCGGGATTGTGTTCACGCAATCCAACAAACCGGTTGCCTTGCAATTGGTTGTCTGATCCCTATAATGTAGAAACATCAACGTATATCCAAAATCACCATGATGAATCTACAAATTTCCAAATGGGGCAACAGCCTTGCAGTACGCATTCCGGCGGACTATGTGCGCCAAATCGGCGTAAAGGAAGGCGACCGCCTCAGCGCTACTTTGGGTGCCGACGGTGCGTTGAACCTGCGCCCATCCCATTGGAGCCGCAAAGCCTTTGCGCAAGAGTTGGCGCGTGACAGCAAAACCATTCCCATGGGCACCCCGGTCATCGAACAACTGCGTGACGAGGCG
>JBBQAT010000249.1:0-3274 GCA_038316625.1 Burkholderiales bacterium
TGATTAGCGCTTCCAGCGCTTAAGACGCTGCGCACAATCTATTGTCCGCCTCGCCCTTGCCATTCGATGAACTCGGGTCTTGGGTGCTCACGCCGGTGCGTGTAACGGAAAATCTATGCCGTCTCTGGATGTCAAAGTTTATGCGAATCTTTAGCATCACGATTCGCATATCGCCTTTTCATGCGGGTTTCAGGCATGGTGCGAGGTTGGTCATCTGTCTGCTCTTTGTAAAAAACAGTGAATCACCAGCGATAAGCGGAATCTGCCAGCGTAAACTTGGCCCGCACTTTGATGCCGCAGGGCTCAATGTGATGTAGTTCTCGCGCATTAAGGGGTAATTGGTGTTAAATTTCCCATGAGAAACAAGGGGCAATTCATTGACTTCAAACGATTCAAGCAAGACTCAACCGTCAAGCACGACACCTAGTGAATTCATCGCCGACCTGCGCGAGGATTTGCTGCATCACGATCCTTTACTTGCCTGTCTGGTTGAATTGACGCGTTTGCATGGTCGGCCGAGTACTCGAGCGGCCTTGTCTGCCGGTCTGCCGCTGGAGAACGGCTGTCTGACGCCGTCGCTCTTTGCCCGTGCCGCAACGCGTGCCGGTTTGTCGAGCAGGATCGTGCGCCGTGCTTTGGCGGGAATCGACAATGTCCTGTTGCCAGTCATCCTGTTGCTCAAGGGTGACCAGGCCTGCGTGCTGCTTGGCTGGGACGAGACTGGCGATACGGCGCAGTTGTTATTCCCCGAAACCGGGCAGGGCGAAGTCACGCTCTCCCGCGATGAACTGAATGGGCGCTACATGGGTATCGCCCTGTTTGCCAGGCCGCGCTTTGCCTTCGATTCCCGCACGCCTGAAGTTGGCAAGGTCGTCGCGCGCCACTGGTTCTGGGGTGCCTTGCTTGAACAGAGCCCGGTGTATCGCGATGTGATCGGCGCGGCTTTGCTGATCAACATCTTTGCGCTGGTCATGCCGCTCTTTTCGATGAACGTGTATGACCGCGTGGTTCCTAATAACGCGACCGATACGTTGTGGATGTTGGCGCTTGGGGTGTTCCTGATCTTCATCATGGATTTCATGATGCGCCTGCTGCGTGGCCATTTCGTCGACCTGGCCAGTGCGCGTATCGATGTCAAACTGTCAGCGATGATCATGGAGCGTGTGCTCGGCATGCGCCTGGAAGCGAAGCCGGCGTCGGTGGGCTCGTTTGCCTCGAATCTGCGCTCGTTCGAATCCGTCCGCGACTTCATCGCCTCGGCGACGGTCACGGCGCTGATCGACTTTCCGTTTGCCATCCTCTTTCTGCTGGTCATCACCTGGATTTCCTGGCCGCTGGTGTTCATCCCGATCATCGGGCTGATCCTCGGGCTGATCTACGCCTACGTCGTTCAGCACAAAATGCACGAGCTGGTCGAAACAACCTATCGCGCCTCGGCGCTGCGCAATGCCTCGCTGATCGAGAGCCTGACGGCGCTTGAAACGATCAAGACACAGGGCGCGGAAGGCGTTATCCAGAACAAGTGGGAGCGCACGACGGCATTTCTGGCGCGAACCAGTGCCCAGATGCGCCTGCTCTCGGCCAGCGCGACCAACGGGGCGATGACCATCACGCAGGTGGTCAACGTCTTGCTGATCATCGCCGGTGTCTATCTGATTCAGGATCGCCAATTGACGATGGGCGGGCTGATCGCCGTCACCATGCTCGGCGGTCGCGCCATTGCGCCGCTCGGCCAAGCGGTTGGTATGCTCATGCAGTTCCAGAATGCGCGGATGTCGCTAGAAACGCTCGACAAGCTGATGGCGCAACCGGTGGAGCGCCCGGATGCCTCGGCTTTCATTCATCGGCCCGAAATTCAGGGCGAGATCGAATTCCGCAACGTGTCATTCAGCTATCCCGGCCAGGGCGAGGCGGCGCTGCAAAACGTTTCGTTGCGCATTGCGCCGGGCGAGCACGTGGTCGTTCTCGGCCGTACCGGTTCCGGAAAAACGACCTTGCAGAAGCTTATGCTCGGGCTGTATCAGCCAACCGACGGCGTCGTACGCATCGACGGTATCGACCTGCGCCAGCTCGATCCGGCCGACCTGCGGCGCAATGTTGGCTTTGTTGGCCAGGATGCGACGCTGTTCTACGGCACGCTGCGCGAGAACATTTCCATCGGCGCGCCGTATGCCGATGATTCAGCCATCGTGATGGCGGCCGAAACGGCGGGGCTGACCCAGTTTGTCAATCGCCACCCGAAGGGCTTCGACATGCTGATCGGCGAGCGCGGCGAGTCTCTGTCGGGCGGACAGCGTCAGGAAGTGGCGATTGCCCGCGCCGTGCTGATGGACCCGCCGGTGCTGTTTTTCGATGAACCAACCAGCGCCATGGACTTCTCGACCGAACACGGCTTCAAAGAGCGCTTGAAGCGCTTCACCGCGCACAAGACGATGGTCATCGTGACGCACCGCACCAGCCTGATCGACCTGGCGACCCGCATCATCGTCGTTGACGATGGCCGGATCGTTGCCGACGGACCGCGCGAACAAGTGGTCGAAGCGCTGCAGTCGGGCCGTGTCGGGAGGGCGTCGCAATGAACACGTTTTTGATTGCGGCCGGAAAGCGGGTGATCGGCTTTTTGGAAGCGATTCGCGTGCGCATTCAACCCGGCATTGACTCCGGTCTGGAGCGCATGGCGGTGGCGAAGAAGGAGCAGGAGCAACAGGGTTTTGCCGCCGATACCGATTTTGCCATCCTGCAGCAGGAGCCGTTGCGTGCCCGGGTGCTGCTCAAAACAATCGGCATCGCCTTTGCCATTGCCCTGATGTGGTCGGCAGTCAGCCGGGTGGACGAAGTCACGCGCGGTGAGGGCAAGGTCATCCCGTCGCGCCAGTTGCAGGTGCTGCAGAGCCTGGATGGCGGTGTGGTTTCCGAGATCCTTGTGCGCGAAGGTGACATTGTGGAACCCGAGCAGATTTTGCTGCGCATTGATCAGACCCGCTTCGCGTCGTCGGTGCGCGAGAGTCGCGTGCAATACACGGCGCTGTTTGCCAAGGCTGCGCGCCTGCGGGCGCTGACTGAAGGCCGCCCGTTTGTTGTTCCGCCGGATATAACCAAGGAGGACCCGAAGACGGTTGACGAGGAGCGCCGGCTCTACGAATCGCGTCGTAACGAGCTGGAAACGACGACCTCGATCGCCCGGCAGCAGTTGACACAGCGCCAGCAGGAGCTGGTCGAGGTGCGTGCCAAACACGAGCAGGCCGCCAAAGCCTACGAAATTTCGGGCAGGGAA
>JBBQAT010000250.1:0-3233 GCA_038316625.1 Burkholderiales bacterium
CTCGTCCTCGTCCCCTGCATTTCAATGCCTGTAGTCTAAATCAGGCAAAGGGACAACTATCCTGACGCAGGGGGGTCGCCGCATTCATCGAAAACGAAGAAGGCACCACGATCTATGCCAATCGCTACATGACGGACATCATCGGAATTGGTGCCTGGCCCGGAACATCTGCCTGGAGCCTTTTCCCTCCCGAAATGGCGACCAGACTGATTGCCGATGATCTGGGCTCGCCGGAAGAAGGTTACGTGGTTTTCGAAGAGCAGGTAAAGGATGCGAATGGTCAGATGCGACTTTACCAGACGCACAAGTTCAGCATTCCCCGAGTCGGACAATCCGCGCTGATTGGCGGAATTGCACTGGACATCACCGAACACAAGCAAATGGAAGAACAGGTGCGCGAGCAGTCCTTGCATGACGCGCTCACCAAACTGCCGAACCGCCGCCTGCTCAATGACCGCCTGACCCAAGCCATGGTGGCCAGCAAACGAAGCGGCTGTTATGGCGCGGTGCTGTTTCTCGACCTCGACAATTTCAAACCACTGAATGACTCGCATGGACACGAGGTGGGCGACCTGTTGCTCATTGAAGTCGCTGACAGGCTGAAAAGCTGTGTGCGCAGGTCGGATACCGTCGCACGCTTTGGTGGCGACGAGTTTGTAGTCGTCATCAGCGAGTTGTCAGAGGACGAAGAGGAATCAGCGTCACAAGCGGGGGGACTGGCGGAAAAAATCCGGGGCTCTTTAGCCCGCCCGTATCTGATGAAAATCAAGGAACCTTGCGGAACCGAAACGACCGTCGAACACAATTGCACGGCGAGCATCGGCATGATGTTGTTCATCGGGCAGGAAACCGGCCAATCGGATATCCTCAAGTGGGCCGACACGGCAATGTATCAAGCCAAGGAAGCCGGGCGAAATCTCGTTCGTGTTTATGACAACAAGGCCGACTCAACCGGGTAGGTTACCGGTCAAGGCGCGACTGATATCGCGTACCTGAGTATGTTGCCGGTTGGGCATTTTCGTCGCTCGTCCGAGGGCACTCTTGGGTCACCGGAAAGTGCCAGGCGCTGGCCTATACACACCGTTACGCAATCTCCTAGAACGCGCAACAGACGCCGCCCCGGACAATCCCTACACTTCAGCCATTGCTTCAGCGTCCCCCGCTGACAATGTTTGACCCTCCCTGATCCATCGCAAAGATGGAATCTTTAGTCCCGAGCCCTAACCGGCGCGGGATTTTTTTGGCTATTGATTGAGGTGGATTTAGTGAGACAACACCGGAAAAAGCTTAACAAGGCCATCGGACATGACCTCGACGGCAATCGCGGCAAGAATCAGGCCCATCAGTCGGGTCATCACATTGATTCCCGTTTGCCCCATGAACTTGCCAATTTTTCCCGCAGCGGACAGGGCCAACCAGGTTGCGACACCGATGATCAAGCCGTAGCCAACCAATACGCTCAATTCCCAGAAGTGCTTCGTTTTCTCGGCATAGATCACCACCGTTGAAATGGCCGCCGGACCCGTCAAGAGTGGAATGGTCAGCGGTACGACAGCGATGCTGGCGCCGGAGTCTGCACGGCTGGCCCCCTCCTCGACATCATGAGCGCGCGATTCAGCCGGCTGCGCATTCAGCATCTGGATTGAGCTCATGAGGAGCAGCAGACCTCCGCCAACCTGAAACGAAGCCAGAGAAATTCCGAAAAACTCGAGAATCTTCAAGCCAAAGAGCGCACTAACCGCAATCACAAGAAAGGCCGTGAATGCGGCGGTGCGTACCGTTTTCTTCCGTTGATCCCGAGAAAAGTTGCCCGTGAAGTGAATAAAGAACGGGATCACGCCGATTGGATTGACAATCGCAAGCAGGGTGATCAGGGGTTTTATCGGGAAGTCCATGGCAAGTTCGGCGCTGATCGATGGGCACTCAGTGTACACCTTCTTCTTCCGGACACCCTCTGAGACTCGGCGACGTTTCCTCGTCCGAACTCCCAGCAGCCAGCATGACGCTTGACGCCGCAACATCAACCGTCGTTTCCACCACCATGGCGTGAACCTTCATCGCGCTATTCCTTCTTTGCGCCAACATCGAGTGCCTTCCAGCCATCGATTCCAATTCGATTGAGTGTTTCAATGTTGCGTTCGTAAATCGTGGAGGCCTCGGGGAATGCGGTTACGGCCCTGTCTATGCTTGCTTCACGGAGTAAATGGAGAATTGGGTAGGGCGAGCGATTGGTGTAGTTACCAAGGTCACCGGGCTCTGAATCGGAAAAACAATAATCGGGATGAAAATGGGCGACCTGCAACGTTCCCGCGAAGCCCTGAGTGCGTACCACCACATCAACCAGATCGAGAAAGTCGATGAAGTCGTCGAAATTCTTGAGCACGTAAGGGTGGATAAGCAGCGTGGTATCCGCTTCCTCAGGCGATACGTTTATCAAATAGAGAAGCTCACGCTCAAGATCAGCGAGCAATGCATCGCTATCGGTGGCCTCGCTGACTACATAGTGCACTTGATCCTTGACATGCACCGCTTTGGCAAACGGACACAGCGTCAGACCGATCACGGCGCGCTCAAGCCAGTTTCTCGTGGCCGCGAGGACTTCTTCTGCAGAGGGGTATTGCCTGTCGATCATTACTTCACCTGAGTACGCTGAAAGCTCATTTCAGAATAGATGCCACAGATACCCGAGACTCAAGCGCAATAGTCGCTGGACTCGCCATCTGTTTGGCAATTTGGGGATCGACCTTCCGAATCAGCCGAAGAAATCTACAGAACTAGAATTTAATGCAATGACACGTTCGGGTCTCGCCCAATGAAGGCATCGATACCATCCTCACCGATTTCCCAAAGCACTTGATCCAATGCCTCTTGGTCAGTATCGAATTCTCCATCCCAGACGATGGAGTTGTTGTATTGATCAACGACCTCAAGCGTCCAACCGGTATCAGGTAATCGGCAGATTTGGATATTGATCGTCTTGCCGTCTTTCGTGAAAGTCTGCTGGAGCGGCGAATAGATCAGGTCGTTTTCATCTAACATTCAAATTCCCAATTTTTGATGACTTGTTCAGGAGAAAGTCTAGCAGGTTGGTACAGCAATTCTCATTTCAAAATTGTCACTGGTGATTGAGGATTACCCGTACGGAAATACGCCACAGACTGTCCGGCCATTTCCTGAACGGAATTATTTTCGATGCTATTAAAAATATTGCTTGTAAACAGTAGGTTATAGTG
>JBBQAT010000251.1:0-2966 GCA_038316625.1 Burkholderiales bacterium
CGCCGTGGCGTACACGCCGATAGACACCGCCGCGCTGCCCTTTTCCATCTTCATGAGCGTGGGGACGGAAACGTCCAGCCGCACGGCCCATGCACGCAGGGACTGCTTGCGCCGCTTGCGCGCGGTGGTCAGGTCAGCGCCGAGTTTTCGCAGCGCGGCGGTGGCGGCGGGTGGGAGGGTTTCCAGAGCTGAGGCTGATTTTGGCATGCTCCATAGTTTAATGAATATCTATTTTTGTTTAATTTTGATTTAACAAAAATCTAAAAAACTTGAAGTTCAAGACGGTGCGAATGCTGGCACTATCAAGCTTATAGAAGCCCTGTGCAGTCAGTTTTGATTCTCTCGCAAGACCGGAACAGCATGAGCGGCCGTTGGTGCTTCGACAATGAACTTCCGGTATCGGCCAGTTGCCGAAGTTTGTGAGTGACCGGTAACTGGAAGTCCAAATTGGCGTTGGTCACCGGTCTGGTAAGTACTGTCAAATTTCCGTCTGCTCTGAAAGCCCCAAGGCATCCTCGACCTCTATGACTTGAAACCAGTCGAGCCGTAGGTATGGAAATTAACCATATCTGAGTCAGACAGGAGCACTCCCGGACAAAAGTACTTGTTCTTCGCCAACCAGCGTGACCAAGAGGTCTGAGACTAATCTCACGCGCGGCGAACGCCGCACATCTGGGTGCATGACCAACCAAATTTCGCGCTTGATCGCATCAAAACGTGTCGGTATGGCACTCAAACTACGGTCGTTAGCAACCAGAAAATGCGGGAGTGCCACCAGTCCTAGACCGGCGCGGGCCCCATGCAGCAGGGCTGCAAGATCATTGCTTCGCAGCAGAAAACGGCGACCATTAGCGACGCGATTCAGCCATTGCTGCTGCGGCACCTGGCCCAAGCTTTCGTCGTACCCGAGAAACTCCCAATCTGCCTCGGGGCGACCGGTATAACCGTGGGCGGCATAGAGCCCGTAATGCAATTCACCGATACACCGCGCCACTAGCCCCGGCGACGAAGGCCGTGACATGCGGATGGCTAAGTCAGCCTCCCCTCGGGAGAGATGGGCATCGCGAATATCACCGATAACTTCAAGATTGATGTTTTGCCATTGTTCTCGTATTACAGCCAGACGCGGCACCAGAAAATGGCTGGCAAGAACAGGCGGAGCCGATACCCGCACGGTTCCCTGCAATGCGGAAACGCCGAGTGCGGCCCGAGAAAACGCTTGGGCCTCATCATCAAGCCGGCTCGCTTGGCTGACCAGCACTTCCCCTTCTGCCGTCAATGACCAGGCTTTGGGCAAGCGGTTGAAGAGCTTCATGCCAAGTGACAGCTCCAGCGCCTCGACACGCCTAGCCACCGTTGAATGCTCAACATTGAGCCGCCTTGCCGTCCCTGAAAGACTCCCTGTGCGGGCCAATTCGAGGAAATAACGAATGTCATCCCATTGCATCCGACGACTGTCGCCGCCAGCCCTTTCTGTGTTTTTTTGCACAATAAATGTTAATTAATTTTGAATTGATAGTTAATTTTGCACGCCATAAGATTCGCTGACAAGTTCAATCACCAGGAGAACACTATGCGTAAGCTTGAATCTTTTCTTGATTCCTCAGCCGCTTTCCAGATAGTCATCAGCCAGTATGGCGATGCATCGGCGCTGACCGCAATTGAGGTTTCACTTCCACCGCCAGCGGTTGGCGAAGTCCGTGTACGCCACACCGCTATCGGCGTGAACTATGTCGATATCTACCACCGAACCGGCCTCTACGCGCTGCCCGCGTTGCCGGCAGTTCTTGGTGTCGAGGCCGCTGGGGTCATCGAAGCCCTTGGGCCAAATGTCGACACTTTGCATGTCGGCCAACGTATCGCCTACGCCGGCCTACCTACCGGCAGCTATGCCAGCGCTCGCAACCTGCCCGCAGCCAAGGTGATCCCTTTGCCTGACGACGTAAGCGACGATGCTGTTGCCAGCCTACTGCTGCGCGGCATTACTGCCCACATGCTGTTGACTTACGTTTACCCCCTAAAAGCCGGTGATGCCGTACTCGTACACGCTGCTGCGGGTGGCCTGGGACTGGTCCTCGTCCAGTGGGCAAAATCGATGGGCGCCCGCGTCATCGGCACAGTGAGCACGCAAGCGAAGGCGCAACTGGCGATCGAACACGGGCTAGACCACGCCATTCGCTATCGGGACGAAGATTTCGTTGCTGCTACCAAAGCGCTGACCGATGGGCAAGGCGTCGACTACGCTATTGATGGCATCGGTGGCAAGACGCTAATCGACACCTTGGGTTGCGTCCGGCCCTACGGCATGGTCGCCAGTGTCGGCCAAGTGGCTGGCGACTCTGGTCCGATCAACCTGGCGCTACTCGGTCCGGCCCGTTCGATCGCGCTCTCACGACCTGGGGTCATGGGCTTCATGACAGACATGGCGCGCTACCGCGAAGGTGCGCTGGCCACCATTCGGCAGTTGCAAGGTGGCCTGCAGCCAACGATCGGCACGATCCTGCCTTTAGACCAAGCGGCGCACGCACATCGCTGCCTAGAATCCGGCGAAACCGCCGGGTCCATCCTTCTTCGTCCGTGATTTTATGAATGAGAGGTTTGCAATGTTATTTCTCATCCTGATTGACTATGTGCGCCCTTTGTCCGACGTTGATTTTCACATCGACGCACATCGCGTATTTCTGACCCACCATTACGCGGCGGGCCACTTTCTACTTTCGGGAAGGAAAGTGCCCCGTACCGGTGGCGTCATTCTTGCCCGGGCAAAATCTTTGGACGAGGTCACGCAATGGATTGCGCAAGACCCCTTTCGCAAGGCCGGTGTCGCCAGCTACGAAATCATTGCCTGGGAAGCAACCATGGCGGCAGAAGGTATGCCGCAATTCTGACGGTGGCGATGTTCAACGACCGCAACCAAGGCCCCAGCAAATGGTCAGGCGGAGACCGTAACCTTGCTTGTGGCACGA
>JBBQAT010000252.1:0-2872 GCA_038316625.1 Burkholderiales bacterium
ATAAACCACCCGGGCGATCCGTGAATGCAACATCGCCCCGGCGCACATGGCGCACGGCTCCAGTGTTACAAAGAGTTCACAACCGGGTAGCCGATAGTTCTGAAGCCGGCGGGCCGCATCCCGTAACGCGGCAATTTCGGCGTGCGCCGTCGGGTCGGATTCACCGATGGGCGAATTGAAGCCCCGCCCCACGATTTCACCATCGCGCACCACGATAGCGCCAACCGGTACTTCGCCAAGACACTCCGCCGCACGGGCTAGCGACAACGCTTCGCGCATATAAAATTCATCGTTCATCCAGCGATTTTACCTTACCGATCTGGTCGCATAATGCATGATGTTTGACCCGGCCTTGAACGCCGTGGATACTTCGCGCTAATAAATTACCGAGCCGTCTGACATGCTGCCAAATTTCAAGCGTTCGACCAAACGCCTCATGATGCTGCTGGTCGTCCTGCCAATGACCGTACTCATTCTTGGCACGATCTACATGTTTGGAATGGATTATCTGGAAGGGACGCCGCGAACCTTCCTGGAAAGTCTGCAATGGGCATCCGAAACCCTGACTACGACGGGTTACGGCAGCGACAGCCACTGGAGGCATCCAGTTGTAGCGCTGTTCGTCATCCTCGGACAATTCATGGGGCAGTTTCTCGTTTTTCTGATATTTCCGATCTTCGTGCTGCCTTACTTCGAGGAACAATTCGAAAGTCGCCTGCAGCACGTATTGCCGCCAATGGCTGACAAGGTACTGTTCTACCGTTATGGCCCGGCAATCGAATCCTTGCTTGAAGAATTCAAGCGGACGGGAAGCCACTTCGTGATTTTCGAGGAGGATTTCGAAGTCGCGCGCAACCTCCGTGATCGTGGTTACAACGTGGTTTTTGGCAAACTGGCTGAGGACCCTTCGGTTCTGGCGCGCGTAAAGGATGCGCGGGCGGTCGTTACCAATGCGGGCGATCACGCCAATGCCACCTGTGCACTGATCGTCCGCGAGCATGGATTCACCGGTTCCCTCTTCGCGCTGGCCGATGATCCGCTGTACCGGCCACCGATGCTCCGCATTGGCGCCACCGATGTATTTACGCCGGCACACGTGCTAGGTGCTGCCCTCGCTTCCCGCGCCAGCACACGCATCAGTCCGCCAGCCGAAGGCATGCATTTGCTCGGCAGCAAGGTCGGGATGGCCGAATTTCGTATCCGCGAGGAGAGCCCGCTGGCCGGAAAGAAACTCGGCGAACTCCATCTTCGCGAAAAGCACGGTGTGTCGGTGATTGGTCAATGGAATACAGGCGTTTTCACTACCGCCAAAGGGCCGGAAACACGTGTGGAGCCGGGTGCCATCCTTGTTGTCGTTGGCACCCATTCCAACCTCGAAAAAGTTGAACGTATGGCTAACCCGATTCGTCGAACGGGACCGATCGTACTGGCTGGCCTCGGCTCGGTCGGACGGAAAGTCGTCGAGATGCTGCTCGATGCAAAAGAAGACTGCATCGTAATTGACCTGAAACCGGCACTTGGGGTCGACGTGGTTGGCAACGTCCTCGAACTGGCCACCCTTGATCGAGCCAAAGTTCGCGAAGCCAGCGCCGTCATCCTCGCCCTGGGCGACGACAGCGAATCCGTCTTTGCCACCGCCGTGGTACGCGAATACGCGCCCGAAGTCCCGCTCATTGTGCGCGTCAATCGCGCACCGAATACGGCGCGGCTCTACCGTTCAGGTGCCGATTTTGCGATTTCGGAGGGACAGGTCGCCGGGCAGATACTTGCCTATCACCTGCTCGATGAACAAATCATTCCCGTCGAGAACCGGATCAAGTTCAGCCGTCTGAGCGCGGGCACGCTGGCAGGTGCTCATCCCTGGCGCAGCGAAGTCCTTGAACGGACTGGTGCTAAAGTCGTCGCCGTCGAGCGCGGACACGAAGTGCTGGTCGAATTCGACAGCGACTTTTCGTTGCGCCCCGATGATGCGCTTTTCGTTTGCGGTTCAATCAACAGCCTGGAACGTTACCAGCGGGAGTTTCAGGCGACGACCGTCGCCGCCCGCAGTTGATGCGCTTTTGCCGGCAACAAAGCCGCTAGTGCAACAAAGTTGCATTTAGAAGGAAACTCAGGCAGCATGGCCGTCTTTACCAGCGCATTGCCACCTTCATGCATGCCCCAACCCGCCATCTGAAAACACGTCGCAACCCGATCCTTTGCGCAGGAGCGCTGTCTCGCCTGGCCTGGGCGGCGGGTGCGCTGATACTCCTATGGTCCACCATCCACTGGGCGCTGTCATGACGACGGGAGCGTTGCCGATTGTCCGCTTCGACAACCTGACACTCGGTTACAACCGACATCCGGCCGTTCACCACCTCAAGGGGGACATTGCCGCCGGCAGCCTGCTGGCCGTGGTCGGACCCAATGGCGCGGGAAAGTCAACGCTCCTTAAAGGCATCGTCGGCGAGTTGCGTCCGATGCAGGGGCACGTCGAGTTGGCCGGACTCAAGCGCGAAAACATTGCGTATCTCACTCAGCAGTCGACGCTCGACAGCAGTTTCCCCATCGTGATCCATGATTTCGTGGCGATGGGGCTGTGGTCGCAATTCGGTGCCTTTCGGACCTTTGATCGTGCTGCCCGACAGCGCATCGAAGAAGCCATTGCGGCGGTTGGACTAAGCGGGCTGGAAGACCGGCCGATTGGCCAGCTTTCCGGAGGCCAGTTGCAACGCGCGCGTTTTGCCCGCGTGATCCTGCAGGATTCGCCGCTTGTACTGCTCGACGAACCCTACGGAGCCATCGATGCCAATACAGTGCGCGATCTGGCGGCGCTGGTGCGGCACTGGAATGCTGAAGGCCGCACGGTCATCAGCGTCCTGCATGATTTTGA
>JBBQAT010000253.1:0-2569 GCA_038316625.1 Burkholderiales bacterium
CAGATTCGGTCAGCCGTTTCGCCGGCTTGCCGAGATAGGCACGACTCGCGGCCTCGACACCTTCGAGCACACCACCCATCGGCGCAAAGGTCAGATACAGCTCAAGGATTTCACGCTTGGAGAGGCGCAGCTCAAGCTGCAGCGCCCGCGTAATCTGCCGCAACTTGCCACGCACCGTATGCGGCGTCGGTTCGAGGATGCGCGCCACCTGCATGGTCAGCGTCGAACCACCGGAAACGATGCGCCCGTGCGAAATCCACTGCCCCGCTGCACGCATCAGCGCCAAGGGATTGACACCAGGATGCCACCAGAAGAATCGATCCTCGTAGCCAACCACCGCTTCGACGTAACGTGGCGAAACCTCGTCGATACGCACCGGATGACGCCAGATATGGGCGCAGTCGGGAAAGGCACGCAGCGGCGTTCCGTCGCGGGCGACAACGACCTGAGCATGCGGCGCGGAGCGACCGGGAAGTGGTGGCGGGAAAAGTTGATCAGCGAGAAGGAGCAGGAACAGCAGCGCCGCCAGCGTCAGACGCCAGAGCCTTGCGACTTTCCCCGACTGCCTCAGGCGACGCTCCCGAGCAGGCGCACCTCACGTTGCGGGAACGGGATATCGATGCTTCGTTCCCGGAAAGTCTCCAGGATCGTCTTGTTGAGTTCATTGCCCGCCGCAACGTAGTCCGAAACACTGACCCACGGGTTAATGCTGATGGCGACGTTGAAGTCGGCAAGCCGCTGGACGCCGAACACCGGCGCCGGCTCCTGAAGTACACGCGGATTGGCGTGCAGAATCTCGTCGATCACGCGCAAGACCATATCCATATCGGTTCCGTAGGCCACGCCGACGCTCAGATTGAGTTGCCGGATCTTCCCGTAGTTATGCAGGATCTCGCCGACGATCTTGCGGTTCGGAATCAGTACCTTCGAGCGGTCGGTATGCCCGAGCGTGGTGCTGAACAGGCTGATGTCAAGCACTTCGCCCTCTTCATCAGCAATGGAAAGGTAATCGCCGACGTGGAAGGGCTGGGTAAAGATGATGGTGAGGCCGGCGACCATGTTACCGAGTAGCCCCTGCATCGCCAGGGCAACTCCCGCGCCCGCTACGCCAAGGCCGGCGATCAGCGGCAGCAGTTCAACGCCGAGATTCTGCAAGGCCATGATGGCGAACAGGCCGATAACGACGAGTTGGGCAATGCGCACCAGAAGCGAACGAATCGGCGCTTCGAGCTTGAAGCGGACCAGTAAACGCTCCAGCATTGCGCCCACCCAGCGCCCGACCGTGTAGCCAGCGACAAGAATGATGATCGCCACCACCAGCTTCGGTCCGAACTTGATGACCATATCGATGGCCGAGGCCTTGACCTGATCCAGCGACTGCAATTGATCTCCCATGAAATACCCCTTCACCTGAAAGCACAAACAATGGACTCGGCAAGACTGGAAGTTTATCTTGAACAGTCGCCAGCCGGGCTACATTAGCGTGCTTGTGATGCTGTGAATACGGGCATCTTCAAAACGATGCCCTGGAGGCCACTATCCATGCGGGTCTCCAGCACATTTCTTCGTAGACCGCCAATCGACGGGCGTTTCAGGCCGACTCAGTCAACAATGAACAATCGGGCCCCAAGCTCGGTGTAGGAACGGTGAGGTTCCGCATCATCGGCGACCTGGTAGCTCATGCCGGGCTTCAGCGTAAACGTACGCCCGTCTTCGAGTTCAGTATGCAGTTCACCCTCGATACACAATAGGATGTGGCCTTTTACGCACCAGTGATCGGCAAGATAGCCGGGCGTGTAGTCGACCATGCGCACGCGGATGGCACCGAAATGTTGCGTTCGCCAATAGGCCAGCCCGCGCTCACCCTTGTGCTCGGTCGGCGTGATCATCGACCAGTCGGTTGTCCCGAAGGGGATTTCGGCCATTTTCATGCTAAAGCATCCGTGGAATCTGCGACGAGTGATGTTGAATGATCGGGTTCGGCAAGGCAAGATCAAGAACATAACTGAAACGCGCCTCGAAACTCAGTAGTTCGCCGTCAATCGCAAAACGCCAACAGTAGATCCCGTGCATGGCATAAACATCATCCTTGATTGGCTGGATATTCAGCGTTTTTTCATGCAGGGCAATGCTCAGGTCTTCTCGGCTAGCGAGCTTTTCGAAGTATTCACGAATGCTCTCTCTCTTACTTAAAAGCCGGTTGGAAAACGTGGGAATCAGGACGGCATTGGTGTCGTAGAGGGCCAACAACGCCTCAGCGTCACCGTCGTTGATCGCCTGCATCCATTCCTTGAGAATGTGTTCTGGTTTTTTCATGGTATTTGGTCACTAATTTAAAAGGGTAAATGACAGACAAGCAAAGAACCAAAAGATTCGCCGCCGGCCATCCTAATGCTTGCTGAACTTGAAGGCGAGACCCATGCAGTAGACTGTCAAGGCAAAGTAGAAATGTCCGCTGATTGGGCAAGATAGAAATGTCCGGTGAGCTGTTTTGGGTTTGATTCAAAGGCCGGCCAATTGGCCGGCCTTTGAATCGGGCTTGAAGGGTCGGTGCCAGGGGTGATCGGCG
>JBBQAT010000254.1:0-2517 GCA_038316625.1 Burkholderiales bacterium
GAGTCTTGGCTTGCAGACCATTGCAGAAGGGGTGGAAACGGCCGAGCAACTCGCTTTTCTGCGCAGCAAGGGTTGCGATGAGGTTCAGGGCTACTTCTTTGCCAGACCGATGTCCGCTGAACAGTTTGAAATCTTTGTGCGTGGCCATCGTCCCGTAACGTAATCGTTCGGGGGCCGCGTCGATTGGCGATCTTCAATGGATGTGCCCTGGAAGCCGCGTGGATATTGGCTCTCGCGGCATCAATTCTCAAGGTGCCCGTATTTATTGACTTGCCAGCGCCCTCGTGATTTCGCGAGGACGGACGCCCTAAAGTCTGGCAATCCGGGCGCGCATGGCCTCGGTGCCGGCCATCAACTTGTCAAGAATGGCGTCCAGCGCCCAGTAGCGTTCTCGTACGTCGAAGGTGATCGCTCGACTACGGATCGAGGCGAAGGTGCCGATGCGCTGGTGGTACATCTTGGCGATTACCGGATAGCCAAAACCCTCCGAAAGCGCGGCCAGAACCAGGAAGGTCGCGACTTCGTCAGCGAGTTCCGGGTGTTGTCCGCCCGCGGTGTAGAGCCATTTGTAGAGATCGGGATGGATATTGGCCAATACCCCGTTAAAGCCACGTGAACCGGCCTTCATCGCATCGTAGGCAATCGCCGCGTTGGCATTCAGGATCGCAAAGGGCGTGCCGGCCGCCATCGCTACGCGGCGCTTGACGGTTTCCAGATCACAGGACACATCCTTCAACAGAACAAAGCGCTCGCTATCGATGCAGAAGCGAAGCTCGTCGTCGCTCAACAAGCGACGATAAGGGGCTGGACATTCGTAAAGCCCCAGCGGCATAGCCTTGGGCAGGCGATCAAGCAGCCACTGCAGATTGCCCATAAACGTCGCCGTGCCGCGATTTTTCGGGTCAAGATGGTTGGTCACCAGCACCACGCCATCGGCACCGGTTTCCGCGGCCGCGGTCAGTTCCTCCAGCTGGCTGTACGGGTCATCGCTGATATGGCCGGAGACAACAACCGGAATACGACCAGCGACCTGTCTGACGACAAACAGGCCCAGAGCCGCGCGCTCTTCAAGCGACAGGAACTGCATCTCGCTGGATTGACAGACGGCAAACAAGGCATCCGAACCCTTGGCGATATACCATTCGATCAGTCGCTCGAGTCCGGGAAAATCGATCTCGTCGGCGTCGTTGAACGGCGTCAGCATGACCGGAACGATACCTTCGATTTTCATTGCATTCATGACGTTATTCCGCTGGCCAAGGGTGAGGAAGCGATCAGCTAAGTCGTAGCAGCTCGAAGAATTATACTGCGTCCCAGTGGTGGACAGCCTCGACGGACAGGTATAGATTCGCGCTGGTTGGGGACATGTTGACTGATTGTTGGATGGGTGCTGCACCAGATGATTCCACAAAGGGAGGGCGCTTTCTGGCCTTCGATTATCGCAACGCACAGGAAGGGGAAGGTCATGAGTCATAAAACACTGCAAACTGTTTTACGCAAGACGGGCATCAGTACGCTCACGATGGTTGTCGCGCTTGGTCTAGGCTTTACGGCACCGCAAGCGATGGCACAGACCAAGCAGGTCCTGCGCATTTCCACGCCGGCCGTTCCTGACGACTGGCATGCCAAGATGCTGACCGTTTTCAAGGATTCGCTGGAAAAGTCCGCGCCGGGCGAATTCGATGTGCAGATTCACTTGAACGCTTCCCTGTTCAAGCAAGGCACCGAACCCGCCGCCATGGCACGTGGCAACCTGGAAATGGCGATCATTTCGTCGCAGGATATTTCCAAGATCGTGCCGGAATTCTCCATCTTTACGGCGGGTTACATCGTCCGCGATCCCGATCATCAGCAAAAGATCTTCAACGGCCCGATCGGTGAAGAAGTCTTCAAACCAGTGATTCAGAAGCTGGAAGTTACACCGCTATCCACGGTCTATCTGGGCACACGCCAGGTGATGCTGCGCGATGACAAGGACGTGAAAACGCCGGCTGACCTGAAAGGCGTGAAGTTGCGCATGCCGGCCAGCAAAGAGTGGTTGTTCCTCGGTGAGGCTCTCGGTGCTACCCCGACGCCACTGGCTTACGGCGAAGTCTATCTGGCACTCAAGACCGGCACCATTGACGGTCAGGACAATCCGCTCCCCAGCGCCCGTGCGGCGAAGTTCTATGAAGTCAGCAAGACGGTTGTTATGACCAGCCACCTGGTCGACGGCATCTTCCTGTCGATTGCCAGCAAGACCTTCAACGCCATGACGCCGGCGCAGCAGCAGAAAGTGAAGGCGGCCGCCCAGGACGCAGCCAAGTACAACAACGAGAACCGGATCAAGGATGAAAAGGAAATCGTTGATTTTTTCAAGGCACAAGGCATGAAGGTCATCACCCCGAATGTGGATGAGTTCCGCAAGGTGGTGCAGGCGAAGTACATGAGTTCCGACTATGCCGGCATTTGGCCGAAGGGCCTGCTGGAACGGATCAATGCCGTAAAGTAATCCTCATCTGGCGGAGCACGCCCTTC
>JBBQAT010000255.1:0-2034 GCA_038316625.1 Burkholderiales bacterium
AACCAAAAACAAGTTTAACGTCCAATTTAACCCTCGTAGGTCGTGTTTGCGTCGGTAAACCCGACTATTGACCGTAATTGCTTGGGGTTACGCAACGAAAACCCCACCTACAGGGTTTGTAGTTTTAAAGAGATTTTTGATCACCTCCTTAGCCGTTTTTATTGTAACAATGAATGACACACGATGACCGACTACCGGGCAAATGACTGGCTGAATGCCGGCGAAGTAAACGACGTGCTTCATCGCTCCATTCCGGACGACGGCAAAATTCGCGAGGTCTTGCAAAAAGCCCGCGAACTGAAGGGGCTGAACATGGCCGAGGTGGCGACGCTTTGCCACATTGCCACACCCGAACAAACCGAGGAGCTGTTCGAGACGGCGCGCAGCGTCAAGGAGCGGATCTACGGCCACCGCATGGTCCTGTTTGCCCCGCTCTACATCTCCAATGTCTGCGGCAACGAGTGCACCTACTGCGCCTTCCGTGCCTCCAACAAGGCTTTGCCGCGCACAGCGTTGGACATGCTCGGCATCAAACGCGACACCGCCGAATTGATCCGGCAAGGCCACAAGCGCCTGCTGATGGTCGCCGGCGAAGGTTACTCGGCGGCCAATGGCGGTTTCCAGTACATTCTTGATGCCATCGCGGCGGTGTATGACGTGACCGATGCCACCGGCAACATCCGCCGGCTCAACGTCAATCTCGCGCCGCTCCAGGTCGAGGAATTTCAGTTGCTGAAGGAGGCCGGCATCGGCACCTACCAGCTGTTTCAGGAAACCTACCACCGCGACACCTACGCTTCGGTGCATCTCGCCGGCAAAAAGCGCGATTTCGACTGGCGCGTGTCGGGTCTGGATCGCGCCATGCAGGCCGGCGTGGACGACGTCGGCATGGGCGTGCTGTTCGGGCTGCACGACTGGCGTTTCGAGCTGTTGAGCCTGATGCAGCACATCCAGCATCTGGAGGATGAGTTCGGCGTCGGCTGCCACACCATCAGCGTACCGCGCATCGAACCGGCCGACGGGTCCGAATTATCCCTGACCCCGCCCGCGCCGGTTTCCGATACCGACTTCAAGAAACTCATCGCCATCCTGCGGCTGGCCGTGCCCTATACCGGCCTGATTCTGTCGACACGGGAATCGGCGGCCATCCGCCGTGAATGCTATGCGCTGGGTATCTCGCAGACATCGGCGGGCAGCCGCACCAATCCGGGCGGTTACAGCGCGGATACGGCCGCCGGGCAGTTCCAGCTCGGCGATCACCGCTCGCTGGAAGAGATTGTGCAGGAATTGGCCACGATGGGCTTCATCCCGTCGTTCTGCACAGCGTGCTACCGGCTCGGACGCACGGGCGCGGACTTCATGGATCTCGCCAAACCCGGACTGATCAAGCTCAAATGCGACCCCAACGCGGTGACGACCTTTCAGGAATACCTGATCGACTACGCCTCCGAATCGGCGCGCTGTGCCGGTGAGCAGAGCATCGACCGCGAACTGTGTGGCATGGGCACGAAGGCCCGCCGCAATTCCGAAAAGATGCTGGCGCACATCCGTGCCGGCAAGCGCGATGTTTTTTGTTGATGCGATAGCGGCCTGATCATGCGCACGGAATCCGATTCGCTGGGCGAGTTCCCGGTACCCGACGACGCCTTGTACGGTATTCACACGGCACGGGCGCTGGCGAATTTTCCGCTGACCGGCCTCGCTTGTGCGCCGGGGCTCATTCGCGGCATGGCGCTGGTGAAACTGGCGTGCGCGCAAACCAATGCCGGACTGGGATTGCTTTCCGCCAATGTCGCCAATGCCATCGTTCAAGCCAGCAGCGAACTGGCCGACGGGCAACATCGCGAAGCGGTCATTGTCGACGCGCTGCAAGGCGGTGCCGGCACTTCGCTGAACATGAACGTCAACGAGGTCATCGCCAACCGCGCGGAAGAAATCCTGGGCGGAAAGCGCGGCGGGTGCAACGAGTTCCGGCGCGTTCATCCGCTGCATCACGTCAACCTGCACCAATCGACCAACGACGTTTTCCCGACG
>JBBQAT010000256.1:0-1653 GCA_038316625.1 Burkholderiales bacterium
CACACCGAGCGGTTGTTGCCGCGCTGGATGATGTGGAGTGGAATTTCGGGGAGGATCAGACGGGCTCGGCGCGGCATGGGTTGCTATCGGAATATCAGGAGGTTATTATGCTAACACGAAAAATAATCGTGGTCTGTCCCCAATGGCACTACCCCAATGGCACTACCTTAAGGCGCGTTTGGCATGTGATTCCTGCTGCTTGCGAAGTCGTTCGCGCAGGACGTAACGAGGTTGGGTGAGCAACTGTTGGGGTTTGGGTCGTCGCTTGACTGCGCGAGGTTCAACCCGCCCCGGGCGGATCAGGAGGATTGTTTGACCGATAGAAGCCAAGACAATTGCATGGCGTGTAGTGAGCGCGGCTTGTGGACAAAAGCGCAGATTTTCTTCGAAGGCGCTGAGGACTTGCAGTGTGGCCTTGAAGCTCAATTTCCGCGGGAAGACGTGAGCGAGGCAGGCGGCCTGGGCCATGACGGTGCGCACCAGGTTGTAGGCGAGTAGATGTGTCGCGATCTCTTTGCGGACCATGTCCGGGCTCTTGCAGCGGAGAATTTCCATTTGCATAACCGTCTTGATCGAACGGAAATCGAGTTCGATTTGCCAACGCTGGCCGTACAGATTGACAAGCTCCAGTTTGCCATCGTCGTCGGGATCGAGCAGCGTGGTGACCCAGGTCAGATCAGCGACGCGGACTTCGCGCATGACGATGGATTCTGGCATGGTGGCGTAGATAGCCTGATCCATCCAACTTGGGCGCTGCGGGCGATCCCAAGTCACTACATGGTCGCGTTTGCCCAGGCGTCGGCCTCGACGAAAATCGGTGTGCCGGCGTTGATGCTGGCGAATGAGCACGTCAACCCCTTGCTGCTGCAAGCGAGCAATACCGAAGTAGCCGGCAAAGTACCGATCGGCAACGACCACGTCGCCCCGAATAAACTTGTCCATCAATCCCCACAACAGCGCGGTTTCCCCCGTCTTCTTGCCTTCGCAGGGGCCGCTGGCCCATCCAGTACCGCGCCGCAGGACAGCGAGACGATGCCGACCAGGCGGGCCAGCGGGAAGCCCAGTCCCGGCTTCTGCCCCCGGCTCTGCGGGAACGCCGTTTGGTTTTTCTTCGTGTCCGGCATCGACACGGTCGTTCCGTCGACGAGTTTGATATTGCGGCCATGCCACAACCACAGCGCCGGTTGTGCCGCCATCAGCCGCGTTCCGACCTCGCGTCCCAGTCGCTCGACCAGACCCAAGGCCAATCGCTTCCGCGCCTTGCAGTACGGACCCGTGTTCAGGCTGCATCGTCTTTGCCCAAGCGCCACCCGAGCACTCAACCCTTGAGCCACGGCTTTCTGGCAGCTGTGATCGTCACCGAGGACCTGCTCGATGAACAGCACTAGCGTCGCAAGCGGGCTGTAAAACCGTTCTCGCCACTTCCCCGCCTCTTCAAATACCGTCATCTTCAGCACGTGACCAGTGACCACCTTGCCCAGCACCGACCCAGCAGACTGAACAAACCGAGCCCGAAACCGCCGAACCTGTTCGGCGAAACTCCCTTTCTTGCTACTATTCATTTGGGCTGACCCTCCAGTGTTATTCATCATGGATTCGATAACCGCATGATAACGCTGACAGGTGTTCAGCCCAATCTACTTCATTGATTAA